>JADGNO010000027.1 GCA_017883405.1 Occallatibacter sp. | reverse complement strand
TAGCCACCAGAAGCGCAATAAGCTCATTGCCCGGGAGAGGCATGCGGTAAGTATACGACCTGAAAACAGGGTTCAGATGTCAGGGGCCAGGGATCTGAATCTGCGGGTTATCTGGATTTCATCTCTTCAGTTTCTGCCCTTAAATTCGCACTAGTTCGGTTTGGATTTTGCCGGTCACCCAGGCCTTGCCGGGCGCGGTCATCATGTCGATCTCGCTGCGCACGCCGAAGTCGGGCAGGTAGATGCCAGGCTCGACGGAGAAGCAGGTGTTGGGCAACAAGAGGCTCTCGTCGTGGGTTTCAAGATTGTCAAGATGCGCGCCGGGCCCATGGATTTCTTCTGCGATGTTGTGGCCGGTGCGATGCGTAAAGTAGTCGCCAAAACCGACGGCAGTAATCACAGCACGCGCAGCATCATCGGCCTCAAAGCCGCGTATCGGACGATCTTGCGCAAATGCCTGCTCAACCGCGGCGATGGCGGCATCGCGTGCGTTGCGCACGGTTTCAAATACAAGCTGTTCGCGCTCCGATGGCTCGCGGCCTACGACGCCTGTCCATGTGATGTCGTAATAAACGCTGCCGGGGTTTTCAAGACGGCCCCAGATGTCGATGAGGACGAAGTCGCCGTCGTTGATACGCGCGGTGTTGTCGGCTGTGGGCTCGTAGTGCGAGTCGGAGCAGTTGGCGTTGACGCTGACGTTTGGACCGTGTTCCCAGATCAATCCTTCGCGGCGCATCGCGTTTGCCAGCCACTGCACGTGATCGTATTCCGTGTACGGAACAGGACTGCCAAACGAGGGGCGCAGGTAGCGGGCGATCTCCTGCCAGCCCTCGGCAAGAATGTTGTCGATGGCGCGTTGGGCTACGGAGTGCGTCTCCATCTGCTCTGCCGAGAGCACGGCTTCAAACTGGCTCACCAGGTTGGCGGAGCTCACGATGCGCTTGCCGAGACTGCGAACAAACTCGACGGTGCCCGCATCCACCATGGAGATATACATGATGTCGTTGTTGGGCGAGTACTGCATGGCGATGGTGCTGAAGCCGGAGAGCATGGCCTCAATGCGCACCGCCAGCTCCTGCCAGCCGGAGTAGAGGACGCGACTACCGGGCAAGGAATCCAGGCGGCCCTGCTCAATGCGGTGCACAAGCTTACGCGGTTCGCCTGCGGCTGGAATGAAGTAGTACCAGCGGCGCGTGATGTGCGCGTTGGGATCGAGACCAAGGATGTGGGCGGCGATGGGATCGCGATGATGATGATCGTAGAACAGCCAGCCGTCGATGTTGGACTCGCGCAGTGCTGCCTGGATCGCGTCGAGATTCATGATGAGATTGTAGCTCTCAGCTGGTCGCGGTCTGCCCCCGGCTTGCGCGAAGGGACACTGCATTCCTTGATGGCATTCAAGAATCGAACCGCTATCAACGTCGAATTACTGCTTCTGGGCGCGACGATCACGCAGGACGTTCTTGGCGCAACCGGCATTGCATATGCAAGGTCGGTCCGCGGAAAACTACATCGTGGCCAAGGCTTCAGCCTGGGTGGGGAACAGACCCGCATACTTGGTAATGCCCACCATCGTAAACACCTTGACGAAGTGCGGGGACAAGCCAAAGGCGCACACCTTCTGCCCGGAGTTTGCTGCTTCAATCAGCAGTTGAATCACCAGCGCGATGCCGCTGGAATTGATGTAATCCACCTTCGTAAAGTCCAGCACCACACGCTTGACTTCAGCCTTGGGCAACGCTTGATAGGCGCCCAGAACGGCTTCTTTCGAAGTGCTCGCAATATCGCCTTCGAAGCGGAGGACGGTGACCGGATTTCCTGCTGGGGAGGTGAGTTGTTCAGCGCGCGACTTGGTTTCGCTCTGCACGATGTTGTTCTCCGTTTTCTTTCAAGGATAGGGGACCGACAACTTGCTACGAATCTTTATCGAGCCGGATGACCAGGCGGACATAACTGCTTTTGCCATCGATGCCGGCTACCCATTCTGCTTCGTCCACCAGGGCCTGGATAAGAAACATGCCCATGCCGCGGGGATCTTCTTCGCCATGCATTTTGCGATCGATGTCCGGCTTGACCGGCTGGCCCTTCATGCCCTTACCATCGTCAATCACTTTTACTTCAAGGACGTCGTCGCTTGCCGAAAGGATGACCCCGACAGAGAGTTTTTCGTTGAGCCGGTTGCCGTGTTCGATAGCGTTAATACACGCCTCGGCAACGGCGGTTTTCAAATCTTCGATCCGGTCGGGTTGCAGGCCCACGAGCTTGGCGACGGCGGCGGCGGTGCTCATGGCCACTTTCTCATAACCGAGCCGTGAAGGCAGCCGCACCTCAACCGAAGTCGGTTTTGACTCGCTCATTCCGGCGACTCCGTTCCAGGACCAGTTACCCGGCAAAGCGTGAGAGCGGTCATATCGTCCGATTGCGGACCGCCATCAGAGAAGTCCTTAATTGCGCGCCACAGTGAGTCGAGAATATCATCGGCTTTCGTCTCGGAACACGTAAAAAATTCATTCAGAAGGCGTTCCGGCCCATACTCCTCATCCCCTTTGAAGACCTCAGTCAATCCATCGGTATAGAAAAGCAGACGCGCGCCCTTCGCGAATGTCCGCTTTTCTGACTTGTACTGCATGCCGGGCAGCAGGCCCAGGGGAGTTCCGACGGCATTGAACTGGTGCGGCTCGGCGCCGGGCTCAACAAGGAAGCCAGGATTGTGGCCGGCGTTCACAACTTCAATTTCACCGGAAGCGGGATCCAGGCGGAGGAAGATGGCGGTAACGTAACGGCGGCGCGCCTCTTCGCCTTCGCTCCAGTGATGCTGATTCATCCGCGTAGCCAATTCGTCCAGAGGCATGCCGGCGACAGCCATTCCGCGCAACGACGAGCGAAAGCTGACAGACCAGATTGCAGAAGCCAGTCCCTTGCCGGCCACGTCGGCTACAACGATGAGCAGCTTGCCATCCGGCTGCTCCACCATGTCGAGATAGTCTCCGCCCACTTCGTAGCAGGTATCGGAACGGAAGGCGAGCGAATAGCCTGCAATTTCAGGCAGCCGGTTCGGCAAAAGCGAGCGCTGGATTGAGCGGGCCGCATCCAGATCCTGCTGCACGCGCGCGAACTCGAGGTTGCGTTTGTGACTGCGGGCAGTTTCAACTGCAACCGCGGCTTGCAGGGCGAGGCCCTCTATGAAGTCCGACTCATAGATTGTGAGCCCGCGGCCATCCGGCGGAGCTACTACGAGCTCGGCCATGGAATTGCCGGCGCGATCGGGAAGAGGCCAGCTCAACAGAGTATCGGCAGATGCGCCGCCGGCGCTCGGGTCGTCACCGTAAACAAGGCCGGCGTGCGGAAATGCAGCACCCGCCATTTCCAGTTCGCGGACGACAATGCGCAGTACCTGCTCAAGCACTTCCGTTTCGTGAATGGTAGAGTGCACCTGACGTGAAGCTTCGAGCAGTGCCTGCAGGCGGGCTACCTGCTGCTGCAGATCAATGGTCTCCCCACTGCCTGGAAGATGGACCCCAGCGGCCATCAAAATGTCCTCCGTGGAATTTCAATGTAGCACGCGCAAGGCGGGCCTTACGCGCCTCTACCTCCATGACGCCGCACTTATTCGCTTGCATTGCGTTGGCAATTCTCCTATATTCGCCGCGAATCCCCAGAGGTCAATAGTGGCGTCCTGATTTTGTCGCCTTCGGTCTTGCGGCGCGACGCTATCAGGCTTGAACCCAATCTGCACCTCGCACCACAGCAGCACACGGGGAGAATATGAAAACAATTTTGCGGAGTTTTCTGATTGCGCTGGCTGCCGCCGCGTTTGCGTCCACCGCATTTTGCCAGGATGACGTGGCTGGGTCCAAAGATTATCCGGGCGTCAGCCGCATGCCCGGCTACTTCGTTTACGAATACACAGAGTTGCCCTTCGATGCTTACACCTACACGGTGAAAGACGGGAACAATACGAAGGAAGTGAAGGTTGAGGGACACAAGTACGATTTCCGCTACAACCTGAAAGACGGCGCAAGCATGCCAAGTGGTCTTCAGATCTTGCGCAATTTTGAGAACGCTGTGCGCACCGCAGGCGGGCAGGTGCTCTACGAAGGTGATGACACTGCAACCATGCGCATGAAAAAGGTCGACAAAGAAGTTTGGATGGAAGTGAGCCACTCAAACATTCCGAGCGGCATGTGTATTTACCTCAGGATCGTGGAAAAAGAAGGCATGAAGCAGGAAGTGGTCATGGATGCGGCGGCGATTACCCAGGGACTGAGTGAAAGTGGTGAAGTCGCCATCTATGGCATCTATTTCGATACCGGCAAGTCTGACTTGCAGCCTGAATCGGGCCCAGCGCTGGGCGAGATTGCAAAACTGCTGAAGGACCAGCCGCAGCTGAAGGTCTTTGTCGTTGGCCACACCGACATGGTGGGCGATCCGGCGGCGAACGTGAAGCTTTCTCAGGCGCGAGCGCAGGCGGTGGTCACCGCATTGGTGACCAAGAACGGCGTGGCAAGCGCGCGGATGATTCCGTTTGGCGCGGGACCGTATGCGCCGGTAGCCACCAATAGAAGTGAAGATGGGCGAGCCAAGAACCGGCGCGTCGAGCTGGTCGAAATAGCTACAAACTAGAAGACGAGCTTGTGAATGAACCGGCGGAGGATCACCTGCGCTGCCGCCGGTACTTTTCGCAGCGTTCTCCCGTACTCAAGGCCCCCTGTGGCGATGGCGCGATATTCTGGATCGTGAAGTTGGTCGTCCCTCTGCAGGATGTGAATGCATCCCCTGCATCTGACTTTACTGTGTTCACTTTTTTGGGCGTGCGGTCCTATCTGTGCCCATCCTGAATAGGGAACCTGCGCTCCGTTCCCCACGAGGTCCGCTTGCATTGAGCTGCTGGCAGGGAATCGCAAGTTATTGGCCCCGCTTTCTGGCGTGGGTCATTCGACGCTTGCCCAATGAGCAGCAGCGTCTGCTGGCGTTTACGATTCTGGCGGGTGGTCTGTGCGGCTTGGCCGCAGTCGCCTTTCACCTCAGCATTGGATGGCTTGAGAAGCTGCTCATCAACCGTGCCAATGCGGCGCCTGGGCATAGTTGGATCTTCTGGACCATTCTTACTCCGGGTATAGGCGGTCTGATGGTGGGCCTAGGATTAACCTATTGGGCTCCAGCGGCGGCCGGCAGCGGTATTCCGCAGGTCAAAGTAGCCTTTGCGCTTCGCTCGGGTCTCATCTCGGTCAGGGAAACAATCGGCAAGTTCGTTCTATGCGCCCTTCAGATCGGCTCGGGCGCTTCGTTGGGACTTGAAGGGCCAACAGTCCAAATCTGCGCGGGCGTCAGCAGCATGTTGGCAAGGGCGGCGCGACTTAACCCGCAATTCCATCGGCGCATGGCTTCCGTCGGCATGGCCGCCGGCATCGCAGCCGCATTCAACGCGCCCATTGCTGCCATTACGTTCACGCTGGAAGAGCTGATCGGCGATCTCGACCAGACCATGCTCTCCGGCGTGATTGTGGCTGCAGCTTTGGCGGCCGTAGTGGAGCACTCCATCCTGGGATCGAGGCCCGTGTTCCACGTGCCCCGGCCCTACGTGCTCGGAAACTCTTCTTCTTTAATCTGGTACGCGCTGTTGGGCGTACTGGCGGCCTTGGTTTCGATCGCTTTCACCGATTCACTTCTATGGTTGAGGGTTCGGTTTAAAGAGTTCACGCCGTGCCTCGGTGGGTGCATCCGGCACTGGGTGGTTTGGCGACCGGCGCTTTGGCAGCGGTAGGACTTCAGCTCTTTCACCTGAATGGGATCGCCGGGGATCCCTACGGAACTCTTGAACTAGCACTCACCGGAACCATGCCGCTTCTGTTTATGGCTCTATTCTGTGTGCTTAAACTGCTGGCCACGGTCTGCTCATATTCCAGCGGAGGGTCGGGAGGCATCTTCGCGCCTTCCTTGTTCATGGGCGCCATGTTGGGCGGATGCGTGGGCTATCTCGATGTGGCCGTTTTCCATCACTCGACGGATGCGATCGGCGCCTTCGCCATCGTGGGCATGGGAGCGGTGTTTGCCGGCATTGTCCGTGCTCCCATGACTTCGGTTCTGATCGTGTTTGAAATGACCGGCGGCTATGGGCTGGTGCTGCCCCTCATGATCGCAAATATGAGCGCTTTCGCCCTCGCACGGCACTGGCGGCCCACGCCCGTTTACGATGCTCTGCTTGCTCAGGACGGAATCCACTTGCCTCACCAGACATTGCCACACGGGACGGTTCCGCCTGAAGTACCGGTCGCGCCCAACTCGGCCAATCTGCATGAGGACGAAACTGAAGACGCGACAGCTTAGATGTCTTAAGTTTGCACCAATGCTGGTGCAAAATTAGGACGGCGTCTTTCGATTTGGATGACCGCAAGAAATCGGAGCAATAACTGCGGTTCATCAACATGCATCCAATTTGGCAGCCGTCCTGCTGACGTTTGGAGTGTCTCCATTGCCTGTGCGGAGGTCCATTCGCTTACAATAAATCGCGACTTCATCTGGTATATCGGATGCTTCGTTGCGTTTGTAACGGCTTTTGTAACAGGAAGCCAGCTGCTTTCACGATGCGGTAGAAATCGAAACCTTTCATGAATTCTGTACGTCCGTAAAGACGTAGGCGAATTGTCTGACTATAAATAGATCAGACCAATCTCGCCCCGCCCTCCGGAAACAAAAAATTAAGGAAGACTAAGAGAAACGACACCATGCCCATCGAAACGACTCAGGAACACTACAGGTCTGAAATCGGCACACCCGCGGAGCCCCCAACAAAAAAGAGCCCGTGGCTTCGCATTATTATCTTCCTGGTGTTAACCGGGCTTGTGGGCTTCGTGGTTTGGCGAATCTATAACAACCAGCAGCAGGCGGCGGCCACAAGCACGCGCCAGGCAAACGCGCTGCTCAATCGACCAGTGCCGGTGCAGGTAGTTCCAGTTGTTCAGCGGCCCATGCCCATCTACCTGACTGCCCTTGGCACGGTCACGCCCAACATGAGCGTCACCGTCAAGGCGCGGGTAAGCGGACAGTTGTTGCCAGTCAGATTTACTGAAGGCCAGGAAGTGCGTGCCGGGCAAACGATCATGGAGGTAGACCCGAGACCGTTCAGGACCGCGCTCGATCAGGCCAACGGCGCGCTGGCACACGATCAGGCCCTGCTGAAGAATGCCCAGGCCGAGTTTGCCCGCTACCAGGCCCTGTTTAACGCTGGTGTTGTTTCAAAGGAACAGATGGAAACCTACCAGGCTGCCCAGGGGCAATATGAGGGCGCCATCTCTTCTGATAAGGCCGCCGTAGAGAATGCCCAACTGCAGTTGAGCTGGTGTTCTATTCAGTCGCCTGTGGATGGGCGCATAGGTTTGCGCCTGGTGGACCCGGGCAACATCATTACCGCGAATACCACCAACCTGGTCGTCATCAACCAATTCCATCCAATCGCTGTTTATTTCACCCTGCCTCAGAATCAACTGCCCAATGTACTAGGCAAGTTGCGTGCGGACCATCGTCTGGCGGTGGATGCCTATGACCAGGCCGACACTCAAAAGCTGGCCACGGGTTACCTGCTTACAGCAGACAACCAGATTGATACCGCCACAGGAACGGCGAAGCTGAAGGCTGTGTTCCCTAATACAGATGATGCCCTGTTCCCGAACCAGTTTGTAAACATTCACCTGGTGATGGAACAGCGGCCCAATGCGCTGGTGATCCCATCCGCGGCAGTCCAGAATGGCGTTCAGGGAACCTTCGTCTGGCTGGCAGATACGGATGAGAAGGGCGAGAACGGCACGGCGAAGATTCAGAACATCAAGGTGGGCCTAGTGCAAGGGCAACTGAGCATCATCGATAGCGGTCTTGATGCCGGGCAGAAGATTGTGGTGGATGGCGCAGACCGCCTGCGGGCGGGCGCTCAGGTGATCGTAAGCCAAGCCAGACAGGGCGGCGCCGGTGGACGCGGACAAGGCGCCGGACCGAACGCGGCACCGGGAGCTGCACCCGGCGAGGGAGCAGGCCAGGCAGGCGCGGCGCGGCATCCGCAGACGATGACCAACTCGGCTGCGCCGGCAGGCGCCGGCAGCAATCCAAATGGTGGTCCGAACGGTCATCATCGCAACAATAAGGAGCAGCAGTGAGCCTCAGTCCCTCCCGGCCGTTCATCCTGCGCCCGGTAGCGACCTCGCTGCTGATGGCGGCTATTCTGCTTGCCGGCGGAGTGGCGTTCCAGCAGTTGCCGATTTCGGCTCTGCCGCAGGTCGATTACCCCATCATCCAGGTGCTCACGTTTTATCCGGGAGCCGGCCCGGAGGTCATGGCCTCGTCGGTCACGGCTCCTCTTGAGCGGCAATTCGGTCAAATGCCGGGCCTTAAACAGATGACTTCTGAGAGTTCGGGCGGCGGTTCGGTCATTACCCTCGAATTCAACCTTGAAGAGAGCATCGACGTTGCCGAGCAAGAAGTGCAGGCCGCCATCAACGCGGGCAACAGCTTTCTGCCCAGTGACCTGCCGAATCCTCCGATTTATAGCAAGGTAAACCCGGCTGATGCGCCGATTCTGACGCTGGCGCTGACATCAGACAGTTTGCCGCTGGACAAGATTGAAGACGCGGCCGATACCAACCTGGCGCAGAAAATCTCGCAGGTCACGGGCGTTGGCCTGGTGTCGATTGCCGGCGGACAGAAGCCCGCGGTGCGCATCCAGGTGAATCCGACGCAACTGGCGGCGTACAACCTGAGCCCTGAGGACGTGCGCACAGCGCTGGCTGCCGCCAATGTGGACCAGGCCAAGGGCACGCTGAACGGATCGCGGCAGACTTTTACGATCGGCGCCAACGATCAGCTGCTCTCGAGCAATGATTACAAGCCCGTCATTGTGGCTTATCGCAACGGAGCGCCGGTGCGCGCTTCTGACGTGGCCACCATTGTTGACGCTGCGGAAAATAATCAGCAGGCCGCATGGATGGGCCAGCATCCCGCCGTCATTGTGAATGTTCAGCGCCAGCCGGGCGCGAACATCATCGCAGTCGTCGACCGCATTCGCAAGCTGCTGCCGCAACTGCAAACCGCGCTGCCGGCGGCGATCCAGGTACACGTACTCACTGACAGAACGCTCACTATTCGCGCGTCAGTCAAGGACGTGGAATTTGAGCTGATGCTTACCGTGGCGCTGGTCGTCATGGTCATCTTCCTGTTCCTGCGCAACATTGCTGCCACCATTATTCCGTCGGTCTCGGTGCCGCTCTCGATTGTAGGCACGTTCGGCGTGATGTATCTGCTGGGCTACTCGCTCAACAACCTCACGCTGATGGCGTTGACCATCTCCACGGGCTTCGTAGTGGACGACGCCATCGTGATGATCGAGAACATTTCACGCTTTATCGAAGAAGGCGACAGCCCGATGGAAGCGGCGTTGAAGGGCAGTGAACAGATCGGCTTCACCATTATGTCGCTGACGGTTTCGCTGATCGCCGTGCTCATTCCGCTGCTGTTCATGAGCGACGTGGTGGGGCGCCTGTTCCGCGAATTTGCCATCACGCTGGCGGTCACCATTCTGGTATCCGCGCTGGTGTCGCTCACGCTGACGCCCATGATGTGCTCGCGTATTCTGCAAGACAAAAAGACAGCCAATCAGACACGCTTCTATCACTGGTCAGAAAAGGTGTTCAACTCCATCATTGCCGCTTACGGGCGAGCATTGACGGTTATCCTGCGGCATCGATTTGCGACGCTGATCGTAACCATATCGACATTTGTGGCCACGGTCCTCCTGTTCATTGTCGTGCCGAAAGGATTCTTCCCGGTGCAGGACACAGGCGTGCTCCTTGGCATTTCTGAAGCGCCGCAAAACGTCAGTTTCACCGCCATGTCGAGACTGCAGCAGCAACTCGTAGACGTGGTCCGTCAGGATCAGGCAGTCGACAACGTCTCATCGTTCATCGGCGTTGACGGCACCAACACCACGCTGAACTCAGGACGCATCCAGATCACGCTCAAGCCGCTCGAAGAACGCAAGGAATCGGCCACAGACATCATCCATCGCTTGCAGGGCCAGGTAAACAAGGTGCAGGGGATTCAGTTGTTTCTGCAGCCGCTGCAAGATCTCACCGTGGAAGACCGCGTCAGCCGGACTCAATTCCAGTACGCGATGGAAGATCCTGACCAGGCGGAGTTGGCCACCTACACACGCAAAATGGTGGAAGAACTAAGCAAGGAGCCAGACGTAACCGACGTAGCCAGCGATCTGCAGGACCAGGGATTGGCGGCACAACTGGTGATCGATCGCGACACAGCGTCGCGGCTCGGTATCGCAATGGCGGACGTGGATAACACCCTTTACGACGCGTTTGGACAGCGCCAAGTTTCCACCATCTTTACTCAGTTGAACCAGTACCACGTGGTCATGGAAGTAGCACCGCGATTTCAGACCGATCCAGCCACTTTAAACAAACTGTACGTTCGGTCCAGCAGCGGAACGCAAGTTCCACTGGGCCAGATCGCCCATTGGGAGCAGGCGCACGCGCAGCTTTCAATCGGCCATCTCGATCAGTTCCCTTCCACCATCGTGAGCTTTAACCTGGCTCCCGGCAGGGCGCTGGGCGACGCCATTAAATCAGTCAAGCGCGTCGAAGACCGGATACAAATGCCGGAGTCGATCTACGCCAGCTTCCAGGGAACGGCCGCAGCATTTCAGACCTCGCTGGCAAACGAACCGCTGCTGATTCTGGCGGCGTTGATCACCGTTTATATAGTTCTAGGCGTTCTGTACGAAAGCTACATTCACCCGATCACGATCATCTCCACGCTACCCTCGGCAGGCGTGGGCGCCTTGCTGGCGCTGATGATTACGAAGGTTGATTTCAGCGTGATTGCGCTCATCGGCATTATCCTGCTGATCGGTATTGTGCAGAAGAACGCCATTATGATGATCGACTTTGCGTTGCAGGCGGAGCGCGAAGAAGGCAAGACAGCCGAGGCCGCTATTTTCCAGGCCTGCCTGCTGCGCTTCCGTCCTATCATCATGACCACCATGGCCGCGCTGCTGGGCGGCCTGCCGCTGGCTTTGGGTGGCGGCGTGGGCGCAGAGCTTCGCTTGCCCCTCGGCATCACCATCGTCGGCGGACTTATTTTTTCGCAAATGCTCACTCTGTTCACCACTCCGGTTGTCTACCTTTATTTTGACCGGTTGGCAACACGGTTGAAGCCTCGCGATCTAAGCGTGGCTGAGCCGCAACATCAAACGGTAAGTGCGGACTAGGAGATCACAGGATGCATCTATCCGCACCATTCATCAAGCGACCGGTAGCAACTTCGCTGCTGAGCATGGCATTGCTCATGGCTGGCGCCGTGGCGTACACGGTGCTCCCCGTGGCCTCGTTGCCTGACGTGGATATGCCCGTCATCGGCGCAATGGCCGGACTGCCGGGCGCAAGTCCTGAAACCATGGCGTCTGCCGTTGCCACACCTCTTGAACGGCAGTTTGGCCGCATCGCCGGCGTCAACCAGATGACCTCGACGAGTTCGCTTGGTTCGGCTAACGTTACGCTCCAGTTCGACATCAATCGCGACATCAACGCCGCCTCTCGCGACGTGCAGGCGGCCATCAATGCGGCACGCAGCCAGCTGCCTTCGTATCTGCCGCAAAACCCCCGCTACCGCAAAGCGAATCCCGCCGATCAGCCGATTCTCATTATGACCATGACTTCGGATGTGGTTCCGAAGCCACAGATTTACGACATGGCGGACTCCATCCTGGCGCAAAAGATGTCGCAGATCGATGGCGTTGGGCAGGTGTTTGTGGGCGGGAGCTCAAGTCCTGCGGTGCGCGTGGAATTGAATCCGCTGCTGCTGGCCAACACCGGCATCGGCCTTGAAGCGGTGCGTACAGCACTCGCCGGGGCAAATGCTAATCGGCCGAAAGGCGCCTTTCAGGACGAACAGAATCGCTGGGCCATTTACGACAATGATCAAATCTTCAAAGCCGAGGATTATGCGTCGATCCTCGTCGGATATAACAGGGCAACTGGAGCTCCGGTCCGAGTTTCAGATGTAGGGACGTTATCGGACAGTGTTTCGAATATCCTCACGGCCGGCGTAGCAGGCATCAATCCCCTCAAGGGCCCCACCGGCGAATTAAAAGAAGCCGTTCAGCTGATGGTGTTCAAAATCCCCGGCGCGAACGTCATTGAAACCGTTGACAATGTCATGCGGGAACTGCCGCATCTGCAGGCAGCTATTCCTCCCACTATCAAGATTGAAGTCGCTATGGATCGCACCGCCACCATTCGTTCCAGCGTGCGCGATGTGGAAACCTCACTCTGCATCAGCGTACTGCTGGTGGTGTTGGTCGTGTTCCTGTTCCTGCGCGAAATCTGGGCCACAATCATTCCATCGGTAGCCGTGCCGCTCTCGCTGGTAGGCACCTTCGGCGTGATGTACCTGGCCGGCTATACCATCGATAACCTTTCGCTAATGGCGCTCACCGTCGCCACCGGGTTCGTGGTCGACGACGCCATCGTGGTCATCGAAAACATTACACGCTACCTTGAAATGGGCTTGCAGCCCTTTGAAGCAGCCATGAAGGGATCGAAAGAGATCGGCTTCACGGTGCTCTCCATGAGCCTCTCTCTGATTGCGGTTTTCACGCCCATCTTGCTCATGGGCGGCGTTGTGGGCAAGCTGTTCCGCGAATTTGCGATGACGCTCTCAGTCGCCATTGCGGTGTCGATGTTCCTTTCGCTCACGACCACACCGATGCTTTGCGCGCGATTCCTCAAGCCCAAAGGCGCACAGCGTCACGGAGCCATTTATCGCTTCAACGAGAAGGCATTCAACTGGCTGCACGACGAGTATGCGATGGCGCTACGCAAAGTCCTTGGTCATCAATGGCTGGTGCTGGGCATCGCAGTTGGTATCGCGGTGCTGAATGTGTATCTCTACTTGGTTGTGCCAAAGGGATTTTTCCCGCAACAGGACACAGGCCGTCTCGGCGGAAGAACGATGGCTGCGCAGGACATCAGCTTTGACGCCATGAAGGTGAAGCAGAAGCAACTTGCCCAGATGACGCTGGAAGATCCGGCGATCCAGTCCGTGTCGGCCAATGTTGGCGGCGGCGGCCCTGGAGGCGGAAGCAACAACGTGGGCAGCATGAACATCGCGCTCAAGCCGCTCGCCGACCGGCCCGGCCACGTTACTGCCGACCAGGTGGTAAACCGGCTAAGGCGCAAGCTGACCAGCGTTCCCGGCGCAACCCTCATTTTGCAGGCACAGCAGGATTTGCAGATCGGTGGCCGTGGCGGCGCATCGCAGTATCAGTACACACTTTCCGACGAGGACCTGCGCGAGCTGAATACGTGGGCGCCCATGCTGCAGAACCGCATGAGGGCCTTGCCGGAATTGCGCGACGTATCAACAGACCAGCAGGATCGCGGATTGGTGACCAGCCTGGTCATTGATCGCGATGCGGCTTCGCGTCTGGGCATTACCGCGCAAATGATCGATGCGACGCTGTACGACGCATTCGGCCAGCGCCAAGTCTCCACCATGTACACCGGCTTGAATCAGTACTTCGTTGTCATGGAAGTGGACCCAAAATATAGCCAGAGCCCGGACGCGCTTAACGGGATATACATTAAAACCGGCGGCGCAACCGGCGGCGGCGGTCCTGCAGGTAGCAGCGGTCCCGCTAGCAGTTTTTCCAGCGCCATAGGAAGCACATCCAGTGGTGGTAGCGCCAGCAGCGCGATTTCCTCAAGCACTGCCAGCAACGTAGGGAACACTGCCAGCGGCGGCAGCGCCGGCAGCATCATTTCCAGCGGTGTTACACCAAGTGCTGGCACCACAACCGGCGCAGGCGCACCAACCACATCCCGCATGGTCCCGCTATCGACCATTGCTCACTATGAAAGCCGCAATGCCGCACTGCAGGTGAACCATCAAGGGCAGTATCCTGCCATTACGCTTACGTTCAACCTGGCTCCCAATGTAGCGCTGGGCGATGCGGTATCGGCTCTCGAAAAAGCGTCGCGTGAAATGGGAATGCCGTCGGGTATTCACGCCAGCTTCCAGGGAACAGCACAGGCGTTTCAGGACTCGATCAGGAACGAGCCGCTTCTGATTCTGGCGGCCATCGTTACGGTTTACATCGTGCTCGGCATTCTGTACGAGAGCCTCATCCATCCGTTGACGATTCTCTCTACGCTGCCGCCGGCAGGCGCGGGTGCTATTTTGGCGTTGCTGATCACCGGGACGGACTTGAGCATCATCGCGCTCATCGGAATCATTCTTCTCATCGGGCTGGTCATCAAGAACGCCATAATGATGATCGACTTTGCGCTGCAGGCTGAACGCGAGCTGGGCATGTCGTCTATAGACGCAATTTATCGTGCCGCGCTGCTGCGCTTCCGGCCAATTATGATGACCACTTTCGCTGCCATGTTCGGCGGTATGCCCCTGGCCATCGGAATGGGTGTCGGATCGGAACTGCGCAGACCACTGGGCATCACAATCGTCGGTGGCCTCATGGTTTGCCAGGCGCTTACCCTGTTCACCACTCCAGTTGTCTACCTGTTCTTTGACAAGCTGCAATGGCGATTCATGAAACTGCACCGGGTTGGCTCGGAGCTTGAAGAAGCGCACGGAGACTAAGGGCAACTGCTGGCAATTAGTTTCTAGCTTTTAGCTTCATCGTGCCGACCTGAACTCTTCTGCTCATCGGTGGAATCTTTTGCGGAGCTTGCCATCCCGGCCGCTCATTTCTTCATGCCATCCTGATTTCCGATTAGCGAAGATGGTGATATCTTCGAATCTATCCCGAAACGACGAACGGGAAATCTTTCCCTCAAAGCTAAAAATCCGGCAACTTGCTGTAGCAATAGCCCTTTGTCGCAGCGAGGCCGATGTGTCAACAACAGCGGTCCCGACCTATTTATCTACGAGAAAGGCGAGTGCAAGCGATGACCCAGATATTTGAAGCGACAGATGCCAGTCTCGTTTTGACTTTGGAGGAAATCTCGAACCTCGCAGCTGAGGGAGGCAAACCCGCCGACACGCTGGCCAACGTCGTGGCCTTGATTGCCAAGCGCTTCAGGACCGATGTGTGCTCGGCTTATCTACTTGAGCCTGATCGCTCCAACGTCGTTTTGGCCGCGACCGTCGGGTTGCATCCAAGTTGCATTGGCACACTCCGCATGCCCCTGCATGAAGGATTGACCGGACTCGTCGCCGAACAGGTAAAGCCAGTGGCAGTGACCGACGCCCGCAACCATCCGCGTTTTAAATATTTCAGTGAGGCAGGCGAAGACGAATTTCATTCGTTCCTCGGAGTGCCACTCATCGATCGCGGCGTGCTGCAGGGGGTTCTCGTGGTTCAAACGCGCGAACCGCGTGCCTATCGGGAAAATGAAATTCGCATGCTCGCGGAAGCGGCCAACCAGGTGGCGCCGGTGGTGAGCGAAGCGCGAACGGTAGACCGGTTTATCGCACCGGTGCAGGAACGCCTTTGGGCGCTGGCGCGCAATCCGTGGTGGAGCTGGGATCACGACTGCGTGAGCTTGTTTCGCGATTTGAACCCGACACGCTGGCGCGAGCTGAACCAGAACCCGATTTCACTGCTGAATGAAATGCCGCTCCGTGAAATTGAACGCCGTGCGACGGAGCTGGCGCTGCACAGCAGGATCAACTACGTTTACCGGCGCCAGCAGGAGTATCTGCACGCCGATAAAACATGGGGTTCCGCGAACGCCGGCGTTTTGCGGCCGCGCCCCATTGCCTATTTCTCGGCTGAGTTTGGACTGCATGAGTCGTTGCCGATTTACTCCGGCGGCCTCGGTGTCCTCGCCGGCGATCACATCAAGAGTGCGTCCGATCTTGGAATTCCACTCATCGGCATCGGCTTGTTCTACGGGCAAGGCTACTTTCTGCAGCGCCTCGACGTAAAAGGATGGCAGCACGAAGAGTATCTGCAGACCGACGTGAATCAGCTGTCGATGCAGCCCGCGATCGGCAAGAACGGATTGCCCGTCGAAATTCAGATTGTCACCCGCAGCGGCGGCATCCGCGCCAAGGTCTGGCAGGTAAAGGTCGGGCGCTGCGATCTTTTGTTGCTTGACTCGAATGTGGAAGGCAACGCGCCTGAAGATCGGGAGACCACATCAAGACTGTACGGCGGAGATGCACGCACGCGTATCCGGCAGGAACTATTGCTTGGCATAGGCGGTTTCCGCGCCCTCAGAGCTATGGGCATCAGGCCCGGAGTGCTTCACCTGAACGAAGGCCATAGCGGCTTCGCCGTCTTTGAGGCAATTCGCGATCGCATGGAAGAAGAGGGTCTGGATTTTAGTACGGCAGCCAGCCTGATTCCGCGCGAAGTCGTATTCACAACGCATACGCCCGTGCCGGCCGGGCACGACCGCTTCAGTCCGGATCTGATGGAAGAGCACCTGGGACCGTTGCGTGAAGAGCTTGGAATCTCGCACGAGAACATGATGGGCTTCGGGCGTGAATATCCAACTGATTACGGCGAGCAGTTCTGCATGACGGTGCTGGGGCTCAAGCTGGCGCGGCGCGTCAACGCAGTCTCGTCGCTGCATGGCGAGGTTTCACGGGCTATGTGGAAAGGCCTCTATCCCAATCGGCCGGAGGACGCGGTTCCCATCGGCCACATCACCAACGGCGTCCATGTGCCGTCGTGGCTCGCTCCGCAAATGGCGCGGCTCTATGACCGCCACCTCGGCGTCGATTGGCAGCGCCATAGTGGAACAGCCAAGACCTGGGCAAAGATTGAAAGCGTAGACGACGGCGAGCTCTGGGAGACGCACCTCGCCCTGAAAACGCAACTGATCGAATTCGCACGACGCCGCGCTATAGAGCAGGCCCAACGGCGCAAAGAACCAGTGGACACGCTGCAAAAATTCAGCGCGATGTTATCGCCGGACGCGCTCACCATCGGCTTTGCGCGGCGATTTGCAACTTATAAACGCGCCAACCTCGTGCTCGCAGACATTCAGCGGCTGGCGTCCATGGTCAACGATCCCAAACGCCCTGTGCAGTTCTTGTTCGCAGGCAAAGCGCACCCGCACGACGAACCGGGCAAGCGCGTTCTTCAGCAGGTGGCCGAAATGATGCGCGACCACAAGTTCCAGGGCAAGTTCGTCTTCATTGAGGATTACGACATTAATGTCGGACGATACCTGGTCCAGGGCGTTGATGTTTGGCTCAATAATCCGCGCCGTCCGTTGGAAGCATCAGGCACAAGTGGACAGAAGGTAGTGCTCAACGGTGGATTGAACCTCTCTGTGCTCGATGGATGGTGGGCTGAAGCATACGACGGCCTCAACGGCTTCGCCATCGGTTCCGGCAGAACCCACTCCAACATGGATGTGCACGACAGCCGCGACGGCGAAGACCTATACCGCGTGTTGCGGGACGAAGTGATTCCGCTCTACTACCAGCGCGACCGCGATGGCCTGCCGCGCGGATGGATCCAGCGCATGAAGCGGACGATCCGTACGCTAGGCTGGCGGTTCAACGCGGATCGCATGGTCATGGACTACACGCAGAAATGCTACGTCCCCGCAGCCGGTGGCACTTCAAGTGAGATTCGGTTGTATAGCTAAGTCCCGTTCGCCAAGGTCGTTCTGCGTCAGTCACTGCAGCCGATTGGCTACAGGTCTATACTCTCAGCGGTATCCTGCTCTTCTGGAAAACCGCTATGGAAAAGCTCGACCTCAAAAAACAGTGGAAGCATCTTTACCAGCCATCAGGCAAAGAAATCTCGGTCGTTGAAGTTCCGTCGCTTACCTATCTCATGGTCGATGGAAAGGGCAACCCAAATACCTCGGTTGCTTATCTCCATGCGATCGAGGCTTTGTATTCACTCTCCTACACGCTGAAGTTTTCGCTCAAGAATGGTCCTCAGCCGGTGGACTACGGAGTGATGCCCGTTGAGGGCCTGTGGTGGGCGGAAGATCCAGGCGCATTTCACAGGCGCGACAAATCAGCTTGGAAGTGGACCGCGATGATTCTGCAGCCGGACTTCGTCGCCAAAAAGGATGTGGATGCGGCTTTTGACGATGTGCGACGGAAAAAGAATCCAGCGGCTCTCGAGCGCGTGCGGCTTGAGACGCTCAACGAAGGCACGGCCGCGCAGGTCATGTATTTCGGGCCCTACGCGGAAGAGGGCCCAACCATCGAGCGGATTCATGCGTTTATTCATGCGAGTGGAAAAGAGCTCTACGGGAAGCATCACGAAATCTATTTAAGCGATCCGCGACGCACCGCACCAGAGAATCTGAAGACCATCATTCGCCAACCCATGCGGTAAACGCGCGGGTGATCAGTCCGCGAAGATCTCTTCTTCAACGTTGGTCTGCACCGTAAGGCGCATCGGGTAGTAGGCGTTGCGCGTGTACTGCTTCACCATGCGATTCGTATTGAAAAATGAGCCGTTGAACGCCAGCGTATTCCGCATCAGGCGAGCCCATCTTTCCGGCGCATCCAGATAAGTCGGAACCACCGCCGATTCAAGTTTCTTATAGAGAGAATTGGCTTCCTCTTCATCGTTGGCGCCGTCTTCAATGGCCCAGCCAGTTACGCCTTCAATACAGCCCTCAATCCACCATCCGTCCAGAATCGAGAGGCTAGGCACGCCGTTCATGGCGGCCTTCATGCCACTGGTTCCAGACGCCTCATAAGGACGCCGTGGATTGTTGACCCACACATCTACGCCGGCCGTCAGCAGCGCGCCCAGATCCCACGCGTAGTCTTCAAGGTACACAACGCGAAGCATGTCGTTGGAGTACCTGGCGGCGTCTTCAATTACTTTCTGCACCAGGGCCTTGCCGGGTTCGTCCTGCGGATGCGCTTTGCCTGCATACACAATCTGCAGGCCGCCCGCGGCTTCCGCAATCTTCTGCAGGCGCTCTGGCTCAGTAAACATCAGGTCGGCGCGCTTGTAGGTGGCGGCGCGGCGCGCAAATCCCAGCGTAAGAACGCGCGGATTAAACACCAGGCCCGTACGCGAACCCACTTCAGCCAGCAACGCTTCCTTTGAACGCGCGTGCGCAGCCAGAATCGCCTGCTCCGGAAGATCGATCGCATTGCGCAGATAAAGATTGTCCAGACGCCACGTCGGAATCTGCTCGTCCAGCATCTTCTGGATCGGCTCTGACATCCAAGTAGTCGCGTGCACGCCGTTGGTGATGTTGCTGATGTTGTACTCAGGGAACATCTGGCGTGAAACTTTGGCGTGCTGCAGTGCAACGCCGTTCGCAAAACGTGAGAAGCGCAACGCCAGCAGCGTCATGTTCAGCAGGCCATCACGGAAGCAGCCAAACTTCTCCAGCCGCGCCGTGCGATCGCCGCCCAGGATGCGAGCCGTTTGCTCGACCGAGAAGCGGTCGTGTCCGGCGGGTACGGGCGTGTGCGTAGTGAAAACGCACATCTTGCGAACTTGCTCAATGTCAGTCTCGGTAGCCGCACCCAGTGGACCGCCTCCCATTTGCCGCTCCAGCAGAGCGAGTGTAAGCAGCGCTGCGTGGCCCTCGTTCATGTGGAAGACGTTTACTCGATGGCCCAGGGCTGCGGCCATACGAACGCCACCCATGCCCAGCACAATCTCCTGCTGCAGCCGATAGTTCGTATCGCCGCCGTACAGGTGATCGGTAAGACCGCGGTCCCAACCCGAGTTTCCTTCAATGTCGGTGTCGAGCAGATAAATGGGAACGATATGGCCGGAGCTTCCCTGCAGGTCGTAGCGCCATGTGCGCACATTCACCACGCGGTCTTCAATGGCAACGGTGACGCGGGCGGGCTCTTCGGTACAGAATTTGGCCGGGTCCCAGGGCTGGATTTCTTCCGTCTGTATGCCGGCGCGATCGAGATGCTGCTGAAAATATCCCTTGCGATGAACGAGCGTAAAGGCGATCAACGGAACGCCAAGATCCGCTGCCGAGCGCAGTGTGTCACCCGCCAGTACACCCAACCCACCAGAGTAAGTAGGCATGGCCGGGTTGATCGCTATCTCCATTGAGAAATATGCAACGTGGCCGGAACTGGGGAGCGTTTCGTAGGAAAAAGGCTTTGTAGATACCGGTTGCATAACTAATGTTTCTCCTCGCCGTTCTTGTTAGTTTGGATGCGGCGATCTGAAGATGAAATCCCACAGAGGTCGATGATCGTCAGTCCCGGGGTAATCGGCCCGCTGGGTACTATATTGGCCAAACTTCATCCGATTTTATCAAGGAGGGCGGATAAAACCGGCAAATGGAGCCAAGTGGCTCTTGATCTTGGGCTTACCAGGACAGTAAAAGGGGCAAAACCGATTGAATCTTGGTTTCACCCCAGTTTTCCAGATTTAAGCCTTAAACTCTGTTCTATTTGACAATCTAATTGGAACCGCTACTCCATCCGGTGGGCGCCGTCAGACGCGTGGCAAACGTGGATCTCCGGCACAATACCTGTCTTGGCGGCATATCGCTCGCCCAGCGTTTTGGCAAAGCTCTCGGCATACTTCTGCTCTACAAGGTTCACTGTGCAGCCGCCAAAGCCCCCACCCGTGAGCCGCGCCCCAATCAGGCCAGGCAGATCCTGGGCCAGATCCACCATGGTATCCGCCTCTACGCAACTGCCTTCAAAATCGCCGCTGTAGCTCTTGTGGGCCTCTGCCATCAGGCGGCCCAGTTCCTTCATATCGCCGCGCAACAACGCTTCAGAAGCCGCAACCGTGCGCAGATTCTCGCTGATAACGTGGCGCGCGCGCATCAGTGACTTGGGCTCCATTTCATGGCCCCACTTCTCAAGATCTTCAAGCGTGGCATCGCGCAGGAATGGAACGCCCGGCCGATGGCTGGCAATGATCGCGCAGGCAGCTTCCGATTCGCGGCGGCGCGTCGGATAATCGCCCCCGGCAATGGAATGCTTCACCATCGTATTCGCAATCACGATGGCCACATTCTCAGGAATCGGCGCAAGCCTGTAGCTCAGGTCGCGACAGTCGAGCAGCAGCGCGTGATCCTTTTTGCCGTTCGCGGAAATAAATTGATCCATAATGCCGCAGTTGGCGCCTACAAACTCGTTCTCCACGCGCTGGCAAAGGCGTGCGAGTTGCGGACCTGGGTAGCTCGCGCCGATCAGAGAGAGAACCGCCAACGCCGTCACCACTTCAAGCGCCGCGGAACTGGAGAGGCCAGAGCCAAGCGGCACGTCGCCCCACAGGGTCAGGCTGAAGCCCGGAAACTTGTGCCCTTCGCCGGACAGAATTGCCACCACGCCCATCGGGTAGTCGGACCAGTCTTTGTGCGCCTTCGGCGTCACCCCGGCATCGAAGGCCTTCTCTTCGCCAAAGTTCTCAGAGTAGATGACGATCTTGCCGTCGGTGCGCGGCGAAATCGCGGCCAACGTGGCAAAGTTGATGGCCACGGGCATCACAAAGCCTTCGGCGTAGTCTGTGTGTTCGCCGATCAGGTTAACGCGCCCAGGCGCGACAAAGATGGCAGGTTCCGCGTTAAAGCGGGCCAAATGCATGGAGCGAAGCGCGGCAGGATCGTGCATGGCTATCGAACCTCTCGGGTGAATTCAAACGAAATTGCTGACAAAAACTGCTTGTTTGACGCGGTTGCAGGAGAAATGAAGACGTTTTCTTTTCGAGCGCCTTATCCACTCCCAATTTGGCTTTCTACCTCGCTTAACTTGTTACGGCTACTCAGTGCAGGCTTGCTTCAGCGCAGGCTGCGGAAATTCTCTGCCAGATCTCATCGAGCCATGTCTTGTGTTCGGGTTTCATCAATACCGAGCGAAGACACGTAACCTGCGCGTCCGAGTTTGTGCTTTGAGCTGCAGGCGCAAACCAGGACAGCGGCAATTGTACAAGAGCCAGGTGCAGGTCATGCGCGGCACATAATTCAAAAACCTGATGCGCCAGCCGCGACGACTTTTCCAGCGTGTCTGCCTTCACCCTCCAGGCCACGATGTCCAATTCAGGACTGCCAGGCAGCGGCAGAAATCGTGCGTCCGAGCGCAAACGGCGATCAAGTTCCAGTGCCGCAGCGCGCCCATCGGCAAGACCGCGTGCAAACTCCCCGCCCGGAACCGGCGGAAGCAGCTTGTGCGTAGCCCACAGAGCCACAGCGGCTGCGCCCGCTCGCGAGCACTCCAGGCTGATTTCTCCCAGGTGCAGTTCATGCGAAGTGAAGTACGTGTAAGGCGAATCGTGCTTGTAAAACTTTCCCACGCCGGCATCGCGAAACAGAACACATCCGCATCCGTAGGGCTGCAAGCCGTGCTTGTGCGGGTCAATCACGATGGAGTCAGCCTGCTGTATGACGGCATAGGCTCGTCGCGCCGGCTCATCGAGCGATTCAGCAATGAGTTTGAAATAGCCGCCGTACGCCGCATCAACGTGCAGCCTGAAACCATAGCGCCCGCGAAGCGCCACTATCGCTTCCAGCGGATCGACGGCTCCAACCGCCGTAGTGCCCAGTGTGGCGACGACGGTACCAACATCGCCTTTGCTCAGTTCGGCTTCGAGCGCGGTCAGATCCATGCGGCCCCGCTCGTCCGCGGCAACCGTCGCATAATCGAGCCGCAGCACAGCGGAAATGCGCTGGTGAGTGTAATGGGCCTGTGCTGACCCCACAATGCGCGATTTCGGTGCCAGCTGCCCGGCCACCCACAGCGCCTCTAGGTTAGCAAGGGTGCCGCTTGAGCAAAGGTGGCCCAGATATTCGGTCCAGCCGAACATGCCGGCCAGCTGCCTGACTGCCTCAATCTCCATTTCAGAACTGGCGCGGCCGCCGTCGCGCGCATGGTTATTCGGATTGATGCTCATGGCCAACGCATAGGCCGCCCGAGCGAGCGGATGCGGCGGCTTCAGCATTTGGCCGGCATACAGTGGATGGAAGTAGGGAAAATTATTTTTCAAACGATGGGCTACGTCCGCCAGGATGCCCTCAGCTCGGTCATCGATAGCAGCCGGCTGCCATGCGGGCAGAGCTGCAAATTCACGTTCCAGCAGCTCAGTAGCGCGCGATAGCAGGCCGGGCACAGGATCGGTTGGCATGGCGATGACTTACCACAGTACCATAGGCGGAGATTGATCGCTAAGCCCTGTATTTTGTTACCATTTTGGAATTGCTCAACGGGCGGCAATCCGATTTCAGCAGGGAATTTATACGATCCTTATTGACACCGATGGTAAACTGTTTTCAGCGTTAGAGCCGAACCGGGCGTGAGCAGTAACTCGCCCAACCAAGCAAGATTCTGCCAGTGGTCGCTCCGATTCATCCAGCGCAATTCAATACCAGGAAATCGAAACAAAATGGAACAAGGCACTGTGAAGTGGTTCAATGACGCGAAAGGCTTCGGCTTTATTTCGCGCCAGAACGGCGAAGATGTTTTTGTGCACTATTCTGCAATCAATTCAAGTGGTTTCAAGAGTTTGCAGGAAGGCCAAGCCGTGCAGTTCAACGTGGTGAAGGGCCCCAAGGGCTGGCAGGCTGCGGACGTTCAGCCTCTCTAAGCCCGTTTGGCCGGATTCCGGCAGAATCTAGCTAACTCAAAGAAGGGCTGGGTCAATTCCCAGCCTTTTTTTGCTTAGGTCGCCCGCGTAATGCAGGGTGCAAGGTCTTTGTGCGGTTAATCCGAATCCGGATTTAGACGCCAATACTCAAAATTCAAAACTGCCGCGAAGCTCACCCATGCCCAATAGGGAGCCATGAACCACGCTGCCGACTGTTGCATTCGCCAGAAGATAACGGTTTCAGCCCCGATCGCAATCCAGAGCAGAAAAACGTCTGCCAACGCGTTCCCGATGTCATGCTCGCGGAAGAAGATCCACGTCCAAAGCAAATTCAGAACCAGTTGCACAAGAAACAGCAGCAGAGCCTTGCTGCGCAGCGGTGTGGGCGGCAGCAGCCCTATCTGCCAGACCGCGATTGCCATGAACGCGTAAAGTACGGACCACACCGGCCCCAAGACCCAGTTTGGCGGAGCAATCCGCGGTCTTTTAAGGCTCAAATACCAGTCTCTGAGTTCAGCTGAAGTCCACCACCCGCCCAGCACTGCAACTGCGTAGCACAGCAAAAACCAACCCAATAGACTGGCCCACTTCATAGTGGCCTCAACTGCCGCCGGGCTCAGATCCCCCACGTTGCCTCGGAGCCTGAAGACGCTGTACTGGCAACCTCAGTCGTGCGGGTCCAATCCGGGACCGGAAAACCTGCGCTTGGGTGGACGTCTGGACCGGGCGAATTGCGGTGATGACGGCGAAGCGTTTCCTGAATCTCGTGCAGGGCGATAACCCGCTCGCTGCGCGACTGCCTATCCCAGAACATGACGAATCCCTGGCCGCAGACGCAGCAGTGGGTTTCGGCATTTCCGTTTGTGGCTTTGCAAAACACCTGCATAAAGGAACCTCAAGACTGGCAAGATGTTCCCCGCCCCGTAGCAGACGATAATTCGATTCGAGGGACAAAGACATGCCTCCTTGGATGCAATGGATTGGGACTTTCGGGGCAGAATCAACCGTCAAGTCTGGTTGGTAGACCTCAGGCCCGCTTCGATCTGCCGACCAGAGGCATTCTGAAGCGAAATCTGGAATTCCGAAGAGGATTCAAGTGCCATCATCTCGTTGAAAAGCGGTTCGAAAGGCCCGCCGATCAGGACATCCGCTCGGATTCCGCTGTATCCTCAATGTGTTGGCCGTTATTTTTCTTTTGCGGCCCTTACGGATCCCAAAACAAATGAGCACGCAGACAATTGCCGTTCACCTGCCCGATGGGGCAGTTCGCGAAGTGCCGGTAGGCACCACACCTTTTGATATTGCCAACTCCATTTCGCCGCGCCTCGCCGCCGCCTCCGTCGTTGCGCGGTTGACTCCCATTACCGGGGCCGCGGAAAACACCGCTCCTGGAAGCGATGCCGGCTCTGAAGAACAGATGTACGCAAATGAAGCCGCCGCAGGACCGCGGTTGGTTGACCTGTCGACCCCGTTGACGGCCGACACACGGCTTGAGCTGGTAAAAGAAAACGATCCTGAGGCACTCAAAGTTGTGCGGCACTCGGCGGCACACGTGCTGGCCACGGCGGTGCTGGAGCTGTTCCCTGAAACCAAGCTTGGCCACGGCCCCGCCACCGATAACGGATTCTTCTACGACTTCTATCGCGAAAAGCCCTTCACGCCGGAAGACCTGGCGCTGATCGAAGCAAAGATGGCTGAAGTCGTCGCACGCGACGAGAAATTCGTGCGCGAATATGAGCCCCGCGAAAAGGCTCTGGAAGATTTCGAACGCGACGGCGATTTTATGAAGACGCACTTCGTGAGCAAATTCACGGAGCCGGGCTCGGACGTGAGCTTTTATCGCAACGGCAAGTTCATAGATTTCTGTCGCGGGCCGCACGTTTCCTCGACCGGCCGCGTAAAAGCAGTCAAGGTGACCACGCTCGCCGGCGCCTACTGGCTGGGCGACGAAAAGAATCCGCAGCTGCAGCGTATTTATGGCACGGCATTTTTCTCAAAGAAAGACCTCGACGAACACTTTGCGCGGCTTGAAGAAGCCGCCAAGCGCGATCATCGCGTGCTGGGCAAGCAGCTTGACCTGTTCAGCATTCAGGATCTGGCCGGATCGGGCCTCATCTTCTGGCACCCCAAAGGCGCCATGATCCGCAAGATCATGGAAGACTGGATGCGCGACGAGTGCCTGCGTCGCGGCTACCAGCTTGTGTATACGCCGCATGTTGCAAAAATAAATTTGTGGCAGACATCGGGACACGAAGGCTTTTACGCCGGCAACATGTTTACGCCGATGGAGCTGGACGATGCAATGTATCGCATGAAGCCGATGAACTGCCCGTTCCACATTCTCATCTACAAGAACTCGCCCAAAAGCTATCGCGATCTGCCGGCGCGTTATGCTGAGCTGGGCAACGTGTATCGCTACGAGCGCTCCGGCACCATGCACGGCCTGTTGCGCGTGCGCGGCTTTACCCAGGACGACGCCCACATCTTCTGTACGCCGGCACAAATCGAAAGCGAAGTGGCCGCCTGCATCGACTTTGCCGAGGCAGTGCTCAAGACCTTCGGCTTCACCGAGTTCAAGGTCGAGCTGTCCACGTGGGATCCGAACGACCGCGCCCATTACGCCGGTTCCGACGAGAACTGGGACCTTGCCATTCGCTCGCTCGACAATGTGCTCAAGGAAAAGGGCATCCCTTACAAAACCATCCCCGGCGAAGCAGCTTTCTACGGTCCCAAAATCGATGTAAAACTCGTCGACGTTCTCGGACGCTTGTGGCAGTTGTCTACCGTGCAGTTCGACTTCAACCTGCCGGCGCGCTTTGAGCTTGAGTACGTAGGAGAAGACGGCGCCCGTCATCAGCCGGTCATGGTCCACCGCGCGCTGTTCGGATCGGTCGAGCGCTTCTTTGGCGTGCTCATTGAGCATTACGCAGGCGCATTCCCCCTATGGCTCGCTCCGGTGCAGGTGGGACTGGTGCCCATCAGCGAGCGCCACAAGGACTACGCAGCCAAGGTGGAAAGCGCGCTGAAAGAAGCAGGTCTCCGCGTTGAAGTGGATGATCGCAACGAAAAGATGAACGCCAAAATCCGCGACTTCGCCAATCAGAAGACGCCCTACATCCTCGTCTTCGGCGACAAGGAAGAAGCAGCGAATGCGGTAAGCGTGCGCACCCGCGGCAAAGGCGACCAGGGCTCGACGCCACTTGCGGATTTCATCGCCAAAGCAAAAGCTCTGGTAGAAAGCAAATCAACAGAACTCTAATCGAGAGCTGTGCCGCGCCTTGGCGACTTCCCTGCGGGGTGACAAATTTCCCCCACTCATGAAAAATCCTCTTGACTCGCTGCATCGGTGCGTCCATACTTACCGTTAGTTGACGCTTACCATTCGTCAGCACTAACCAAACCATGGACGCTTACCTCCAAGCCGGACTCGATGCACTGGGCGACGCCACTCGCATGGCGATTTTCCAAAAGCT
>JADGNO010000157.1 GCA_017883405.1 Occallatibacter sp. | reverse complement strand
TGAGGCATCCGAGGATGCCCGGCTTCGAATCGGTAAGGGTTCCGTCCAGGTCAAAGATCAGCGCGGGCAAGCGATTGAGCATACTTCAAGTCTCTCAGAATGCGGCGCAGACTGAAAAATTCCCGCACCGCATTCTGAAAGTGCGAAATGCAAAACGGGCGCCCCGGAGGTTAGGAGGCGCCCGTTCGCTATAACCGGCAGGTATTAAGAAATATAAATTAGACCTTAACTGCCGGATGAGCTGCATAGTGCAGAAGCACGGCCACGGCGCAGCTGGTGAGCCGGGTTTCAGCCGAGTCAGCGCGGCTGGTAAGAATGGTGGGCACGCGCGCACCGAGAACGATTCCAGCAAGCTGCGCGCCGCCAAGATATTCAAGTTGTTTAGCCAGCATGTTGCCGCTCTCAAGATCGGGAACGACAAGAATGTCAGCCACGCCGGTAACGGGCGAAACGAGCTTTTTGATTTTTGCTGCCTTCTGGCTTACCGCAGTATCAAATGCCAGCGGACCATCGAGGATGCCGCCGGTGATCTGGCCACGGTCGGCCATTTTGCAGAGAGCAGCGGCGTCCAAAGTGGACTTGATCTTGGGGCTGACGGTTTCAACTGCCGACAGAAGCGCAACCTTGGGCTCAGGAATGCCGAGCGCATGGGCGAGGTCGATTGCGTTCTGCACAATGTGGACCTTGTCTTCAAGCTCGGGCGTGATGTTGATGGCAGCATCGGTAATTAGCAGCGTGCGCGCATAAGCAGGCGTATCCATGATGAACACGTGCGAAATGCGGCGCGCGGTGCGCAGGCCGGTGTCGCGGGCCATGGCTGGTTTCAACAATTCGTCCGTGTGCAGGCTGCCCTTCATGAGCGCCTGCGCGTTGCCGGCGCGGCAAATGGCCACAGCCGCTTCAGCAGCTTTGGCTTCAGTGTCAGTATCGACAACCGGATAAGCGCTGATATCAACGCCGATTCTCGCGGCGAGGGCATTCATCTGATCCCTGGGGCCAATCAGCGTGGGCTCAATCAGGCCGGCGAGCGCGGCTTCAACTGCACCTTTCATGGCTACGTCAGAGAGCGGCCAAACGACTGCTGTGGTGACGGCCGGCAGATCTTTGCAGCGCTGAATAAATTTGTGAAAAACGTGGTAGTCGGCTGGGTGGTCAACTAGCGGGTCAAGCGCAACTGCTTCGGCCAAAGTGGCTAGGTCGCTCATGGGTCGTCTCCTCGGCGCGCAGCTCGGGTGCTGGCGAACCTTACGAAACCATTGTCACGCCAGTGGCTAAAAGTGCATGTGCCATGGGTCACAGGGCGGGTTGTTGTCTCGCATTACGGTGTGGCTGTTTTTAATTCCCGCGAGAGTGGCCCCCCGTCGTCTTGCTCCAAAGGCCAGACCATTGCACTTGCAGGTAGAATGGCCGTGTTCGATTTGGAGTGGGCAGGATGAAGACATACAAGGTTGCGTTGGTGCCTGGTGACGGCATTGGTAAAGAGGTGGTGCCCGCTGGACGACAGGTGCTTGAGGCGCTGGCTGCGGCCGATAACACGTTCCGATTCGACTTTGAGCATTTTGACTGGGGCGGCGACTACTATCGCCTGCATGGCGCCATGATGCCTGCCGATGGACTTGAAATGCTCAAAAGCAAGGACGCGATTCTGTTTGGCTCGGCGGGCGATCCGCACATTCCCGACCACATTACGCTGTGGGGACTGCGGCTAAAAATTTGCCAGGGTCTTGACCAATACGCCAACGTGCGGCCGACGCGCATTCTGCCCGGCATTGACGCGCCCCTGAAGCGCTGCCGGCCTGAGGATCTGGACTGGGTGATCGTTCGCGAAAATACTGAGGGCGAGTACTCCGGCGCCGGCGGCCGCGTGCACCAGGGACTGCCGATTGAAGTTGCCACTGATCTCTCTGTGATGACGCGCGCCGGCGTGGAACGCATTCAGCGCTTCGGTTTCAAGCTGGCTCAGTCGCGTCAGCGTAAGCTGCTTACGCTGATTACCAAAAGCAATGCGCAGCGGCATGCCATGGTCATGTGGGACGAAGTTGCCGCTGAGGTTGCGAAAGATTTTCCTGACGTGAAGTGGGACAAGGAACTGGTGGATGCGGCAACGGTGCGCATGGTGAACCGTCCGGCATCTCTGGATACGATTGTTGCCACAAACCTGCACGCTGACATATTGAGCGATCTGGCAGCGGCGCTCGCCGGGAGCATTGGCATTGGACCAACGGCAAACATCAACCCGGAGCGGCAGTTCCCTTCGATGTTTGAGCCGATTCACGGCTCCGCATTCGACATTATGGGCAAGGGACTGGCGAACCCGGTCGGCACTTTCTGGTCCGCGGTTATGATGCTGGAGCATCTTGGCGAGCCAGACGCCGCACGGCGCCTGATGCAAGCCATTGAACACGTCACCGCCAATACCAGGCTGCACACGCGCGATCTTGGCGGCGCTGCGACAACGGTTGAGGTTACGTCGGCGGTTTGCGCAGAGGTTGCCGTAACGGCCCGGAGTCCGCTGGCCACCGCGTGAACCTGCCCGTCGCCATTCCCGATATTGAAGCGCGCGTAGCGCGCAAGCTGCGCGTGCGCATACTTCCGTTTGTCATGCTGCTCTACTTTGTCAGCTTTCTTGATCGCGTCAATGTGGGATTTGCTGCCTTCAGCATGAGCTCGGCAATCGGACTGAATGCATCGATGTTCGGTTTTGGCAGCGGCATCTTCTTTCTCGGTTACGTATTGTTCCAGGTTCCATCGAACCTTATTTTGCTGCGTGTTGGCGCGCGGGTCTGGATTGCGCGCGTTGTGATTGCGTGGGGCCTGGTGTCAATTGCTTCAGCGTTTGTTGTGGGGCCGTACAGCTTTTATGCCATGCGCTTTCTGCTCGGTCTGGCTGAGTCGGGATTCTTTCCGGGAACTCTGCTCTACCTGAGCCTTTGGTTCCCTGCCCGTTATCGCGCCGCAGCCATCGCGTTCTTTATGGCCGCCGCGCCGCTTTCGACGGCTATTGGCTCGCCGATCTCAGGAGCCCTGATGGAGTTGCCGAAGTTCTGGGGTCTGATGAACTGGCAGTGGCTCTACATTATTGAAGCTTTGCCCGCAATCTTCCTCGGACTGCTGACATTCAAGGTGCTGTGCGACAGGCCCGAAGAGGCACGCTGGCTCGACGAAGAAGAACGTACCTGGCTGGTGCAGACACTTGAAGCTGAGCGCGTGGAGAGCAGCAGGCACACTGGCAAGGGCGTTGCAAAGAGCGAAGTGATGGCAGCGCTTTGCGATCCGCGCGTGCTGGCTCTGGCGCTTGTCTATTCAGGCGGCTCCGCGGGCCTGTATGTTCTCGGCTTCTGGTCGCCGCTGATTCTCAAGCAGTACGGCTACTCCGCCATGACGATTGGCTGGCTGAATTCTGCGCCAAGTTTTGTCGCTGTGGCCTGCATGGTTCTATGGGCTCGGCATTCCGATATAACCCTGGAACGCCCATGGCATGTAGCAATCGCCAGCCTGTTGGCGTGCGCGGGATTTATATGGGCGGGATGGGCGGTGGCTGCCATTCCGGTCATTCTGGCGCTGATGATCGCCAACATCGGCGTCAACTCCACCAAGGGCCCGGTGTGGGCGATGCCGAGCATGTTCCTGACCGGCGCGAGCGCAGCAGCTGGCATTGCAATGATTAATTCAATGGGCAACTTTGGTGGATTTATCGGGCCGGTAGTTGTGGGCTGGCTGAAGGACAAGCTGGGCAGCTACACAGGCGGGCTGTATGTTGTTGGCGGCATGATGGCTCTCTCCGCAGTGGTGGTTGTTCTACTGAGCCGGCAGACGGCGCGCCGTGCGCCTGTGCAGGATTCCGGAGCCGGGTCTTAGCGAAGAAACACGGCAAAGAAATTCGCGATTCGGACATTCAGAGCGATTCCGTGCTAACGCGCGGCGGCATTTTCCGCTCTTCTGCCATCCAAAGGCAGTTAGAATGATCAATGCCATGAAAGCTACGGCGATTCAGAGTGACTGGGTCGGACGAGTCGTTGACGGGCGCTTCTCGCTTCTTCAATGGCTGGGTGGATCCGGTCACAGCGACGTTTTCCTGACGGAACTGCCGGGAGACTCCCCGCAAAAAGCTGCTATCAAATTTATGCCGATCGAAGCAGGCGTCGAAGCACGCATTGCTTTTGCGATGAACGCCAGCCGAGCGCACGCGCAACTTTTGCGTGTGTTGGAAAGCGGGCGTTGCGCCATCGACGGCTCTGCTTACGCCTTTGTCGTGACTGAATTTGCCGAAGAAGTTCTTTCTGAAATTCTGCTGATTCGTCCGCTCGATCCGGAGGAAGTGAGACAAACGCTGGTTCCCGTCGTGGAAGCGCTCGGCGAACTGCACGGGCATGGACTGGTGCACGGCCGGTTGAAGCCTTCAAATATTCTCGTTGTCGCCGATCAGCTTAAGCTGTCATCGGACAGTCTGCAGCCTGTTGGCGCACCAGTTGATGAGGAACTTGCTCTGAGCATCTACGACGCTCCGGAGCGCGCCCAGGGGACCATGTCGCCGGCAATGGATATGTGGTCACTCGGCGTGATGATTGTTGAAGCGCTAACGCAGCAAACTCCCGACTGGAACCGCGCCAATCATCGCGACGTTCGTATTCCGGAATCGGTTCCGCAGCCGTTTGCAGGGATTGCGGCCGCGTGTCTCCGCGTGGATCCGGCACGGCGCGCCGCACTTAACGATGTCAGGCACCATCTGGGAATCGACTTGCCGGTTGCTGCGCCCACACCACCTCCGGCACCTGAACCACAGGCGCCGAAGCCGATTGGGCAGGCATTGCCACGATTTGCATTTGAAGACCGCCGCGAGTCCCAAAGGAAACCTCGTCGAGGCGTGCTTCTGATTGTGGTGCTTATTCTCACTGCGGTCGTATTGCTGCTCTGGTCACGCTCGCATGGAACGCTCCCGGCCACGAAGTCGAACGATCAGCCGACAGCGCAATCGTCAGCGTCTGTGCCAGCGCCGGAGCCACAACAGCAACCACAGCCCGCGCAGACAACAGCTGAGCCTGCGCAAGCTACAACCCAGCCAGAGAAACCGCCCTCTGCAGCCACCGCATCGCCCGCCGAAGCGGCACCTACGCAAGGGCAAACCGGCGCGAATGCTGCTGGCAACTCCGGAGCGGCCAGCAATTCTGGCACGGCGAATAGCTCCGCCAAAGGCTCAATTGCTCAACGCGTGATGCCGGATGTTCTACCAGCCGCCAGCCGCAGCATTCAGGGCAAAGTGAACGTACGCGTGCGCGTCAACGTGAGCCCGGCCGGCGAAGTGCAGGACGCCAGTTTCGAGTCTGCCGGCCCGAGCAGGTATTTTGCCAAAGTTGCGATGGAAGCCGCGCGGCAATGGAAATTTACACCGGCGCGGGCAAGCGGCCAACCGATCGCCAGCGTATGGACATTGCATTTTGTCTTCACGCGCGAGAATACTGACGTGACTCCGGAGCAGACCACTCCCTAATTTCTGCGCGGCGTGTCTATAATGGCTTTTCTATGCAAGCCGGGCACGTCGCGCTTCATGCAATCTGGCGCAACACTCCTAATGCAATTTCGATTGCGCGGCTCTGCGCGACTGCGTTCCTGCTCGCGGCTGTTCTCCAGCATGAGATCGATCTCTTCAAATGGCTATTACTTGCGTGCCTGCTGAGCGACATCCTCGACGGCTTGATTGCCCGCACATTCCATTTGACTTCGAAGGTTGGCGCAGCGCTTGACTCCGCAGCCGACATGCTCACCATGTTGATTGGCCTGTTCGGTGTCTATGTTTTTCAGCGCGCATTTGTCGACGAGCATTTCACGGGCGTGCTTATTGTCGCCGTCTTCTACATTACGGAGATAGTTGCTTCGGTCCTCCGCTACGGCAGGCTATCCAGCTTTCACACACTGCTTGATCGAGTGACTGCCTATGCGAGTGGAATCTTTGTAATGTCTCTTTTTCTATGGGGCTATCACGGCTGGCTATTCCAGCTCACAGTGCTGGTTTACGTCGTATCTCTGACGGAAGAGATGATCCTTATCTGCATCCTTCCCACATGGAAAACCGATGTCGGCAACATCTTTCGCGTGTTTGCCGAAAAAGAGAGGTAATCCTGACTGGCGATTGGCTCGCAATTGTAAATCCGCATTCGGGTGGCAATCGCAACGGTGACCGGCTCGCCGAACTGATGCCGGCACTTCGCCGACTTGTTGCGCGGACCGTTCTTACGCATCATGCGGGGCACGCCGAGGAACTTGCGCGTGACTCGCAATCGTTCGATGGTGTGGTTGCTGTCGGCGGCGATGGAACGATCTTTGAAATTCTGAAGGGCCTCGATTGCCGACGGCAGCGCATTGCGCTCATTCCCGCGGGACGCGGCAACTCGCTGGCACGGGATCTTGGCCTTATGCATCGTCGCGGGACTCTTGACGTGCTCCATTGGCAAGTGGCGCACACAATCGACCTGATGCAGGTAATCGTTACAACGGCGGAGGGCTCGCAGTCTATGCATTTCGCGGCCAGCACCGTTGCCCTTGGCTACCCTGCTGCCGTCACGTTACGCGCACGCAAGCTTGCGCGGCTTGGGAAGATGTCTTATGCTGCCGCTGCAACGGTCGTCCGGCCTTCTTACTTCCGCGCTCGCATTCAAGACGGAGAAGGCGCTCCTCGCAAAGTATTCTTGAGCGGATTTATCGCTAACAACACTCGGCATGTTGCGAACTTCGTCGCTTTCCGCCAGGCAAGTTTGTGTGACGGCCGTTTTGAAACTATGGAGATGGAAGCGGGAATCTTCAAACAGACCGCGCACAATTTGTCGGCGCTTTCGCGAACCGGAATCTACGAACCCTATGCGATCAGCCAGGCGACGGCAATGCGACTGGACCTGGATGCTCCACGAAATCTGATGATGGATGGCGAGATCGTTTCGAATGTTGTCGCGATTGAATTGAAGATGCTTCCTGCGGCCTTGGCCTGCAATGGACCGGAGGTCGCATGATTTTGCGCGTGATTGCAATTTACACGTCAGCATTTCTCCTGGGCGGCATCGGATTGTTCTTCGCCAGCCGCAAGCAGCCCGCGCACGTTCGCCGCGCCCGGCTGGTCAAATTTGTAACGTATTTCTGCATTGTGAATTCGGTGCTTTTTGCCGCGTTGGCCGGGCACTGGATCTTTACTACCATGGTGGCGTTCATCGTGGTTCTCGGTGCGCGAGAGCTTTTTCGCGTTGTCATCGCTGCTGCAGGTGGCAGTCGCATCAAGACAATCGCCATCTCGCTGGGTTACTTACTGGTTGGCGCATCCGCGGTAGCATTCGCCTGGTTCTCTGCCTCAGAAACTGCAATCTTCGTCTTCCTGATCGTGTGCAGCTTTGACGGATTCAGCCAGGTAACGGGCCAGTTGCTTGGGAAGCATCAGCTTGCAGCCGCCATCAGTCCCGGCAAAACGATTGAAGGCAGCCTAGGCGGATTGCTGTTCGCCATCGGCATGGCTTATGCGCTTCGGGCGCTCATCGAGACGCCGGTATTTCCAACCGTGCTGGCAAGCTGCTTTATTGTGGTCGCGGCGATTACCGGCGATCTGCTGGCATCGCTCGTCAAGCGAAAAAGCGGCGTCAAGGACTTCAGCAATCTGCTGCCCGGTCACGGTGGCATCCTGGACCGCTTCGACAGCTTTCTCTTTGCTGCCGCTGCCTGCTTCGCGGTGGGCCTTGCCGGACAGACGTTGATGCGGAACATGAATTTGCCCCGCTGAGGCCTTTTCGGGCCGCCGATACTTTTCTCGCGGGCACGTAAGCTGCTATCCTCACTCCGCCGAAGAAAACCGATTTAGACAGGGGGAATACGATTATGTGGTTCCTGGGAATGGATGTAGGAACTGGCGGAACGCGCGCGGTTGTTGTGGATGCAGCAGGCAAGCTGGTAGGTACCGCGTCCAGCAATCATGCTCCTTTCCGAGCCGAGCATCCGGGATGGGCCGAGCAGGATCCTGAAGACTGGTGGCGTGCGGCACAGGAAGCCATTCTCGGCGCAATTGCCTCAACGCCGGAGCCAAAGGAACCCATTACGGCTATCGCCCTCACGGGCCAGATGCACGGCGCGGTCATGCTCGACGAAAATGGCGCGGTGCTGCGGCCTGCGCTCATCTGGTGCGATACCCGTACGCAGCCCGAATGCGACTGGCTCACCGAAAAGATCGGCTACGAGCGCCTGATCGAGCTCACCTGCAATCCCGCGTTGCCGAACTTTACGGTTACCAAGCTGCTGTGGGTCAAGAAACATCAGCCTGAGATCTTCGCCAAGATCCGTCACATCATGTGTCCCAAGGACTACGTGCGCTATCGCCTGACAGGCGAGTTCGCCATCGATGTGCAGGAAGCTTCAGGAACGTTGCTGCTGGACGTAACGCATCGCCGCTGGTCGCGTGAAGTTGCCGAGGCCGCAAGCATCCAGGAAAGCTGGCTGCCGCGGGTGTTTGAGTCACCGGAAATCTGCGCGAAGATCAGCGAGCAGGCTGCCGGACTAACGGGGCTGAAGGCGGGCACGCCCGTGGCTGCCGGCGCAGGCGATCAGGGTGCTGGAGCAGTCGGCATGGGCATTCTGCAGCCGGGCTCAGTTTCCGCAACCATTGGAACCTCCGGCGTGGTGTTTGCCGCCACCGCCCAGCCCACCAGGGATCCCAAAGGCCGCTTGCACACGTTCTGCCATGCGGTTCCGGGCCTGTGGCACGTAATGGGCGTAACGCAGAGTGCAGGCCTGAGCCTGAGCTGGCTGAAAGAAACATTCTTCGCCGGCCAGAGCTACGACGCGCTCAACGCGGATGCCGCCAAGATTCCAGCCGGATGCGAAGGCCTGCTTTGGGGTCCCTATCTGCTGGGCGAACGCACGCCGCACCTTGATCCTGAAGTGCGCGCCGCCTTTGCCTGCATTGGAGCGGGCACCACGGCTGCGCATTTTGTTCGCGCAGTTCTTGAAGGCGTTGCCTATTCGCTGCAGGATACGTTCACTCTCTTTGCCGAGCTCGGCATTCCGGTAAGCGGCATTCGCCTGGGCGGCGGTGGAGCGCGCGGCGCACTGTGGCGGCGCATTCAGGCCGGCATCTACGGGCATCCCGTTGAAGTGCTCACCGCTGAAGAAGGCGGTGCATTCGGTTGCGCGCTTATGGCAGGAGTGGGTGCGGGACACTGGGCAAACCTCGACCAGGCTTGCGCGCAGGCCATCGAAGTAGCGCAGCGAATCGATCCCGATCCGGCCGATCTGGTCGCATACAAAGCTGGATATGCCGCATGGAGAAAGCTTTATCCGGCGCTAAAGACCCTGCGCTAAAAAGGGATTGACGAACAGCGCCAATTCAACGAGGATTCGGCCATGAGCAGTCTTGCTGCCCCTGGCAGTCTTGCAGAGCAGGTGGCCGAACCTCCTCGTTCCAGCGATCTGGTAGAGAACGTCGGCATTCTCACGCTTTGCACGTTCTGGCTTGTCCTCTACTGGATGTTCAGGAAGCGCATCTTCGTCCGCATTTAAAAAATTTATCGGAGCAAGACAATGTTCGAACTCACTGGCCAGACGGCCGTAGTCACAGGGGCCGGGTCAGGTATTGGCGAAGTGATTGCCACCAGGCTAGCCGCCGCAGGTGCACGCGTTGCAGTTGCAGATATCGACAATGCAGCAGCACATGCTGTTGCAACCAAAATCGGTGGCGGCGCATTCCCGCTGCCGCTCGACGTCACCAGCGTAGAACAGGTGCAAGCCGCGATTGCCAAAGTCATCGACTTCGCGGGCTCGCTCGAAATCCTGGTGAACAATGCTGGAATTGCCGGACGCGCCGCGCCCATCTGGGAGCAGACCGACGCCGACTGGCACCGCGTGATGGATCTCAACATCCATGCGCCGTTCTATCTTTGTCGCGCCGTTTTGCCGCACATGCGCGCGCGTGGCTACGGACGTATTGTGAACATCGCCTCGATTGCCGGCAAGGAAGGCAATCCGAATATGGTTGCCTATTCCGCATCAAAGGCGGCCATCATCGGCCTCACCAAATCCATCGCCAAAGAAGTGGCTACCGAGGGCATTTGCATTAACGCCGTCACGCCTGCGGTGATCCGCACCAAGTTGCTGGAGCAACTGACAACGGCGCAGGTGGACTACATGGTGCAGCGCATCCCAATGAAGCGCACCGGCCGGCCGGAAGAAGTTGCAGCGGTCGTACATTTTCTCTCAAGCCGCGATTGCTCCTTTGTCACCGGGCAGTGCTACGACGTAAGCGGCGGCCGCGCGACGTACTGATCAGCGAGCCTTCAACTCTGCCATACCCGCTCCGACCTGAAAGTCCGCAAAAGCAAAGCCATCGCGGTCGACAATTTCGCCGTTTTCCAGGGGCAGCGGAGCGCTGAACATGGGGCCCGCATAAACGCAGGTGTGAAACTCGCCTCGCTCGCCACAGGGGTCCGCCTCTGCCGGCAAATCTCGTAGCAAAGCCTCGTCAAACTCGCGGCCCGCAAACTCCGCGCCGATTTGTTTCTTGTCCACGCACGCAAGACGCGCCCGAAGACCGCCGGCAATCATCTGCCGCGCAAGTTCTCCGGTGGGAATTTGCCACAGGGGAAAGAGCGGCTCCAGACCCGTACCCTCAAGCTGCCTTTCGCGGTATGCGCGGACGTCCTCAAGAAACAGATCGCCGAACGCAACCGCGCTCATTCCTTCAGAAACGGCGCGCAGGCAAACTTCGGACATCCGGCTTTCGTACACATCGTTGGTGCACGGCCACGGCAAAGGCACGATCCACAGGGGCAGATTTGCGGCTTTAGCCTGAGCCTGAAGAACACTGCGGCGCGTGCCGTGCATGGCAACGCGGTCGAATTCGGAATTGAGCGTAGTCAGCAGGCCACAGACTTCGATCGCCTGGTCGCGACGCAGAATCTCGAGTGCCCATGCACTGTCTTTGCCGCTGCTCCACGAAAGCAAAATGCGTTTCATATCTGCGATCATAAGCGCGGGAACTGCCTTTTTTGTTACTCGGTCAAATTCGGCTAATCAAAGTCAGCTAATTGAGTGTGATGTCCGCATGCAGCGGCGTGTTCTCGCTCGAATCACCTACGAGGAATGCGAACTTTCCGGGATCGATGGTCCACTTGTGCGCCGTATCGCTCCAGTAGCTGAATGCGCGCGCATCCAGGTTGAGCGTTACATGCCTTTTCTCTCCGGGAGCGAGTCTGACTTTCTCAAAGCCTTTCAACTCGCGCTCCGGCCGCTGCACTTTCGACGAAGGATCGGACACGTAGAGTTGCGCAACCTCAGCTCCCGCGATCTTGCCTGTATTGGTTACGTCAAAGCTCACCGCAATGGTTGAACCCGCGGACGCCGTTGCTGGCACCTTGAGATTTGTAAAGCTGAACGTGGTGTAGCTCAAACCGAATCCAAAGGGATACAGCGCGTGCTTTCCGGTCGTCGTCCAGTAGCGATAACCAACCATCAGCTTGTCACCATAATTGATGTGCTCGATGGTGTAGTCACGCGGCCTGCCGCCTTCGCCAATCGTGTGCAGCGTGGTGTTTGCTCCCGCCACCGGGTAGTAGAACTGGCGGGCGAGATTCTGTTCCCAATCTCGATCGAAACTCACCGGCAATTTGCCTTCGGGGTTTTGCTTGCCGAACAGTACGCTCGCAACCGCCGTGCCACCTTCCTGCCCCGGATACCAGGTGTGCAGGAATACCGGCACCTTATCGAGCCAACGTCTGGTATCCACGGCGCCGCCGCTCGACAGCGTGACGATCGTATGCGGATTGGCCGCTGCTATGGCCTCGATCAGCGCATCCTGTCCATACGGCAGCGTGAACGTTCGATCGTGTCCTTCACCTTCGCTGGGTCCGTCAAAGCCAACGGCGACAACAACCACATCGGCGATTTTCGCGTACTGTTTCGCGTCCGCTGAAATCATCTCCGGCTCATACGCGACGCCGACGCCAAGGTGCGTGCCCGCAGCGCCAGGCAGATAATCCACCTGCACATTGGCCGTCTGCCCAGCATCGAGATCAATTGAGGTGTAGGACGGCACGGAACCTTCCGCGCGAACATGCTCCAGCAACTGCTTTCCATTTACAAAGACCTTGAACGAATCAGACCCGGAAGCGCCTGCGAGCACCAGGTACTTGCCGGCGTTCTCCGCCTTGAACGCGGCCTTGTAGCGAATGCTGCGCGGCGTCGCGTCTGGAGGAACCCTGTCGTTGGGACGCCAATCAGAGAGATTGCGCCTTGTTCCGTCAACCGATGTGCCGCTGAAATCGCCCGTTGAAAACGTCTGCGACGTCACAGCGCCAATCCACTTTGTATTGCGGAACAGGTCAGCGATTTCCGGCAAGCCGCGGCTATAGAGCAAATGAACATCGGGTCCAAGCGCGTCTGCAATGCCCGCAACCGTGGAAACTGCCGCGAACGGCGTCGGCTCCGATGAACCGCCACCCGCGACCTGCGGCCATGCATCGGGGCCGATGATCGCAATGGTTTTTATCTTTTTGGAATCGAGCGGCAGCAGGTTTCCATCGTTCTTGAGCAGCGTGATGCTCTCAAGAGCACCTTGCAACGCTACAGCGCGCGCGGCCCGGTTATAGGTGGAAAATTGCGGGTCGAACTGCGGGCGATCGGTGAACCCGTAGCGCAACTCTGTGCGGAACAGGCGCAGCAGTTTCTCGTCGATCGTCGATTCCTTTACCTCGCCTGACTTGACGGCGGGCACAAGATTTTTTGCGTTCATGTATTTCGGGCTGGGCATTTCAAGGTCGAGACCGAAGTTGGCAGCGCCCACGGCGTCGTAGGTCGCATCCCAGTCCGACATCAGCACGCCGCCGAAACCCCACTCACCTTTCAGAATCTTGTTATTCAACAATTCATTCTGCGTGGCGTGAACGCCGTTGACCTCGTTGTAGGAATTCATCACCGAGTCAACCTTGCCCTTGACTACTGCAGCCTCAAACGCCGGCAAGTAAATCTCGCGCATGGTGCGCTCATCAACATCCGAGCTGGAATCGTGCCGATTGTATTCCTGGTTATTGAGCGCGTAGTGCTTGACGGTGGCGATTACACCCTGCGACTGAACACCCTGGATGAACGGAACCGCAAGCGCTCCATTCAGGTATGGATCCTCCGAAAGGTATTCAAAGTTGCGGCCGCCAACCGGCGCGCGGGCGATGTTGACACCGGGGCCCAGCAGAAAATTCACGCTGCGCGCACGCGCATCCTGACCCAGGCTAACGCCGAGCTTGCGCGCAAAATCCGTGTCCCACGTAGCGGCCAGCGCCACGCCGCCCGCGTAGGCGGTCGTCGGGCCCCAGGTGCGCACGCCGACTGACGCGTCAGACATCTTGAAGCGCGGCAGATCGATTACCGGCATCGGCCGCGTGTACATGTTGTCAACGCCGCCAAGCAGTTCTATCTTCTGCTCAAGCGAAAGCTTCGAGAGCATCGCCTTGGCTTTAGCTTCAATGGCGGGTGAATCGGGCGCCGGAGCCTGGGCCTGGCAAGAAATTGCAATGGCTAAGCATGCAAAAAGAATGGCAAAAAACGATGAGGTGCTGCTCGTCTTTGGGTTTTTCATGACGGGCAAGATTAACGCACCGGGCAAGCAGATGTACACCCTCGGCGATACGTAAGGAACAAAACTCTTTCAGGTTTCAATAGGCATTCCGCAAACAAATTGAGAGGGAGAGGCATCCTGGCGCCCCTCCCTCTCCTGTTCATATCGCTTTGAAAATCGAATTACTGTGAGAGTCCACTACTCTTCGCGCAACAACACCAGCGGATCGACAGCCAGCGCGCGGCGGGCAGGAATCCAGGTCGCAATCAATCCCAGCAACAGCATCGTCAAGCCCACGCCACCCAGCACCATCGGATCTTTCGGCGTTGCCTCGTACACGATGTACGCCAACACACGGGTTGCGAGCACGCCAAGCGCTAGTCCCGCAACCGAGCCCGCTGTCATCAGGACAAGTGCGCGACCAAGCGAAGTGCGCAGAATCTGCCGCTGGCTCGCGCCGAGGGCCACGCGAATTCCAAGTTCGCGTAGCCGCTTGCTGACCGCGTAAGAAGCCATGCCGAACACGCCGGTAACGGCGAGCATTGCGCCCAGCATTCCCAGCACGCCAAGCGCGACGGTAGCCACGCGCGCGGCAAACAGCGCAGTATCCATCTCGGAGTTCCAGGTATCCATTTTGAGCGGCAGTCCTGAATCGAGCCCATGCAGCTTTTTATCCAGGGCTGTTGAAAGTTCCGCCTGGTTGCGCTTTGATCGCACCACCAGCCACGTCTCGCTCGAATTCTGCTGCTGGAACGAGAAGAACATCGCCGGCTGCTGATCTTCTGTAAGCGTGCGATATTTCCCGTCTTCAACCACGCCCACAACCTCTGCGCGCTTTCCACCCCAATATTTGAAGTGCCCGCCGATAGCTTTCTCAACGGAGCCGAATACCTTGACTGCGAATTGGTGGTTGACGAGCGCCACCGTAGGCGATTTTTTGTCGTCACTGAACGAAAGGTCTCTGCCAGCGATCAGCCTGGTTCCCGCCGCGCCCAGATATCCCGGGGAGACGTTGTAGTTCATCGCATCGGCGGCATAGTTTGTTGGTCGATAATCGGTTGTGCTGTCGGCATAAACATACGAGTCGCTTCCGCCGACCCCCAGGGGAATCTGATTGTTGTAGCCCACGGAGGTGACGCCGGGAATGGCCCGCACCGCGTCAAGCATACGGCGCTGCATCTCCGGAACACGATCGTCCGCATAGCCGGCCATGCGAAGATCGGTTTGGACAAGCATTGCGCCATCGGGCGTGAAGCCGAAGTTGTTGCTCATGGAGCGCATGAGGCCACGCACGGCCACCAGCGATGAAGTGACAAGCACTGCGCAGATTGCAATTTGCACCACGAGCAGCACATCGCGCAATGAAAAGCGCTTCATCCCCGACGTACTGCTCATGCCGGTTCGAATGATCTGCCACGGATCAGAGCGCATCACCTGGCGAATCGGCACAATTCCAAACAGCAGTCCGCTAACCAGCGCCAATGCCAGCGCAACAATGTAAGTGCGAATGTCAGGATTCACCGGCACGTTGATGGGCACATTGCCGATAGGCTGCCAGACGCTCAGAGCGCGCAAAATGACCAGGCCGCCGGCCAGGCCGACCACACCGCCCACCAGCGAAACCAGTACAGCCTCTGCCAGCAACTGGCGCAGAATTCGGCCACGTCGTGACCCCAGCGCCAGCCGCAACGCAACGTCCTTGGCACGGTCTGCGGCGCGTGCCGCAAACAGGCTTCCGAGGTTTGCGCATGCAGCCAGCAGAATCAGACCAGAGAGCAACATCAGCCCGGCTACGAAGGCCCGCGCTGGTCCGCCCATGAAATCGCCAATGAGCCCTGGACGCGCCAAGGAGAAACCGATCCCTTCATCTTCAGCCGGGTAGGTCTTCGACAACCACGAGCCGATCGAATTGAGATCCGCAGCGGCTTGTGTGGGAGTTACTCCCGGTTTCAACTTGCCCACTACGAACGGGCCGTGATTGCCGCGCTGCTTGAGCTGATCGAATCCCATGACGAGTGGCTGTTCTACTCCGGGAATCCAGAGCGCCGGCGCAAAGAAAAGTTCGGTACCGCGAAAGCCGGGCTGCGCAACACCAATGATGGTGAATGGATGCTTGTTGATATCGACCTTGCGGCCAACCACGTCCTTATCGCCATGGAAATTACTTTGCCAGTACGCGTAGCTGAGCACAACGTAAGGTGCGCTGTTGGTCCCCTTTTCGTCTGACGGGTGAAAGAAACGCCCGAGATAAGGCTGCACACCAAGCGCGTCAAAGTAATTTCCGCTCGTCAGGTAGGGCCATGCTGTGGAAGGATTGCCGCCAGTATCCACGCCGACTGCGCCAATTATCTGGCACAGAATCATGCTCTCGAAGGTGTGATTCTTGTCCCGCAAGTCGACATAATCGGGATACGACTGCGAAGGGTACTTGAACCGTTGCACGGTGTAAAGGCGCTCCGCACCGGGCAGGTTCAGCGGCCGCAATACCAGTGCATTCATCACGCTGAATACGATTGCGTTGGCGCCGATTCCCAGGGCAAGCGTCACAATCGCCGTGAGTGCGAATCCCGGCGACTTCCTTAGTTGACGAATGGCGAGCTTCACATCACTGAACATGCATGTGATTACGCGCGCGACGATCTGAAGGTTCCCGCTGGGCGAACAAAAAAACTATTCGTAGCGCAACGCTTCAATCGGGTCCAGGTTCGCCGCCCGAATCGCCGGGATCATCCCGCTGACAAGCCCGGTGACCACCAAAATCGCGGTGGCAACAATCACTGATGATGGAGAAATCAAAAGGCGGATGTCGGCATTTTCAGCATTCTTTGCCAGCGCGCTGTAAAACGTAATGCGGCCAACCATGGCAGAGACGAGATACGCCAGCGCGATTCCGCACGCGCCTCCCACGCCGGTAATTGCCAGCGCTTCCGCGAGAAACTGCACCAGTATGTGATGACGCTGCGCGCCCAATGCCTTTTCAATGCCAATCTCTCGCGTGCGCTGTTGCACGGCCACAAGCATGATGTTCATCAAGCCAATGCCGGCAATGCCGAGTGTGAGCGCGCCAACCAGTGACAGCAACACCTGCAATGCAATGGTGACGATGGCGAACTGATGCAATTGGCTCTGCAGGTTGGCGACGAAGATGGCGCGATGGTCCGAGGGGCGAAAGTGATGGGCAACCGCCAGCGTGTTGCGGAGATTCCGTTCAACCACTTCGTTGTCGCCTCGATAATTGAACCAGATGCCGTCCAGGTAGGTGGAGTCCTTAAGATCGCCCATGGTTGAAAACGGAATCCAGATGTTGGTGTTAATGTTGTTTTCGCCTTCAACCATTTTCGGGGTCAGGACGCCGATCACCGTGAACATGATGCCGTTTATGCGAATGGGTTCGCCGATCGCGTAGCCACCGGAGAAGAGCTTGGTTTTGGCATCGCTGCCAATCACGCACACATGGGCGCGCTGCTGTTCTTCAAGACCGTTAAACAGGCGGCCCTCCGACGGATCGAGAACCAGGATATCCAGGCCTTGCGGGAGCACTCCATTTACCGACCACGTGTACGTATGCAGATCGTTCGTAACTGTGAGGTTGTTGAACAAGGCTGGCGTGATTGAGGTGATGCCCGGAACCGAATTCCAGATGCGGTCGACATCATCCTGCGTCAGGCGCACACGGACGCCGGCTTTGTCCGCACCGGCCTGCTCTGATGTACGACCGCCGTAGACCTCAATATGGTTAACGCCCCATTGCGCAAAAATGTTCTGGATTGCCCTTGAGAAGCCGGCGCCATAAGCTAGCAGCAGCACCACCGTGGCAATGCCCCAGGCCATGCCGATCATGGTGATCATCGTCCGGCGACGGTTGTAGATCATCGCCTCCCACGCCTGACCGAGAATGTCTCTTAACATTGCCCTGCTCCTGGTTGTTAGCTGCCTTTTACTCCTTGCGCAGCGCCTCAATGGGATCAAGCGCTGCGGCTTTGCTGGCCGGGTAAAGCCCTGCGGCAATACCACAGATGGTCAACGAACCCATGGCCAATGCTGCAGACCAGGGAACGAGCCGCGGAGGGTCGAAACCCGAAACCTTGCCGGTAAAGAAATGGTCGAGCAGAGACATGAAGCCCCCGGAGAGTACAATCCCAATAATTCCACTGATGCCGGTAAGGAAAATGCCTTCCCAGAAAAACTGGGCAAGAATTGCGCGACGAGTTGCGCCGATAGCTTTCAGTATGCCGATCTCGCGCGTGCGCTCGGTAACCGACACCAGCATGATGTTGATAATGCCTACCGCGCCCAGGCCCAAGGTCACAATGCCGACACCGCCAAGAAAGATGTCCATCGCGTCCCAGATGGCTCCGATCATGTGCTCTTCCTGGATGGTGTCAAACTCTTGATAAGCGTCCTTGAGAGAAGCGTCGAAGCTATGGTTTCTGGCGATCACATGATGCACAGCGGGCACCGCTTGCGTGGTATCTCCCTTGATTGCGGGCTGGTATTGGATTGAGGAGACAGCGTCACGGGCAATGTTTTCGCCCTTCATGGCATAGAGTTCCTGCATCGTGGTGAGCGGAATGTAGAACTTCTGGTTGTCAGAGTCGTTGTTGCCGCGAGAGATTGACCCGACCCTGCCGATCACCCGGAAAGAGATGTCGTTGATGGTGATGGTTTCACCAAGAATCGGGCGGCCGGGAAAAAGCAGCTGCGCAGATTTGAGTCCGAGAACGACAACGCGACGGCGTTCCAGAACATCATTGCTATCGATAAACCGGCCTTCTTCCATTGGAACAAAGCGAACGCTGGGGAAGTTGGGCTCTACGCCCCAAAACTGGCCGGAGGAGTTGGAGAAGGCGCTGACGGCGTAGAGGTCCCCGCGATTAAGAGTGGCCGTAACTCCGCGGAGCTGGGGAAGTCCGCGCATGTCGCTTTCGTCGCGAAGTGTGAGCTGATACGGCCTCATGCCCGTGTGCTGATTGGCAATGGCGGGAATGGTGCCATTGAACATCATGACAACGTCGTTGCCGAAGGTGGCGAGGTTGCGGTGTTGCCCGGAGCGAAAACCCTCACCCAGTCCGACCAGCACCAGCAGAGACCCAACGCCCCATGCAATGCCGAACATGGTCAGAAACGTCCTCAGCTTGTTGGCCATCATGGCCTTGAGGACCTGCGCGAGAGTGTCAGAAAAGCTCTGCATATGGGTTTAGACACCACCAGTGGCGTTTGGAAAGGTATACGTCTAAATTCCTCTGCAAGTTCCCGGAACCATCTTCCCACAACCTGCGTACTTGTTTGAGGGTGACGGCAGAGTGCTGGCGCCGTCTTACACTTGTCTTTAATCCTTAACAAATAACTTGGCAGGCGCATTGTAAGAGAGCGCATTGAACAGATTGAAGGGGGCATTGTGGCCGCGTCGCGCAAGAGCAAGAAATTCTGGATCTGGCTGAGCATTGGCGGGGTATTGGTCATCCTGGTAGCCGGCCTGGGGCTGGCCCGTGTGGTCAAGGGAACCGCGATTGACGCCAACAAGCTTGGCAAGGTGACCAAAGGTGACGTAGCGCGTTCTGTTGTGGCTACCGGAAAGATTCAGCCCATCACAAAAGTTGAGGTAAAGAGCAAAGCTTCAGGCATTGTTGAAAAGCTCTATGTTGACATCAACAATGTGGTGAAAAAAGGCCAACCGCTGGCCCAGCTCGACCAGGTGGAGATCCAGGCACAAGTGTCGGCGCAGCGCGCGCAACTGGCGTCTACTGAAGCCAACGTGTCAACGCTTGAGGCCAATATTGAACAGGATAAGGTGAACGCCGCTGCTCCCGATCTGCCCATGTACAAGGCCTCGCTGGACCGTTACAGCGAGATGCAGAAGCTGGGCGTGGTAAGCCGACAGGCGCTGGACGATTCCAATCGGGATTACCTTGCCGCACTCACCAAGCGCGACTCTGCGAAGGCGCAGGTTGGCGTGGATACAGCCAAGTTGAAGCAGGCAAAGGCGCAGGTGATGCAGAGCCAGGCGAGCCTGAAGCAATTGGAAGAGCAGCTCGGGTATACGACGATCATTGCGCCCATGGATGGCGTGATCCTGTCGCGCGACGTTGAGATTGGCGCTGCAGTCAGTTCGATTCTTGTGCTTGGTTCCACAGCCACGCTGGTGATGACAGAAGGCGACACCTCGGAAGTTTATGTGCAGGGCAAAGTGGATGAGGCGGACATTGCGCACGTGTACATGGCCCAGCCGGCCCGCATCAAGGTTGAAAGCTTTCGCGACCGCCTCTTCTACGGCAAGGTCACCAAGATCGCGCCCATGGGTGTGGAGAAAGACAACGTGACCACTTTCGAGGTGCGAGTTTCAATCAATAACCCCGGCGGCGAACTGAAAGCCAACATGACAGCCAACGCCGAGATCATGCTGGATGAGCACAAGAACGTGCTGACGGTGCCAGAAAACGCGGTGATGTACGACGGACAGAAGAACGCTTCAGTCGAGATTCCCGACAAGAGCCAGAAAGAAGGCAAGCGCAAGGTGTCGGTCAAAGTGGGACTGTCGAACGGCTCCGTCACCGAAATCGTGAGCGGACTGAAGGAAGGCCAGCAGGTGGTGCTGCAGCAGTAAAAGGCAGGGATTAGGGATTAGAAAAGCATTTTCAGTTACGAATGTCCTTCATGTTGCTGATGAACCTTCAATCCAGCATTGTCTTGAAAGGACACGGCGTGAGCCGCACTACAGTGCTTTCAAAATAGACAGGGGCTTTGGTCCTCGAGAGATCTCCCGGCACGCCAATTGAATGCCCCTATCAAGCATCGGTCCTGAATTCATCTCTCGAAAAACCAAATCAATCCTCCAGCCGCTTCACTATAATTGCCTAGGCTTCGCGGACCGACAATCGGGCGCAATCAAAACACAAGAAACTGAAATGCAACGAGCGGGATGCAGCAGTGGAATTTCCGCTTCGAGAGGACGCATGAGAACGATCAGCAAGTACGCACTCATTTCTGCATTCGTATGCATCGTGAGCATGGCCGCAGCACAAAGCAAGCCGGCCTACCTCGACACGAACCTGGCGCCCGAACAGCGGGCCGCCGCACTTGTCAAGCAGATGACGCTGGACGAAAAAGTGAGCCAGCTCGTCAACCAGGCGCGCGCCATTCAGCGGCTCAACGTCCCGGCATACGACTGGTGGAGCGAGTCGCTGCACGGCGTTATCAACGATGGCACTACCGAGTTCCCTGAACCGGTAGGCCTGGGCGCAACATTTGACGCGCCGGCGATTCACAAAATGGCGGAGGTCATCAGCACTGAGGGCCGCATTAAGTACATGCAGGCCGTCCGCGAAAAACGCGAGAGCATGTTCTTCCAGGGTCTCGATTTCTGGGCGCCGAACATCAACATCTTCCGCGATCCGCGCTGGGGCCGCGGCCAGGAGACCTACGGCGAAGACCCATTCCTCACCAGCCGCATGGGTGTCGCCTTTGTGACCGGCATGCAGGGCAACGATCCCAAATACTACAAAACAATATCGACGCCCAAGCACTTTGCCGTACACAGCGGACCGGAGTACACGCGCCACACGGCTGACGTGCAAGTGAGCAAGCACGATGAGCTCGATACTTATCTGCCCGCGTTCCGCGCCACGGTGACTGAGGCCAAGGCGGGTTCGGTGATGTGCGCCTACAACAACATCAACGGCCAGCCGGCGTGCGCCAGCGATTTTCTTTTGGTTGACCAACTGCGCGGCAAGTGGGGCTTCGAAGGCTACGTGGTTTCCGACTGCGGCGCCATCGTCGACATCTTCCGCAATCATCACTTCAAGTCAACACAGGAAGAAGCCTCGGCAACCAGCCTGAAGAAGGGGATGGACAACGAATGCGTTGACGGCGGATTCATCGTCCGTGACGACCGCGACTACAAGGCCTATCGCGACGCGGTCAAGCAGGGCTTTTTGAAAGAAAGCGAAATCGACACGGCTCTGGTTCGGCTGTTTACGGCGCGCGTAAAGCTGGGCATGTTCGATCCGCCAGAGATGGTTCCCTACACCAAGATCGACGAGCGCCAGCTTAACAGCCCGGCGAGTCGCGAGCTTGCGCACCAGATTGCCAACGAGTCGATGGTGCTGCTGAAGAACGACGGCATTCTGCCGCTGAAGACCAGCGGCCTGAAGATTGCTGTCGTGGGCCCGCTTGCCAACCAGACCAAAGTTCTGCTCGGCAACTACAACGGCCAGCCCACACACACCACTTCAATTCTCGATGGCCTGCTGAAAGAGTTCGGCCACTCCTCCATCACTTACGTCACAGGCACGCAGTTCCTAGACCACGACACGGCGCCTGTACCTGCTTCGGCACTCACGGTCGATGGCAAGCAGGGCGTCCGCGCCAGCTACTCGCGATTTGATATGAGCAACATCAACAACCCACAGGCCACCAAGCCCGTGGCCACGCGCGTTGAAGCGAATGTCGACGCTGCGGCAACGCAACTTCCCGCGGAAGCCGCCAGCATTCACCCTCTCGTGATTCACTATCAGGCATCGCTCACCGCGCCGGAGACCGGCGACTACAACCTGGGCATGATCGCTGCAGGCTTCTTCCGCATGCAGCTCGATGGCAAGAACGTGACCAACGCGTTTGATAGTAGCGGCGAAGCAAGAGTTGGCCGCGTACACCTGGAAGCAGGCAAGCCGGCCTCGCTCGAAGTAGACTACGCGCCGCAGGAGGGCAACAATCCGAGCGCGTCGCTGGTGTGGTCGAAGGTTGACTTCACTCCACACACCGATGCCATTGAAGCTGCAAAAAATGCGGACGTGATCATCGCCGTGCTTGGCATTACCAGCGAACTTGAAGGCGAAGAGATGCAGGTGAGCGAAGCCGGCTTCAGAGGCGGCGACCGCACCAGCATCGATCTGCCCAAGCCGGAAGAAGATCTGCTGAAAGCTTTGGCGGAAACCGGCAAGCCGGTCGTGCTGGTTATGACCAACGGCAGCGCGCTGGCGGTGAACTGGGCCAAGGATCATGCCAACGCAATTCTCGATGCGTTCTATCCGGGCGAAGAAGGCGGAACGGCGGTTGCTGAAACGCTTTCAGGCAAGAATAACCCAGCAGGCCGCTTGCCCATCACGTTCTACACCGGCGTGGATCAGTTGCCGCCGTTTGAAGACTACGCGATGAAGGGCCGCACCTATCGCTACTTCGAAGGCACACCGCTCTATCCCTTCGGCTATGGACTCAGCTACACCACCTTCAGCTATAGCGGACTTACGCTGCCGACGTCCGCGGTCAAGGCCGGCGATCCCGTAGTTGCTGAAGCCACAGTAACCAACACCGGCAAGGTAGCAGGCGATGAAGTGGTGCAGCTTTACCTGAGCTTTCCTGATGTGAAGGGCGCTCCGGTACGTGCGCTGCGCGGATTCAAGCGCGTGCACTTGGCGCCGGGCGAATCGCAGAAGGTGCAGTTCGAACTGAAGGACCGCGACCTGAGCATGGTGTCGGAAGCGGGCGACCCGATGATTGCCGAGGGACAGTACAAGGTTTCGGTAGGCGGCGGCCAGCCCAACACCAGCGCGCCAACCGTCGCGGGGACGTTCAGCATTAACGGAAATCAGAAGCTGCCGGAATAAGGTCGAAACAAAACAAAACTGCGCGCTCCTACTCGGGGCGCGCAGTTTTTTTGTCTGCAGATTTACTTGCCGGCTTCGCTCAGCGTGACGGTCAGGCCTTTGATCGGTTTGTCATTGGCATCGAGAAAACGTGCGCAGAAATCCGTAGCTCCGCCGCCATTGACGACCGCAGCGCGAACCACGTTCGGACCTTTCTTGAGCGTAATGCGTTTTGAAACGCCGTCATCAATCACCGTTTGCCGATCGTTGTAAATGCCGACGACTTCTTCACCGTTGACCCACCATACCGACGCCGCGTTTGATCCGATTGCCAAACGAACATCGTGTATTTCCTCCGGGCTGTTCACAATCGTCACAGTCCAGACAAGAATGTTGCTGGTCGGCTTGCTGAGCGAAAAAGCAAAGTGATAAAGGTTCACGTTATAAAGTCTGGTATCCACAGCGTGCCAAACCAGCGTTGCATTGCCAACCGTCTCCTTGTCGCCATCGTGCGGAATAACGGTGAGCTGATCAGGAAAATATTCTTTCTTGACCATGGCCTGAACTTCGCCCCTGGTTAGCCCGTTTACGGCAATCGGCTCCAGCAGCATCCAGCGCTGGATAAACCCGTCCGTAGCGGTCATGCGCGCTGGCGTTGCAGGTGCGGTCAGGGTAGGCCCGTATGTTTTGCCGGCGGTTACGGGAGCAGCAGCGGCGGCAATCGCCAAACCGCAACAAATCGCCAGCGCTGGGATGAAACCTCTCAGGTGCATCTTCATAAAATTTCCTTCGCGGACTTGCCGCTTTCAAATTCGATAGTCGACTCACTGCGGTGCCTTTGCGTGATTGCCTACGGCGTCTTCAGCAGCCAATGTTGCTTGTCGCTCTTGGGATCAAACTTAGACAGCGTGGCGGAGCTGGCTCCGACGGCCGAAAGAGCCATTGGTTCTTTCGAGTTGGCCGCGGACTTCGGCATAATGCGCCATGAACCGTCCGCAAGCTGATCGAGCCGCCAGAGCTGTTCCGGCGCACCGGTAAACGCCGGCAATACCACGAGCTCATTGTCCGCCGTGGCCGCCAACGTGCGATCAGTGCCGGCAATAGTGATCTTTACGTAAGGACCGCCAAGGTATCCGCCGGCATCGGGAACCGGCGTAATTTGCCACTTCTGCTGAGCCTGGATCATGTAGTTCGCCAGACCTGCATCTACGTTGCCGTTGGGCCAGTCCTTTGACACCTGCGCCGCATCCTGGTCAGGTATCGGCTTTCCAGTACCGCCAAACATGCCGCCGAATCCACCGCCGGGACCGCCCGGTCCACCAGGCCCGCCTGGGCCGCCAGCTGGCCGAGGAGCCGCGTTGGGAGCATTCGCGTTCGGAGGTGCGCCCGGACCGCCAGGGCCGCCGGGGCCACCGGGAATCCCGCTTGGCGGCGGACCACCTCTGAAGCGCCGCGGAAATCCGCCGACCGGCATACCCGCAACCGCAATCTCCAGAGCCGTGCCGGTGCGCAGCGACTCAATCTCGTAGACACCCGGCTGCAGCTTTACGCCCGCAACCGGCCATCCGTTCTTCCACAGCAGCGGAAGAACTTCCAGGACGCTGGCTCCGCCCCTGTCCAGATCAGCTTCCCAATGCATCGAAAATTTCTGTACGCCATCGCCAAGATCGACCAGGCCGAAATGCCCCGCCCCAATGTACCGGCCGCCGGAACCGATCAGCAACTTGCCGCCGCCCTGCAGCATATCCACGCCCTCGGCATCCAGGTATGGGCCAGTAACGCGGCGCGAACGACCCATGCGAATGTTGTAGCCGGAGTTGGCGCCCGCGCAGCAACTGCCGTGCGTGGCCAGCAGGTAATACCAGCCATCGTGGAAAATCATGTCCGACGCTTCACAGTTGATGGCCAGATTGGTCGCCTTGACTTTAGGATCGAGGCGCTCACCGGTCTTTGGATTGAGTTCAACCAGTTGGATGTAGCCGAAATACGAACCATACACCAGCCAAAGCTTTCCCGTGTTGGGATCGAGCATAGCGCCAGGATCGATGGCGTTCAGGTCTTCCAGCCCGTCGGAGCTGGCCACCACGCCACCTTCTACCCATTTGTAATCGGGCGAGTTGGGGTCGAGCGATTTGGTCCAAAGCATCTTGATATCGGCTTTGGTGGCCGCACCCCGGCCGCGCGCAACGTACATGTAAAAACGGTCGCCGATGTGAATCACGTCGGGCGCTGCGCCGGTAATGGGTGGCGCAGTTCCACGGCGCCACGTCCAGCCGTCGTCAGAAACCAGCGGTCCACCGCCGGTGCCGTAGGTGTAGTACTTTCCGTGGTCAACCGTGACCGTTGACGGATCGTGAATGCCGATGACGCCTTCAACGGCAAAAGCCGAAGATGTTACGGCAAGAGAGATTGTGAGCAGAGCGCATTTGAGAAGAGCGCAAGAATTGTGGCGCATTATTCAGCCCGCCTGTCTGGATTGGAAGTCGGCCCGGACGCAATGCTGGCAAAACAACACACGCCGGCTGTTCCCTTTTATCGAAGTTTCTGCTTTATGAGTTGACGTTCCCACTGCAACCGAAGTTTCAATACCGGCGCTGTTGGCTAAGTGATAATGTCCGGTTAGGCGACTGTCGTTAGCACATAATATGTCCGGTGTTTTTAGCAAGTGAAGTGTCCGCACAGCGGGCGGCGAGGATGGAGCCATGCGCGAGAGCATGGAGATCTATCCGCAGACCGCAGCGGAGCGGGCGA
>JADGNO010000001.1 GCA_017883405.1 Occallatibacter sp. | reverse complement strand
CCATGGATGGCCGGGATCGATGCCGTTGGCGCTCGGAGTAAAGCGCACGGCTGCTTTCCATGCGGAGTCGTTGAAGGCTGTCAACTGCCAGTTGTCCGTGGCGTGGGTTGCGACTTTCCAATCGGGGCTAGTGCCGAAGCTGATCCACGTTCCGTCGGCATATTGAACAACAAGCGTGGCCATCATCGGCGGTGCGTCGTCGGGGACCTGACCGCTTGGGTTGGCTACATAATGCAGGGCCTCGATTGCGATGGTGTTTGCGCCCGCTTTGAGATTCTGCGTGACATCGGCGCGAATGAATTTCTTCCACGGCATCTGTCCCCACGGCGGCAACGGTGCGGCGGTGAGCACCTGTGCGCCGTTGATCCATGCGGAGGCGGTGTCTTGCGCGGTGGCGTAAAGAGCGGCGGAACTAACCGGCTTGGGGAGCGTGACAGTTGTGCGGTAGGCGAAATGCTGCTCCTTCTGTTGTTCCTGGGCAAGCGCCTTAGCGTCCGGGCTGGTGATCCATGCTGATACTGCGTGACGAACGGTCGCTTCCTCGGGCGTTTCGTAGCCGATCCACTGCGCGTGCCATGCATCCTGCGACATCAGGCCTGTTTCCCACCAGCAGATTTCGCTTGGAGCGTAGGGTGTGCCTGCCGCGTTGTACAACACGACGCGCCAGTAATAGCGCGTGGAAGGTTTGAGGGCGGAGCCGGCATAGAGTACGTTGAGCGACTGGCTGGATTGAACGACGCGGCTGTTCCAAACATCGGGCGTATTTTTCTGCAGCAATTCGGCGCTGGATGCCACGTGTAGTTGATAGGAACTCTGCGAGGCGCCGCGTGCCGGGTCTTGAAGCTGCCAGGAGAAGTGCGGCGTGGAGTCGTCAATGCCGAGGGGATTGGTGAGATTGTCGACCTGCAACGCGACCGGACCGATGGAAGAATCGGCCGGTGCCGCTGATGACGGGACGCTGGTGCAAATGATGATGAAGGCGATGCACAGTAAGGCGCGGATTCTCATGGCTTCACTTCCGATCGGATGACGCTGGCGTTTGATTCCGGAGGTGGATGGTACAGGAATCGACTTCCTCAAATGAAACAGTTTACAGGCGGATTACCTTAGTGAAGGGGGCTAGTCCTTGTCAATCGAAGACGGCCTAAGGTGGCATAACCGATGGGCGAGGGCCCTGATGAAAAAAGAGCCTGCGGTTGCTATTACACTCTCAACATGGCATTTCGCCTTCTAGCCGCAACAACCAGCCAGGGCAAACTACGCGATTTTCGAGCCGCGGCCAAAGCCTATTCCATCTTCATTGACCCATTGCCTGCAGTTGAGCTTGTTCCAGCCCCTGAAGAAGAGGGTGAAACGTTTGTGGCCAATGCCACGACGAAGGCGATGTATTACTCGCGCTTTGCACCGAGCCAACTGATCATCGCAGACGATTCCGGCCTGGAGGTGGACGCGCTGGGTGGCGCACCCGGAGTGCGGTCGGCGCGGTTCGCTGCTGACTCTGGCCTGACTGACTCGCCGGATGCAAACGACAACACGGATGTGTGGAACAACATGGTATTGCTGCAGCGGATGACCACTGTGCCGCTTGCAGAACGCACGGCACGCTACCGCTGCGTGCTTGTGACGGCGCTGGACGGCGTTGCCATGCATACGGCCGAAGGAACGGTGGAGGGTCTAATTCTGGAAGCGCCTCGCGGAACAGGAGGATTCGGCTACGATCCACTTTTTTATTTACCGCAACTGGACCGCACCATGGCCGAGATCGACCTGGACACCAAACTGACGGTCAGCCATCGAGGCAGGGCCATCGAAGCGCTGCTGCCATTGCTGCTTAAGTGACGCTCCACACCAGATATTGGGAAAACGGTGGTCCGCGTCTCCTTGACGGCAGTGATGTGCGACACGAATAATGCTTGTGACGATCCGCAGTGAATCTTGTCTCTCAATCTGGGAACCGCCTCGATTCGCAGCCCTTAGGAGCTTAAATTTCCATGGCAACCGCTCAAACTTCCACCGCGCACACTGTTCGCCGCGGTGTTCAGCCGCTGCGCGCCGGCCAGGGTACCTCTTTTATCTGGCGCAAGCTGCACTCCTTGCTTGGCATTATCCCCATCGGCGCATTTCTGCTGGAGCACCTGCTCTCGAATTTTGAGGCACTCAAAGGCCCTATCGCATACGGCGACCAGGTGAAGTTCCTGAACAGTCTGCCGTTGGTGAGGGTGCTGGAGTGGACATTTATTTTTATTCCCATCCTGTATCACGCTGGGTATGGAGTTTACATCTGGCTGCGCGGCAAATCGAACGTTGTGTACTACCCGTGGGCGGGGAACTGGATGTACGTTGCGCAGCGTTATACGGGATTGATTGCGTTCGCTTACATCCTTCAGCACGTTTTGCGGCAGCGGTTCATGGGCGTGAGCCTGCCTGAGCACCCTTACGCGGCGTTTGCGAAGGTGCAGCATGAGCTTGCGAATCCGTTCATGCTGGCTGTTTACGTGATTGCGATGATTGCGGTGTGCTGGCACTTTGCTTATGGCGTTTGGCTGTTCGCGGCCAAGTGGGGCATTACACCCGGCAACACAGCGCGCCGTCGCTTTGGATATGTGTGCGCCGCGCTTGGAATTCTACTGGCGGGGATGGGCATTGCAAGCATCTGGGCATTTGTTGGTGGAATGTATCCCAACGTTGCGGGAATGTAGTTCTGTGCTATCCCACCCATTTCGCAAAAGGCGTGAAATGGATGGGGCACCCGGCAGTGTTGGATTGAAGCTGAGGGCTGTTAGCCGGCAGCTGTTTTGATCGAAAGGACTCGGGTTTATGGCGGCACCCAGAATCATTGTGGTCGGTGGAGGCCTTGCTGGCCTGGCGGCGGTAATCAAGATCGCCGAGGCGGGCGGTACTGTCGATCTGTTTTCGATTGTCCCGGTGAAGCGTTCGCACTCGGTTTGCGCGCAAGGCGGAATTAACGCCGCCAAGAATCTGAAGGGCGAAGGCGACACCACAGCCCAGCACTTTGACGACACGATTTATGGCGGCGACTTTCTGGCTAACCAAACGGTGGTTAAGGCAATGTGCGAGGCTGCGCCGGGCATTATTGATCTTCTTGATCGCATGGGCGTGCCGTTCAATCGTACGCCAGAGGGACTGCTGGATTTTCGGCGCTTTGGCGGAACTCTGTACCACCGCACGGCATTTGCCGGCGCGACCACGGGACAGCAGTTGCTGTACGCGCTCGACGAGCAGGTTCGCCGCTATGAAGCAGAGGGCAAAGTAAAGAAGTACGAAGGCTGGGAATTTCTCTCTGCGGTGCTCGATTCAAAGGGCCAGGCTCGCGGCATTACGGCTCTCAATCTGCGTTCGATGGAGCTGAAGTCGTTCCCATCCGACGCCATCATTATTGCCACGGGCGGCATCGGCGCCATCTTCGGCAAAAGCACGAACTCGGTTGTTTGCACGGGCTCGGCGCAGTCGGCAATTTTCCAGCAGGGTGCGTATTACGCAAACGGGGAATTTATCCAGGTGCATCCGACATCGATTCCCGGCGAAGACAAGCTGCGGCTTATGTCGGAGTCGGCGCGTGGCGAGGGCGGACGCGTGTGGGTGCCTCGCAAGGCGGGCGATGCCCGTCCGGTGAAGCAGATTCCCGCGGCGGAGCGCTTTTACTTCCTTGAGGAGTGGTATCCGAAGTACGGCAACCTGGTTCCGCGCGATGTGGCTACGCGAGCGATTCACAAGGTTGTGTACGAACTCGGGCTGGGTCTTGAAGGACAGCCGATGGTGTATCTCGACCTGACGCACATTGATCGCGAGACGCTGCACCACAAGCTTGGCGGCATTCTTGAGATTTACGAGAAATTTGTCGGAGTTGATCCGTGTGTTGAACCGATGAAGATTTTCCCAGGCATGCACTACACGATGGGCGGACTCTGGGTGGATTTCAACCAGATGACCAACATCCCCGGCATCTTTGCGGCAGGCGAGTGCGAATACCAATACCACGGCGCGAATCGTCTAGGCGCGAATTCGCTGGTGAGCTGCATCTTTGGCGGCTTTCAAGCAGGACCGAATGCGATGCAATTCGCGAAAAATGCGACGGCGAGCGAAGGCAACGGCTGCCACGAAAAAGAAATCGCGCGGCAGACGGAGATTAATCAGAAGCTGATGTCGAACCAGGGCGGGGAAAACCCGTTCAGGCTTTGGCGCGAACTTGGGCAGACAATGACCGAGCATGCCACGGTGATTCGTTACAACAAGAACCTGCAGCGCGCCGACGAGAAGATTGTTGAACTGATCGACAGGTACAAGAACGTGAATCTGAGCGATCGCAGCCAGTGGGCCAACACCAGTTTTGCGTTTGCACGTCAGCTGAAAAACATGCTGGAGCTTTCGCGGACGGTGGTGTTGGGCGCAATGCTTCGCGACGAGTCGCGCGGCGCGCACTACAAGCCCGATTTTCCAGATCGCAACGACGAGAAGTTTTTGAAGACCACCAAGGCAAGCTATACGGGCGATGTCAGCGGACCTCGCTTCGAGTTTGAAGAAGTGGATACGCAGTACATTAAGCCGCGTCCGCGCCGCTACGACGCGGCCAAATAGGTTTCATTTCCCAGGTCTCAAAGTCGAGACCTGGGGCACCCGGCAGCCTTTTGGTTAAGAGCAGAGTGAAGACGAGACAGGATCAGGAACATACAAATGGCTAATAAGACGGTTCAATTCGAGATCAAGCGCCAGGCCAGCCCCGAGTCTCCCGCGGTGTGGGAGAGGTTTGAACTGGAGTGGCGACCGGGCATGAACGTCATTTCGTCAATGATGGAAATTGCCGCCAATCCTGTGACGGCGGACGGCAAGCCGACTACGCCGATCACCTATGACTCGAATTGCCTTGAAGAGATTTGCGGTTCGTGCGCGATGCGAATCAACGGCAAGGCGCGGATGGCATGTTCGGCTCTGGTGGACAACCTGGAGCAGCCCATCAAGCTTGAGCCGCTTTCGAAGTTTCCGCTGGTGCGCGATTTGCAGGTGGACCGCGCAGTGCTGTTCGACAACCTGATGGCTGTAAAGGCCTGGGTGCCGGTGGACGGAACCTACGATCTCGGTTCGGGCCCTCGCGTTTTCCCGCAGCAGCAGGAAGCGAACTATCCATTGTCGAATTGCATTTCCTGCGCGTGTTGCATGGAGGTTTGTCCGCAATTCAATGAAGACACGGGCTTTGTAGGCGCGGCGACCATTGCGCAAGTCAAGCTGTTTAACAACCATCCAACCGGCAAGGTTTTCAAGGAAGATCGGCTGCGTGCGTTGGCGGGCGATGGCGGCGTGCAGGAGTGCGGGTTCGCGCAGAATTGCGTGGAGGCTTGCCCCAAGCAACTTCCGCTGACTGAGGCCATCAGCGACATCAGCCGCGACGTGATGGTGCAGAAGGTGAGCGACTGGCTGCGCGGATAGGTTGAAGCCAGGTTTGAAGCGGACGAAATGCGCCAAATGTTGAGGTGCGCATTTTGTCTGTTTTGTTTTGGAGATTTTTCGACGGCCAGATCGCGCTGTTGACCTAGTCGAGGTGGAAGACCTCTTCTAACGGCGTCATGTTGTCGTCGGCGCCGCCGTCTGAAAGCGACTCGAAGAAGCTGGTCATCTCAGCCTGCCAGCGCGCATTCACCGGATGGGCCTTCATGCGAGCGATGCATTGATCGAAGTCGTCAGCTTCAACATAGCCAACCAGCAGACCGTCGGGACGCAGGAAGAGCGAGTAGTTGCGCCAGCCGGTTTCGCGCAGAGCGGCGAGCATTTCAGGCCATACGCTGGCATGGCGCACTTTATATTCGTCTACTTTTTCCTGGCGAACCTTTAAAAGAAAACAAACGCGCATTCCCATTGCCTTTCGTGCAGATCGTTCTCCACCTTACGGCACGAGCGAGGTGAAGGGTGGCACGTAGGCCATAAGGTAGACGACGATTCCTACGAGGGCTGCAAGCGCGAGACTGTGGAAGAAGACGAATCGCAGAATGCTTCCTTCCTGTCCGTAGGTCTTGGTAGCGGTGCTGGCCACGACGATGCTGGGTGCGGCAATCATTTTGCCCATGACGCCGCCGGCAGAGTTAGCCGATGCCATGAGCACGGGCGAAACGCCGATCTGATGAGCCGTCATGACCTGCAGACTGCCGAAGAGCACGTTGGCAGAGGTGTCGGAACCGGTACTGGCCACTCCCAGCCATCCGATGAGCGATCCAAAGAACGGATAGAGTGAGCCACTGCGGGCAAAGGCGAGGCCGAGGGTGGCGTCGAGGCCACAGTAGCGCGTCACGAATCCGATGGCCATCATGGCGGCGATGGTAACGAAAGCGAACCGGATATTGAACATGGTGGTCAGGAATGATTTGAGGAGCGTTATAGATCCGAGTCCCATAAAGAGGCCAGCGATGACAGATGCGACGAGGATGCCTGTTCCGGTAGCAGTAAGCCAGTTGAGCGTAAACAAGGCCGGTTCGAAAGTGGGTTTGGCCACGACCGGTGGAACGCGCTGGATGAAGTTGTGCAGGCCAGCGACTGCGATTTTCACGGTAGAGTGCGCATCCATCCATTTGGAAAACTGCGGAAGGCCCCAAGCGAAGACCACGACGCTGAGAATGAGCCAGGGCATCCAGGCATTGAATACCTTGCCTGAGCTATGGTCGAAGCGCTGGCGCGCATTGGCCGTTATGTCTTCACCGACCGCATTGAGGACGCGTTTGGGTTTCCAGAAACGCAAGAATGTGACCAGCGCGACGATTGTAGAGGTCGAGGCGCCGATGGCCACCAGGGTGGGACCGCTGATCCAGGCGAAGACGAGTTGCGTGGTTGCAAAAGTAACGGAGGCGACCAGGATGGCCGGCCAGACCTCTACCATGGCGCGGAAACCGGCGTAAGCCCAGATGACCCAGAAGGGTACGATCAGGCAGAACAAGAAGAGAATGATGGCAATGGTCTTGGAAAGCAGGAAAAGATTAAGTCCCGTAACTCCCTGCAGGGCAACGATAGGAGTGCCAAGTGCACCGAAGGCTACAGGTGCGGTATTTGCCAGCAGGGACAGACCAGCAGCCTGCAGTGGCCTGAAGCCGAGGCTGATGAGAATGGCGCCGCAGACTGCGACGGGTGTGCCGAATCCCGAGGTACCTTCAAAGAACGCGCCGAGCGCGAAAGCGATGAGGAGGACCTGCAGGCGTCCGTCGTCGGTGATGTTGGTAAGGCTTTGCTGCAGTGTGACGAAGGTTCCGGTTTTTACCGTCAAGTCATAAAGAAAGATGACGGGCAGAATGATCCAGCAGATAGGAAAGAAGCCGTATCCGGCGCCGTATGTAGCGGCAGTGAAGGCCAGCCGCACAGGCATGTGGAAGATGATGGTGGCGACCATCAGCGCGGTGACGAGTCCGGCACAGGCGGCCACGTGGGCCTTGAGGCGCAACACGGCGATGGCGCCCAACAGCACCACGATGGGCAACGCCGCAAACATGGTGGAGACGTACCAGGGGCCGATGGGATTGTAACCCTGTTGCCAGAGACCTGAAAGCGGATTGGTCTTGAGAAGGAAAATGGCGGCGACGCCGAGCACGGCGACCACAGAAAAGAAGAGGATCGAGGAAGCGGAGGTGGACTTGGCTGGAGTTTTGACTTCTGTAGCGGGAGAAGGCGTCGATTTCATAAAACCTCAAGAGCAAGCGTTTGACCAGCCCGGAAATTTGGCATGGGCTGGATGGGGAAATGAATATCGCATAACAGTGTACATACTCAAAATGGTCCTACCAAAGTGGGTTCGCAGATTCTTCATTTGAGAGGGAATGAGGGTCGAAAACGGTGGCCGGTGCCAGCAGTGAGCGGAAGGGAACAGCGGGTCGAGTGTAACGTTCGGTATGATAGCCTTCATTGACGGGAATCCTGCATGATTCAGTTGAGAGACGTGACAAAAAGTTACGGCGCCGGAGAGGGCGTTGTAGCGCTAAAAAACATCACGCTGAACATTGGTCCGGCTGAGCGGGTTGCAGTAATGGGGCCTTCCGGATCGGGCAAATCGACGCTTTTGAACCTGGTTTGCGGGTTGGATGAGCCAACTACGGGGTCAGTAAAAGTTGAAGGCGTGGAACTGGCCGGGCTTTCCGACGACGCGCGTACCCGACTGCGGCGCGAGAAGATCGGAATGATCTTTCAGACCTTTAACCTGCTGAGCACATTGACCGCGCTTGAGAACGTGGCTTTGCCTTTGAGGCTGCAGGGGCTCTCAAAGAAGGAAGCGGAGAGCCGTGGGTCTGCGATGCTGGGGCATGTGGGCCTGAAAAACAGGACCGAGCACAGGCCTGACCAGTTGTCGGGCGGCGAGCGGCAACGTGTGGCGATCGCGAGAGCGTTAATTTTTCGTCCGCCGCTGTTGCTGGGCGATGAGCCGACCGGCAATCTCGATTCGCATACCGGCGACGAGATTCTGCGCTTGCTGGATGATTTGCAGCAGGAGTACCAGAGCACTCTTCTGATGGTGACCCACAATGTGCAGGCGGCGAACTTCTGTTCGCGCGTGGTGACGCTGCACGATGGCGAGATCGTAAGCGACGTGCCGTGCGGGTCAGGATCGGCGCGAGTCACAACATGATTTCAGCGCTCTGGCAGATTACTTTCAGGCAATGGGGCACGCATCGACTGCGCGTAGCGATGACAACGCTGGGCATCGCGCTTGGTGTGGCGGTGTACTTTGCGATCCGCACGGCGAATGCGGCTCTGCTTGACTCGCTTACCGTAACGGTGGAGCGACTGGCCGGCAAGTCAACGCTTGAGGTCAGCGCAGGAGAGACGGGATTTCCTGAAGCGGCGTTGGATACGGTGCGCGCAACGCCCGGGGTGAAGCTTGCTGAGCCGGTGATCGAAGTAATTGCCAACACGGCGTTCCAGGATGAGGGCAGTCTTTTAATTCTTGGAGTGGATACAACCGGAGATCAGCAACTGCGGGAATACGAGTTTGATCGTTCGCAGACGCAAGTAGCCGATCCGTTGACGTATCTTGCGGAGGCGAACTCAATCCTCTTATCGCGCTCTTTTGCTGAGCGGCATGGATTGAAGATTGGCGATCATTTTCCGCTATTTACTGCGCATGGAAAGATGAGTTTTGCGGTTGAAGGTATCTTTAAGCCGACTGGTGTGGGCGAAGTCTTCGGCGGCAACATCGCGGTGATGGACGTCTATTCTGCGCAGGTGGTATTCGGCCGCGGACACAACTTCGATCGAATCGATCTGGTGAATGCGCCGGGCGTATCGGTGAACGACCTTCAAAAGCGATTGCAGCAGCGGCTGCCGGCCGGACTTGAGGTGGAGAGGCCGGAGACGAAGGGGCAGTCGCTGGAAAATGCAGTGACGGCGATGCGGCTGGGAATGATGATCACCAGCTTTATCGCGCTGCTGGTGGGCGTATACATTATTTTCAATTCGTTCACGATCGCAGTGAACCAGCGCTGGAAAGAGATTGGTATTTTGCGCGCAGTGGGCGTGGAGCGGGGCAACATCAATGCGATGTTCCTGGTCGAGGCGATGGTAATGGGGATCGTAGGCTCTGCGGTTGGAGTTGCAGCGGGCTACTACCTTGCCATTGGCGCCAGCGCGGCGATGGGTTCGATTGCCGCGTCAGTCTATGGGATTGTTTCAACAGAAGTAGCGCCCAAGCTGCACTGGGATTATGCGCTCACGGCATTCGGACTTGGCGTGGCGGCCTCGATTGGCGGAGCCTGGATGCCGTCACGCGCGGCGTCGTATCTCAATCCGATTTTGGCTTTGCACAATATTGAGGCGCGGCAAAAGGAATCAGCATTGGGATGGGGCCGCGCACTTTTTGGCGCGGCGCTACTCGCGCTGAGCGTGCTGCTGATTGAGTACTCGCCGTCGGGTGTGGGGTTGACGTTTCAGCTTTCCTATGCGGCGCTGATGCTGATCGGCCTGACGATTCTGCTGCCAATGCTGGTGCACTGGGCAGCGCGCGCCGTGCGTCCGATCATGGACATGGTTGGTGGTTCCGAAGGCGCGCTGGCCGTGGATGCGATGATCCAGTCGCCGCGGCGAAGCGCCGCCACGGTAGGCGCGCTGATGGTGGGGTTGATGTCTGTGTACTCGACGGCCGCATACATCCAGAGCTACAAGCAGATGGTCAGCCGCTGGACGACGGAGTTATTGAATTCCGATATCGTGGTGACCTCATCGACATTGTTGCGGTCAAGCTCGTATCACTTCAGCGAGGACTTAGGGAAGAAATTTGAGACCCTGCCAGGCGTGAGAGAGGTTGAGAATGTACGTTTCACGCTGGTTCCCTACGAAGGAGATTCCGCCGCGATTGTTTCAATTGAGATGCCGGGATTTCTGAAGCGTTCGATGAATGGGATCAAGGGCGGCGACCCACAGAAGTTATGGACGATGATGCCGCGCGGTGAAGGCGTGATCGCATCAAAGAATTTTGCGGTGAGATGGCGTTACAAGGTTGGAGATCGCGTTCATCTGGACACGCCGACAGGACCGCTGGAGTTGCCGATTCTTGGGATTGTAGAAGATTATCGATCGGATAAAGGGACGATCTTTATGGATCGTGCGGTCTACAAGCGATATTGGAATGATGACGCGGTGGATTTTATCGACGTGGAGTTGAAGCCCGGGCAGGACCCCAACGTTGTGAAGCGTGAAGTTCAGTCTGTGACCAATGGAACAGAACATGCGTTGGTGTATACGAAGCTTGAGTTCAAAGGCTGGATCGATACGCTCGTCGATAAATTTTTCATGCTGAATTACATGCAGCTTGTGGTCGCAGTGATTGTGGCGGTGGCGGGAATTGCGAATACGCTGGTGATTTCGGTCGCCGAGCGGCATCGCGAGTTCGGCATCATCCGATCCATTGGCGGTTATCGTGCGCAGATTCGAAAGATGGTGTTGCTGGAGGCGCTCTCAATTGCGGTGGTCGGCGTTTTTGTCGGAGCAATTGCGGCGCTGTTCAACACGGAGTTCCTGTCGCGCACAGTGTCTACTGTTCTTGCGGGTTACGACGTGCCGTTCTACTTTCCGTGGCTGTTGATTCTGGAGACGCTGCCCGCGGTCATTGCAGTCTCGCTGTTGGCTGGCTGGATTCCAGCGCGGCACGCAATGCAGGCGTCGGTTATTGAGGCGATTGGGTATGAATAAGAATGAATCAAGATTCTGGCGCAAGATGACTACGGCGTCGTTGAGCCTTGCGTTTTTATTGTCGTCGGTAACTGCGAAGGCGCAAACGTCCTTGGATGCGCGCAACATCATGGAACGCGTATACGGGCAGGATACGAGCCACGACTTTACGATGAAGGCTGACTTCGAAGTGTACGACCGGCAGGGCCAGAGCACAAAAAAGGAATTTACGTACATGCGCATTGGGACTCCCGAAGACCAAAAAACGCTGGTGGCATTTACGGCGCCGAAGGAAATCCGCGGAGTGGTGTTGTTGTCGATCAATCAACAACGAACTGCTGCGAATCAGGCTGCCGCGAACCAGGCTGCTGCGAACCAGGCTGCTGCGAACCAGGCTGCCGCAAGCCAGTACGTGTATACGCCTGCCACGGAGCGAGTACGTAGCGTGGTGCAGCAGGAACGTTCGGCTCGCTTTATTGGCACAGATTTTACTTTTGAAGATATCGGCGAAGGCGTGCTGGAGGAATTCAATTACAAGCGAATAGGCGATGCTGATTCAATTGACGGGCACAAGACGTACAAGATTGAAGCGACGCCGGTGGAGCAGGGGCGGTCGCAATATAAGTACATTTATTACTGGGTAGCGCAGGATGTTCCGGTAATTCTGTTTGCCGAGTTCTACGATGCGCAGGGACACAAGGTTCGCGTTCTGCATGCGACCACTCTTAAGCGCGAGAATGGCGTGTGGGGCGCGCGGCACACTGAGATGCGCACTGTGGCGGATGGCACAAGGACGGTGCTGACGATTAATGGAGTGAAGTTCAACACCAAGCCGGATGAGAAACTGTTTACCCCGCAGGGAATGGCAGAAGTACTGGGAAATTCAGCGGGGAAGTAATTCTTCGGGCACGTGAGACTCCCGATCGGACTCCGCGGTGAAGCGCTCTTTGAGAGTTCGGCGAAGCACTTTGCCGGTGTGATTGTGCGGCATCTCGCCGGGCGAGAGAATCCAGATGCGGCGCGGCGCCTTGTAAGGGGCCAGGTTCTTCCTGCACCAATCAAGCAGATCATTTTCAGTGGTAGAGGAACCGCTATGCAGTTCGACTGCCGCTGCGGGGATCTCTCCTTTTTCGCGATGCGGCAGGCCGAAGGCTGCGCTGCGCGCGACGGCTGGATGTGCGGCGATGGCTTCTTCCAGTTCGCGCACATATACCGAATATCCGCCTGACTTGATGACGTCTTTCATGCGGCCGACCAAGCGAATCATGCCGAGCCGGTTGCGGGTGGCGAGATCGCCGGTGCGCAGCCAGCCTTCAGATGTGAGCAGCTCCTGATTATTGGAGTTGTCGTGCCAGTAGTGCGGAGAAAGGCCACGACGACGGATCTGGCACTCGCCGATCTGCCCTGCGCGCACCGGCTTGCCGTTTTCATCGGCGACACGAATGCGAAACGGCGGTACTGGAAAGCAGAGATCACCAGAGCCAGGAAGCAGCGAAGTTTCAATGCCCATCATTGCCAGTCCGCCGAGCTCAACCATTCCGTAGCCATTGAGCAGAACAGGTGGAACGCGATGGCCACCGGGCAGGCGCATGAGCGCCCCGTATTGCCGCAAGCGCATGCGCACGTCTGAGGGCAGGTTGTCACTGGCTGATAGCCAGAGACGAACGCTTGAAAGGCGCGCAGGATCGGGATTGCTGTTGACCAACCGCGCAAACATGGCAGGGACGCCGACGACCGATGTGACTTTGTTGCGCTCGATGGCGTCAAGGGCGCGGGCCACATCGAAATGTTCGAGGAAGCAGCCGCGAATACCTGCCATGAGCCCGTAGAGCGCGATGCTGACCGCCATAATGTGCGACCAGGGAAGCGCGACCAATGCAAGATCGCGGGGCCCAAGGAAGAGGCCGGCAAGCACAGTAGAAGCGCGGCCGCCAAGCAGCGCGCGACTTGAGAGCGCTGCACCCTTTGGGAAACCGCTGGTGCCCGAGGTGTGGAAGATAGCGATGGTTGCGGTGGGATCGATCGCCGTGGGCGGAAATTGCGCTGTAACCACATCGCCGGGCCCCGGTCCACGGATAAATCCGTCGATCGTCTCCAACTCGTCGTCTGACTGAATCACGGTGCGGACATTGAGTTCGCTGAGCTTACCAATGTTGCGCTCGAAGACCGCTTTGTCGGTGATGAGGATTTCTGTTTCGCTCGAGGAGAGAATGCGTCGCACTTCAGCGAGCGAAAGCATGGGATTGAGCGGGACGGCTATACCGCCAGCGCGAATGATGGCAAGAAACCAGCGGAAGTAGCGGCGATCGTTGGTGCGATAGATGGCGACGGGCTGGCCGGGCTTGATTGCAATGGTTTCGCGGAGAAAAGCATGCTTGGCGCAAATTTCAGCATGCAGTTCGGCAAGACGATATGGGCCGGTGTCTTCAATCGATATGACACGGTCTCCGCTTCGCCGCAGCAACTCGTCAACGAGATTGGCAACGGTGATGGAGCGATCGCGCGAGATTTGAAACGAGCGAATGATGTTCATTCAGCAGGAACCGGAACACGTCCCCAGTCGCTGGCGACGCAGTAGTTAAAGAGCCGATCAAGATAATCGAGAACGTGAGGCGGTCGAATTCCTGCAGGCGAAAGTAGCTGCTCAGCTACTGACGTATCAAATTGCATGCGCATGGAAAAATAATCGCGATAGGCGCGTCCACTTACGAGCACACGGCGCTTGCGTCCCCAAAGGCCGAGATAGAGTAGCGGTCGCACAACTGCGAAGAAGAAGGCAGGATCAACGTAGCGCGGCTCGGGGCCGTCAAAATACTCTTTTGCCCGCTGTGCAACTTGCTGGATGGTAGCGCTGGCGTTTGGGCCTGCGCAGAGGTGCATCGTGCTGCCGATCGCGGCATCGTTGAAGATGGCTTGCGCAATTGCATCGGCAACAAAATCGACCGGCACGATATCGAGCACGGCATCCGGGTAACCTGGAACCGTGCGCCATAGGCCGCGCGCGTAGATCTTAAGCGGCCAATACATCATTTTGAAGCTGGACGTGACGCCGGTGCGCGAATCGCCAACGATGATGCTGGGGCGAAGGATGATGCCTGGCAGCGAATCGAGGCGGGAGCGGACGAGTGCTTCTGCTTCCGACTTAGTTTGCTCGTAGGTGTTGCGGTAGCCCTGGCCGACCGCTAGCTCATTTTCGAGTATCAGGCCGTTACGCTCGCCGGCAACGTAGGCCGTTCCCACATAGGCGAAACTGCGCAGGTTGCGCGTGGCGGCTGCGAAATCGAGAACATGCCGGGTGCCCTCGACGTTGGTTCGGCGCGCTTCATCGAGCGTGTGGTCGAAACGCACAGTGGCTGCGGAATGAATGACGCGCGTGACCTCAGAATTGAGCTGCTGCATGGAGTTAGCATCGAGGCCAAGATTTGGCTGGCTTACGTCGCCGGAAAAGACCTGAACGCGCGAACGGTGGGCCTGGGGCAGGAAAGAGTCGGCGCGCTGACGGCCAAGTTCGTCCGGCCGGTCGCGAATGATGAGGGCGAGCGAAAGGGCAGGATTCTGATCGAGAAGCTGGCGTACCAGGTGCATACCCAGAAAGCCAGTAGCGCCGGTTACGAGGAGGAGTTCATCATTCTTCATCTAGAAGCCGATCTCAATACATTACAAGTGCCACCAGGGCAGTTGAGCATGAAGTTTTCGTAATCCGGTCAAGAAGGATATTCACTAGTCATTATACGGCGACATAAGGTGAGTAGCCACGCGGCAAAGTGGGGCGAGCTGCGGCAGGTCTCGCGATCCCGGGAGATGGAGCCGGATTGAAGGCGGCATGCATACTTTGATATGGTGGCTGACGCAAAGTGCAGGCGAATAATGTCCGCATGAAAGGGAATGCGAGGTTGAATGGGATGGCGCGAGGCGCACTCATGATCCGTAGCCCCAAGGGAGGCAACGCAATGAAATCCAGAATTTCACGCCGCAGGTTTGTTCAGTCGGTTGCAGCTTCAGTGGTTCCGGTAGCGCTTGTGCCCGGTAAACCGGGCATTGCAAAGGCGCTTGCCTCGCTGGGTGGGGGCGCGCAGGCCGCAAGCGGCAATGCGGCCTGGAAAGATGCTGGCGTGGTTGACGTTTCGCGCTCCCCATTTGCCAAGTTGAAGCCGGTGCCGGTACGCGCCGTGGAGATCAAGGAAGGGTTCTGGTCAAAACGCCGCGTGACGAACGTGGACTCCAGCATTCCTTCCATGCGCGACGAACTGGTCAACCATGGGCGCATGGATAATTTTCTGCGCCTCGAAGGGAAGTCGACCGCACCGCAAAAGGGCCCTGTCTACTCAGACTCGGATATCTACAAGTGGGCAGAGGCGGTTGGGTTTGTACTGCAGTCTGGTGACCAGCCGGACCTGCGTGCGAAGACCGAATCGATTATTCGCGAGGTGGTAGCAGCGCAGGAAGCCTCGGGATATCTGAACACCTATTATCAGGATGATCGCAAGGGACTGCGTATGCAGTACGACGTGCAGACAACTGGACACGAACTCTATTGCCTGGGCCATCTGCTGCAGGGAGCGATTGCGATCTATCGCGCGAACGGCGACCGCACGCTGCTCGATGCGGGCATTCGCTTTGTGGATGGCTATCTTCTGCCGAATTTCGGGCCGGGAGCGAACCAGAAGGGAATTGTCGCAGGACATCCGGAAATCGAGATGGCGCTTATTGAGCTTTACCGCACGACGGGCGAGCGCAAATATGTCGATCTGGCGGGCTATATTCTGCAGGGCGATTCGCGGATTCCGCTGCGGCAACAGCAGATTGTGTATATGTATTGCGGGATCCCTTTTACCTCGCGCACTAAGCTTGAAGGCCACGCCGTTCGCGCCATGTATGCCTGTTGCGGCGCGACGGACTATTACCTTGAAACCGGCGACAAGGCTTACTGGAAGACGCTGAACATGCTGTGGGACGACCTGAACCAGCACCAGTTGTATGTGACCGGCGGCGTTGGCGCGAGAGAAACAGGTGAGGCCTTCGGTGACCCGTATGAACTGCCCAACGCGCGCGCATACGGCGAGAGTTGCGCTGCAATCGGCATGATGATGTGGAACTGGCGCATGCTGGCTGCGACCGGCGACGCGAAATTTACAGACGTGATTGAGCGGGCGCTGTACAACGGCATCAATTCCGGCATGTCGCTCGATGGTCGCACGTACTGCTATCGCAATCCGCTGGCCTTCGATCCGCAGGGAGATTCTAGCGATCGCCATGCGCCGGATGGGAAGATACGCAATCCGTGGTACGACACGACATGCTGTCCGCCCAACCTGGAGCGCACATTTGCTTCGTTGCCGGGTTACTTCTACAGCACCAGCGATGAGGGTGTTTACGTGCATCTCTATGACAACTCCGTGATGAACACGCGGCTGAAAGACGGCGCAGTCAAGATTCAGCAAACGACGAATTATCCGTGGGAAGGCGCGGTTAAGATTGCGGTGAGCCCGACTGCGGCGCAGGAGTTTGCCTTGCATGTGCGTATTCCGGGTTGGTCGGCGAAGAACACCGTGAAGGTTAATGGCGAGGTCGTGAGCGATGTGCGGCCTGGGACTTATCTTCAGATCAAGAGGCGTTGGTCGGCCGGCGATACAGTAGAGCTTTCGTTCGACATGACTACGCGGTTGCTGAAGGCTAATCCCGCGGTGAACGAAGATCGTGGGCGAGTAGCGTTCCAGCGTGGCCCGGTTGTGTTCTGCATGGAAGGGCTGGACCAGGCGGACAAGCATGCCGGCGACCTTGTGGGCTATACCGCGAAGCTTGATGGAGAGAGCAAGGCACGGTACGAGCCAGATTTGCTTGGTGGCGTGGTGGTGCTGGAGCATCCCGGCGCGATTGCAGGTGGACTTACGGACGCCGGTCTGTACTACACCGCGAATAGCGGCGAGAAGTTGACGGAATCGCCAGCTACATTGCAGCTGATTCCGTACTATGCGTGGTCGAATCGCGCATCGTCGTCAATGCAGGTGTGGATTCCATACCGGTACAGTTGAGCCAGACATTGATCACAACCTACATTTACAGGCAGATGGTGCGCGCGGTTTCACTCGCCGGCGAGATTGCGCTCGCCTTCGGCTCATTGCACGCGATAGCGCAGACTGAGCCGCTGAGCTTTGTCAACGAGAAGATTGGAACAGCGCGCGAGGGCCAGACATTTCTTGCCGCCGGACTTCCTTTTGCGATGACCCAGTGGGGACCGCAGACACGCGCCGGGAACGTGAAATGCATTGCGCCCAACTATGAAGCAGACAAACGCGTTCAAGGCTTCAGGGGCAGTCACTTCCTGACCGGCTCGTGTACGCAGGACTACGGCAGCGTGACGCTGATGGCGGAGTCAGGTGAGCTGAGGCTTGGCGCGGAGGAGCGGAGCTCGACATTCAGCAATCAGATTGCAGAGCCTCAACAATATCGCGTGAGACTTGACGATTACGGAATCGATGTCGCGCTTGCCGGTACGACGCGAGCCGGAATGATGCGGTTTCGATTTGAGAAGGGCGGCAAGAGCTGGATCCTTGTCGAAGCCAACTCGGTCAAAGGAGAAGGCACGGTCGAAGTTGACGCGGACCGAAACGAGATCGAAGTAATTGACCCAGCGCGCAGGCTCTACGCCGGAAGCGGAAAGCCTGCTGGTTTCAGTGGCTATTTTGTTGTGCAGTTCGATCATGAGTTTCGCGTGGGTGGAACGTGGGCCGGAAGTGACAAGCATGAGGGCGCAACAAATCAGAAAGGGACTGACGGCACGCCGGGCGCATATGTTTCGTTTGATGTGAGGCCGGGCGAAACTGTGCAAGCAAGAATAGGGAGTTCATTCACGAGTCTGGAAGAAGCCAGAAAGAATCTTGAAAGCGAGATTCCGGAATGGAGTTTTGATCGCGTCGTTGAGCAGACGCGAGCCGCATGGAACAAGGAGCTCGGGAAGATCGAGATTCAAGCCGCACCAGAACAAAAGCGCGTGTTTTATACGGCGCTTTATCATGCAATGTTGCTGCCGCGCGTTTTCAGCGATGTGAGCGGCACCTATCCTGGATTTGCGAATGAGGGTCGCACCGAAATTGCGAAGGGATTTACGTACTACGATGACTTCTCACTGTGGGACACGTTTCGTGCGGTTCATCCGCTGCTGACGATTCTCGATCCAGCGCGCGAGCTTGATATGGTGAAGTCGCTCATTGCCAAAGGCGAGCAGGGCGGGTATTTACCTATCTTTCCTGCGTGGAATAGCTACACATCAGAGATGGTGGGTGATCATGCAGTGTCGGTGATTGCGGACGCGTATTTCAAGGGCATACGCGGGTTCGATGTGGATGAAGCTTATCGGTTGATGAAGAAGAATGCGACAGAGCTTCCCGGGGATCGCGATTTGTATATTGATGGCCGCGGGCGGCGTGGACTCGATTCGTATGTTAAGTATGGGTACATTCCGATTGAAGATCATCTGAGCGATGCGTTCCACAAGAACGAACAGGTATCGCGAACGCTGGAATACGCATACGACGATGCTCTTGTTGGCGAAATGGCCGAAGCCTTGGGGCGTAAACAGGATGCAGAGTTATTTCACAAGCGAGCGCAGAATTACAGGAACGTCATCGACCGGCAAACTGGATTCGCGCGCGGACGGCATGAGGATGGTTCGTGGGATAGTCCTTTCGATCCGGCCAAACCGGCCAGCTACATCACAGAGGGATTGCCGTTCCAGTACACATTCTTTGTGCCTCAGGATATTCCGGGACTGATTGAGTGGGTGGGTGGGCGCGAGGTGTTCATTTCAAAACTGGACGAGCTGTTTTCGCGCGGCCTCTACGATCACGGTAACGAGCCGAGCCAGCACATTGCGTATCTCTACGACAACGCGGGCGCGGCATGGAAGACTCAGGAGCATGTGCGTACGTTGTTAGAAACGCAGTACTCGGATGCTGCCGCAGGGCTGGCCGGCAATGATGACGCGGGACAAATGTCGGCTTGGTTTGTGATGAGCGCGCTTGGATTTTATGCGGTCAATCCGGGCACCCCGGTGTATGAGATTGGCGTGCCAATCTATGACGATGCCACAATTCGATTCGACAATGGGAAGCTTTTCAGAATTCGCGCTGCGGGAACATCGGCAGGGAAGCGGTACATCCATTCAGCCACATTGAATGGCGTTCCGCTGCATCGCTACTGGCTCAAGCATTCCGAAATTGTCGCCGGCGGCGAACTTGTTTTCGAAATGTCGGCCGAGCCGAATAGAGACTGGCCTGAAAAATAGCCGCGCCAGTTCTGGTGCAATCGTGCTGTGAAGATGCTCTACTTGTGATCGTCGCTTAGGCGTCGATAGTAATCGGCGACCGAGTCCTGATATCCGGTTGGGACAGTGTATGGTTTGCCCGCACGCGCAGAAGATGACATGTTCTGCCGCTGAAGCTGGAGTTCCAGCTTGTCAACGGAGCTGAGCACTTCACGATGCATTTGCTCGACGATGGCCGGATTTCCCGTGAAGCGGCTGGGGTCGAGGTTTTGCATTTGCCGGGTAAGCTCCGCTACTTCCTTGGAAGCTTGAGGATCGCTGGCCACCATCTGACGCAATTGGTTGAGTTCGCGCATGCGCTGCGCAAAATCGCGCTCGGTATCGGCGGGATTGCCGGATGCGTCAGCAGGCGCGGCCTGCTGTTGACGCGGTGAGCCATAAGTATTGTTGCCGGTGTTGATGTTTCCCCAGACGGTGCCGTCAGCACCCGCGCCGCTTGTGCGGATATCGCCGCCTGCTCCGCCGCGGCGCTGATTGCCTAGGTCTCCACCAATGCGGTTGCCGCCGATCTGTCCGGGATTGCCATTGGACTGTTGACCGCCTGGCGCACCACCGTTTTGCTGAGATGCCATTTGGCCGTTTGCATTAGCTTGCGATCCGGGGTTGCCTTGCGGAGTCGCGTTGCCGGGCTGGCGACCTTTGTTGCCGTTGCGGCTATTTCCGTTCTGTCCTTGGCTGTTGTTGCCGCGATTTGGTGCACTCATTCCTTCAATGGCGCGGCGCAGACGTTCCACTTGATTGAGAGCTGCGGTCTGATCTCCGTTGCCTTGAGACTGATTGCCGGGATTGCCACCTTGGCCGAATTCTTTCTGTGCCTGCTGGAGTTGCTGATTCAGCTTGGAAAGCCCTTGTGCGATCTGACCTTCGGTTCCAAGCGAATTAGGATTGACCCCTCTTCGCAACCAGTCCGCCGTTCGCTGTACATGATTGTCGAGGTCTGCGTCGTCCATTTGCGTGACCGCGTCGCGAAGCTTCTTCGCAACTTCGGGTTGATTGGGAGCCATTGATCGAGCGGCGTCGCGTATGTTCCCTTGCAATTTCGAAAGATCGTCAGAAAGTTGCTGGCGTTGTGCGGCGAGCTGGTCGCGTTCGTGCACCTTTGACATCATACTGTCGAGGTCAGGTGTGCTGGACTCAGATGAAGCGGTCCCACCCTGGCCCGAAGCAAGCTTGTCAATACGGCCGGCTTGTGCGCGTTCCTCCTGCTGAATGCGTGAAGCTTCGCGAGAAAGTGAGTCGACCTTATTTGTGGCGAGATGCTGTTGCGTGCCGGACATAAGGTTGGTGGCTTCGCGCAAGCGGTCCGCCGCCTGCTGTGCGGCCTCGGAATTCTGTTGCGCATTGCCGTTGCGCTTCATAGCGTCGGTGGCCTGGCCCAAGCGGCTCAGTGCCTGTTGAATGCGCTGATCGGCGGAGTGTGACGAGTTGCCAGAAGCACCTGACGATTGCCCGGTACTTTCTTTTCCAGATGCGCGCGAACTGCTCTGACTCTGCGAGTTGCCTTGACTCTGCGAATTGTTCTGTTGGTTTGAGTCTGATTGATGCGAGGTGGACTGCTGACCCTGCTGGCTTCCTTGTTGACCATTTTGCTGGCTCTGACCGTTTTGAGCCATCTGCTCCATCTGGCGCTGCAACTGTTCAGCCTCACGACGCAACATTTCCTGCTGCCAGCGTTCCTGAAAACTCTGTTGTGGATTGTGTTGCTGGTTGGCCAGGTCTTCCTGTCGGCGTGCAAGGGCATCGAGCTTTGCCAGAGCGTCCTCAATCTCTTTCTCATGTTGTTCGGCGGGCGAGGAAGATTGCGCGGTTTCGTACTGATTCTTTTCAGTGTCGAGTTCGAGGTCGAACAAGCTGGCGAGGTCGCGTCCTGTGCTGCCTCCTCCTCCTCCCCCTCCACCGCGCTGACCGAATGCCACTTCGATTTTGCGGAAGGTGGCCTCGGCGCGCAGCAGGGCCTGAAGCGCTTTTTGCTCAAGAGGAAGAGCGTCTTTCCACTGTGTTGCTTTCAGCTTGTCGGCTGAGGGCGCCATGGCCTGGGCGGCGATCTGCATGTCTTTATCGAAGTCAGTGAATTCCTGATTGGCTGATGAGAGGTCGCGACTCTGCATGCGGACGGAGAGCGCCGTGACCTGATCGCGAAGTTTCTTCTGCGCGTCCGAGAGGAACTGCCCCTGCGTTTCATTGTCTTTAGGAGTGGCGGCTTTGTCGTTCTGCTGCTTCCACGTGGCGGCGATCAGTTCTTTTTCGCGCTTGGAGATCTCAGTCTGGTTGTTGCTGCCACCTCCGCCACCGCCTCCACCGCCGCCGCTCTGCTGCGATTGTGAGAACTCGCGCTCGAAGGGATCGACCTGGATGAAATTGATGTCGGTGCGGGCTTCGCTGTGGCCGTCGCGCGCGGTGGCGTACACGCTGACAAGATCACCGGGCACGAGTTTGAAATCTTCGAGGGCGAGCGTTGTTTTGCCATCAGCACTCTTTGCGCCTGGTGTTTTAAGCAGGCTCAAGTCGTGATCGGCACCACCGTTGACGGAGTAGTGAAGGTGCACATCGGCGAGGCCGAATTCGTCGGTGGCCTTTGCGCTGAGCGTTACTTCTTCAATAGAGCTGGCGCGATAGTCTCCGCCGGGACGGATGATGGAGATCTCCGGAGGATTTGCCTTGTCAGTTGCGATGAAGTAGTCTTCGGAGATTCGGACGGGCTGATCGTCTTCAGTTGCGGCTACGTGATATGCGCCGTCTTTCTGCATGTGGATGATGGCTTCGTACTTGTTGCCTGCGCCTCCGGTAAGCGCGACTTTCTGGCCGTTATCGAGAGTGAGCTCGCCGTTCTTGAGCGGACGGTCCATCTGAATTTCAATTTTTGCGTCGGTGCCTTCGAGGGCGCGAAGATCGCCCGAGTGTTCTTCTGCAACTGGCTTCAGGCCGGTCCACTTTGGATAGTTGTACGTGACGCCGATCTCTTTTACCTGCGGAAGATCGACAACGTGAACTTTGTAATGCGGAGAAACGAGAGGACCGGCCGCAACGTAATATTCCACGTTTTCAGGCAGACCCGCGAGGACGAACTGGAAGTTGGTGCCGCCAACGGATTGTGGCGCCGGCTGCATCAACACTGGTTCCCAGCCGGCGGCGCTCTGGAAGTGCGCGTAGAGCTTTGCGCCGACAGGTTGCATGCCGCTGATGTGCGCTTGCACGGGCTGGTCGCTGTTGCGGCGAACGGTGACGTTGCCCGGAGTGACAGCGATTGAGTAGAGCGGCGCAACGTTTTTCTTTGGGCCGGTCCAGAGCAGAGACGAGCCGTAGCCAAGGTATCCAGGGCCGGCGGCGATGAGCCAGACGAGGACTGCGAGACATGCGAAGCCTGCGCCGGAGAAGACGAAAAGGCGTTTCTCCGGTACGAGTGTAGATGGAGTTGAATCCTGCAGCTTGGAAAGAGTGTCAGCTGCGAGCAGTTCGAGAAAAGGATCGTTACCCCTGCTCTCGCGCTGTTGAAATGTGGTGAGGCGTTGCTGAAGCTCGGGAGTAGAGGATTCTGCTTTGTGGACAACGCGTGCGTGGGTAAGCCGGACGAGCGGGAGAGCAATGCCGAGTGCGGCGGCCACACCAAGTGCGATGAAGATCAAGAGCCTTGCCACGAGTAGCCCGCGATCTGGAAACGCAAGATGGTTGAGCACCAACACCAGCGCAACTGTGACGGCGAGCGCCGTGCCGGTGAAGATTGTTGCACCGCGAAGCCAAGCGTCAAGGCGCAAGCGGTGGCGCAATTGTGCAATATAGGAATTGAGCTCGAGTTGATTACTCATGCTTCCTCCCTCTGCGTACCCATGTAACTGCTGGCAAGAAAGCTTTCAGCTGCTACGGCGATCAGCGCGAGCAGCATGACGTACCACCAGAGACTTACGGGGCGGTATTGCTTTTCATTTGTGGATGCGGCGGTTTGCGCTGACTGGCCGGTGGAGCTGCCGCTCCAGAGTTTTTGAAGATCGTCCGACATGGGCAACAGATCGGACTCGCGTCGATCGGCATTGACGCCGATTACCGCGTCGCGTCCGCTGGCGAAACGGATGCGATAAAAGCCGGTGCGCTCGAGGCGAATTGATTGCGCGTGCCGTGCTTCGTCGAGTGAGAGAGGACGTTGGCCCTCAGGGTCGGTGACTTCAACGGTGCCGAGTGAGCCGCTCGGTTGCGATGCAGCACGGAGTTGTACGTACGAGTCGACGAGGCGTGAGACGCTCAGTTGATCGGCGCCGGAGAGATAGTGCGCAGCATGATCGACGAACGCGACGAAGACGGGATGCAGGGGCAAATCGTTGGTCAGATTCTCAAGTCCTGTAGTGAGCAGTAGTATGTGGCCTTCGCCAATTTGCTTATCGAGAATAAGAGGCGTTCCATCATTGAGCCATGCTGCGACGCGGGCCTGTGCGGGATTGACCATCGATGCGTACAGCACTTTAATGGCAGCCCAACCCCCGTTATCGCGGCCCGGTTCTACCTGCACGAGCGCGGGATAACTAAAGTCCACGCGGCCGATCGATGCGGTGCTGCCGGTCTGCGCATAGTTACGGCGTTCTGCTACATTGCTGCCCCATAGCGGAATTTGCGCAGATTGCGCGCCTGAAGTACCGAGCGAGACCAGTACGTTGCCGCCCTTTGCAACATATTTCTGGAGCGTGTTGGCGAAGATGGATGGCAGCATGGGCGTATCTGAAAGCACGACGAAAGCGAACATGGATGGGTCGAGATCCTGAACCTGTTCGGCGTTTGCTGATTGAAGAATGAAGGATGCGTGATCGGCCGCCTGCAGGGCTGCGCCGAAATAGACTGGGGAGCGCGTGTCGAATGCGTTGTGAATGAAGAGAACGCGTTCGGGGTCGGAACGGCGAACGGAAAAGACGCTGGCGTCGTCGGCGGCGAGTGCGTCGGAGCCGTCGATACGGATCTCGCAGCGATTGAATCCGTAGCCGACATCGAGGGGAGTGAACTCGACGGTGGCACGGCCGTTGGCTGGGACTGCGACATTACGCGTCGCGACTACTTTGCTGTTGATAACGAGACTGACGGACCTGGACACTGCAGGAGTGTTGAAGCCTGCGATGACAGCACGCACGCGGGACTGTTTCGGGTCTTTGGGGTCGGCCAGTTCGGCTGGAGCTTCAACACTTTCGACGGCCCAGTTCGGCGCGGTCGTGCGGGACGCAACGGAGTGCAGTGTGAGACTGGCGTTGCCGGGTAGCACCATATCAGCGAAGTTGGACGGCATGGCTGAGCGCTGCAGATCGCTGAATAGGTGCAGGTCGATGGGTGTGTGGATAGTTTCGCTCAGCGCGCGGATGCTGCGGCCGAGATCGCCGAAGTTCGCATGGCCGTCACCGGGCTGAATGCTTTCTAGCGCGGCATGAAGCTGTGTTTCGTCACTGATGGGCTGAGTAAGTATTTCAAGCCGGCCGCCGAGTGCCATGATTTGCGCTTTGGCAGAATGTGGTTTAGCGGCGAGCGTGGCGAGCGCCTGGCGCTTAGCCTGGTCGAAATGGCCGGCAGCGCGCATGCTGAATGAGTTATCGAGAACGATGATGAGCAGGCGGCCGTTGGCATCGGCAGAGGCGCGACGGATGAAAGGATTCGCAAAGGCGAGCACAATGAGGAGCATCAGCGCGAATCGCAAAGCAAAGAGGAGAAGATAGCGAAGCTTTTTATGGCGCGTGGAACTTTGGGTGCCGCGTTCGAAGAACATGAGTGAGCTGACGGGGCGAGGAGTCGTTACGTGCTTGCGCAGCAGGTGCACGAAGACCGGAATGCCGAGTGCGGCGAGGCCGCCGAGAAACCATGGTGCTAACAGGCCCATCAGTTCTCCGCCTTTCGTAGAGTGAGGTACTGGCGCAGGGTTTCGTCCAGCGGGCTGCTGGTGACGAGCAGTTGATAATCCATTCCGGCGGCGCGGGTGCGGGTGCGCAGGTCTTCGATGTGCGCATCGATTTTGGCGCGGTAAGTTGTCTTGACGTAGTCGGGGACTACTTCAATGCGGCGATCGGTTTCGAGATCAACGAGGACTGCGGAGCCTTTCATCTTGGGGCGAATTTCTTCGGGATCGAGAACGTGGAAGAGGACGACTTCGTGGCCGTGATAGCGAAGAGGTGCGATGTTGTCGATGATGGCTTCCGGCTGCTCGTAGAAATCGGAAATGACGATGGCGATGCCGCGGCGGTGAAGGAAATTTTGAAAATGCTGGAACGGCTTGGTGAAGTTGGTGCGTGCGTGGGCTTCAGCGTTTTCAAGGGCTGCGAAGAGGCGTGAAAGCTGGCCGGGTCGGGTGGACGGCCGAATGTATTCGCGCACTTCATCGTCGAACACGATGAGGCCGGCGGCGTCGCGCTGATTGCGAATAGCGAGGTAGAAGAGGGAAGCAGCGATATAGCGCGCGTAATCCATCTTGGCGGGCGGGCCTGAGGTGTACTGCATGGAATTGCTGGCGTCGAGGAGGATGGTGAGCTGGCTGTTGGTTTCGCCACGATAGCGTTTGAGATATGTGCGCTCGGTGCGCGCGAAGAGATTCCAATCGATGTGGCGGAGATCGTCGCCAG
>JADGNO010000156.1 GCA_017883405.1 Occallatibacter sp. | reverse complement strand
GATGGGCATGTTCCGCAATCGCGGCGAGAAAATTATCGAAGACGTTCCCGATCGCGAAAATCATTTGACTGAAGCGGTAACCAACAACAAGAAGTGGCTTGCCGATCCCAACGCGGATTGGAACGCGGGTCTTGATCTAGCTGAAACTTCAGTCAACCTGCTTGAAGCTTCGCAGCTGATTGCAATGCACGATCTGCCATCACGGAAAGTTATGCTGATGCGGAACGGCGCGCCGGACATGCCTGCTCTGCGTGCGATGTTGGAAAAGTATACGGCGCTAATGGAGCCATACCAGTTATTGCCCGGTGATCCGCGCAAGAGCAGGTCAGCAGGCCCGCCTCCACAGGCCGCGCCGCCAGCCGTGCCGAAGAATTAAGGCTGTTGCGCCCCACAAAACCCCGCGACCAATGCAGGCTGCGGGGTTTTGCTTTTGTATAATCGCCGCAATCTCTTTGGGAGCGTGAACTGAATTGCCACTGAAGCCACGGGCATCGGCAGTAGGAAAATTGCGGCATCGCAAAGGTGAAAACTGGGGCCTGTCGCCGCAGGATATGCGCCTGCTTTGTTCGCTCAAGACTCCGGCGCGCATTCAGAAATTTGTCGACTCGTTAACCTACCAGTATGCCGATACGGCCTTTTCTCCGCAGCGTGTTTTGCGCGAGCGCAAAGGCCATTGCCTTGAGGGTGCGCTGGTGGCCGCGGCAGCGCTACGCGCCAACGGATATCCGCCGTTGCTTATGGACCTTGAAGCCGTCCGCGACGACGATCATGTGCTGGCTATTTATCGTGAGCACGGATTGTGGGGCAGCATTGCGAAATCGAATTTTGCCGGCCTGCGGTCTCGAGCGCCTGTTTACCGCACACTGCGCGAACTGGCACTCAGCTACTTTGAGAACTACTACAACCTGCGCGGCGAGCACACTCTGCGTGCCTACTCGGTGCCGGTAAATCTGGCGCGGCTGGATCGCAAACAGTGGATGACTTCTGAAGAAGATGTGTGGTGCGTAACCGATCTGCTGATCGATGCGCGGCACTTCGCATTGATGCCCGACAAGATAGCGCGGTCGCTTCCGCGGTTGGACCGGCGCAGCTTTGAGGCGGGCATGCACGGATGGGTCAAGCACTGAAGTAAGGCAGCGAGTTAGCCGCGCTTGATCGCGATTTAGCGCAATTCGTGCGACTTGGCAGCGCTATTTCTGCTGGGCATTGCCGTCGAAGTGGATCGTCGATTCACTTGCGAATCGATGGTAGTTCTTGAATTCGATTCGATTGTCGTAGACGCTCTTGCCGTCTTCCATGTGCACCAGCGAGCGGGTCGGAAGGCTGTAGTTCTTGCCGGCGATCTCACGCGGAGCAAATTGGATGCTCCGTTGCGCAATCTTGATGGGGAAATTGTATGGCAGGTCAAGACTCGATGTAATCTGCAGCACTTCTTTTGTTTCTGGATCGATATAGACTTCGCCGGACAGCGCCACCTGAACTTCTTTGTCGGTGTCCCGGGCAATCACCTCAGTACCGTACTCCTTGGGCACAATGAACCCGTACACCCAGACATGCCGGCTGTGCTCATTGGCAATTCGGCCCCACGTAAAAGTGGCACGCGAGCCGGGATCGAAGACCTGCACCAACATGCTGCCGAACTCGCCTTCTGAGGTAGCGCCCTGGAACTGCAGGTGGCTCACGTTGTGCACCGTTCTGCCGTTCACGGTGACGACTTCGTAGCTCTCCGTACCGCCCACGTAAGTAAGCTGTTCTTCGATTACGTCGCTCGAGTAGCCCATGCTGCCCGCCATGGCGGCAATCGGAGAGCGGCTGGACACGCCGCCGCCAATGTTGGGATTGTTGTCGATGGCCCGGGTCATTGACCTGTGCGTGATTTGGGTGCAGATAAAGTCAGGCAACTCGTGCGAATATTGCATCGCCTGTGCGCGTGCAGCCTCGAGCACCCTGGTCTGTTCGGGAGAAAGCGGGCTCGATTCGGCCGCATATCCGCCTGGTGCCAGCAGTGCTAAAAGCGCGGCGATGAATTTAAGGCGTGTCACAGGTTCTGCGTCCGGATATAGGGGCTAATTGCGTTCCAGCCATGATAGCGGATTTTCAAATTCGCCGTTCGAAATATGGGATGCGGCCGCTCCGACGGTTCTAGTTGGGAGCAACTTCCACCGACCGGATCGTGGATTCCGATGTGAAGCGGTGGTAGTTCTTGAAGTCGATCTTGTTAACGTAAACGTGCGCGCCATCTTCAATGTGAATCACAGACTGCGCAGGCAAACTGTATGTTTTGCCCGCAATCTGCTGTGGAGCGTATTCGACTCTGCGCTCAAACACCTGGATTGGGAATCCAGAGGGCATGTCGTGTTTTGAAGTTATCTCGATCACCTGGAGTGTTTCCGGATCGATTGAAATCTGGCCGGAGAAGGAGACGACAGCCCGATTCTTCGTTCTGGCGTCAGCCACCGTAGTGCCTGCCTCCCTCGGAACGCGAAATCCGAAAATGTAAATATGCCGCCCGCGCAGATTTGCCGCTCGATCCCACGTGAACGTAGTGCGCGATGAGGGCTCGAATACCTGCGCCAGCACGCTGCCAAATTCGCCGCCACTGATAGCGCCGCCCTGAATCTGCATGTGGGTCATGCCTTTCACTCTTCGGCCATCGACGGAGATAACTTCATAATTTTCTTCTCTGCCCGTGTAGGTGAGCTGCTCTTCGATGACGTCGCTGGAACTGTCCGGCCCCGCCGGAATCGCTCCCGCGTTGCGGGTGACCATACCGGCGCCCATTGTGCCAAGACTCTTTGGCGCGGTATTTCGATGAGTGACCTGTGTGCAGATGAAATCGGGTAATTGCGCTCTGTACAGGAGCGCCGAGGCGCGTGCCGACTCAAGCACTTTCGTTTGCTCGGCAGAGAGCTTTGCGGGCTCGACCGCATTTCCGCGAAGCGCAAGAACAACGAGCGCGAGTGCGGCGGCCATTATGGGTTTCAACAAGTAGATCTCCACGGCGAGCGATGTGTCAGGTGGCTTTGCGCCATCATAGCGGATTTTGCAGGCGGCAGGAGTTCGGACGCGATGGCGATCCGGCGAGACATTGTTTAATTCGGAACTTCCTTTCCCACCTGGATGATGGATTCGGAAGTGAAGTGATGGTAGTTCTTGAATTCGATACGGTTGCTGTAGATGTGCGATCCATCTTCCATGCGCATTTCAGAACGTAGCGGAAGGCTGTAGCTCTTGCCGGCAATTTCCTGTGGAGCATACTCAACTTTGCGATCGACCAGCCGGATTGGAAAATCGGCGGGCACGTCGAGCTTTGACGAGATCTGCAAGATGTCGAATGTTTCTGGGTCGATGTAAACGCGGCCAGTCAAGGACGCGAGTATGGCCTTATCCGTGTCCTTGTCTATCAAGGCTGTGCCGGCTTCCCTGGGAACGTGGAATCTATAGATGTAGACGTGCCGGCCGTGCAGAGTCGCTTCGCGATCCCATGTGAAGGTGGTGCGGGAGGCAGGGTTAAAGACATCAGAAAGTACGCTGCCGAATTCGCCCACACTCACGGCTCCGGCAAGTTGCATGTGAGTCATGCCGGCTACCTTTCTGCCGTCGATGGAGAGGACTTCGTAGCTCTCTTTGCCACCGACGTAAGTGAGCTGCTCTTCAAGAACGTCGCTGCCGCTCTGGCCTTTGGACATTGCGGTTACGCCGATGGGCGCGCGGCTGGATGCGCCGGCGCCTAGTATACCGACTGTTGTTCGTGAGACTTCGCGTTGCGTAATCTGCGTGCAGATGAAATCAGGCAACTGGCGCGCATATTGCAGCGCGTACGCCCGCGCATCTTCAAGCACGCTCATTTCATCCGCAGTGAGCTGGGATGATTCAGCGGCAAATGCGCTGGTTGAAATAAGTGCGAGGATCGCGGCAGTGAATTTAAGGCAGGTCACAAATCTGCCCCCGTTAAGACGCATGAGATTTGCGTCTGCGCCATCATAGCCCTTTTTCAAATGGGCGGGAAGACGAATACGGCAGTCGTGATTTATGCGCGGCTAATGCGGACTATCAGAGTCGAAGTGAGGGGTGGTTTCGGAAGCAAACTGGTGATAGTCCTTGAAGTCAATCTGGTTGTCAAATATCCGTGTATTCGTTTCCATGTGTGATTCAGACCGCACTGGAAGGCAGTATTTTCTGCCGTCGATTTCCTGATCGGCGTACACAACCTGCGTTTGACATTCTGGATTGGGAACTTGTCAGGCAATTCGAACGTCGAGGAGATTTCAAGAATGTCTTTGCTTTCGGGATCGATTACCACTTTGCCGGAATAAGCAGCCATGAGCGTGGCGCCGGTTAGTTGATTGATGACGGGAGTTCCGTACTCGTTAGTCACACGATAATTGAAGGACCACCCGAGCCGGCCACGGACATGCACTTCGCGTTCCCAGGCGAAGTCGGCGTGAGACTCGGGATCAAAGACCTGGAAGAAGATAGTGCCAAATTCGCCGCGTGGGGACGCATCATCGGGTTGTGTGTGGCCGGCAGACGAAGCCTTCTTGCCATCAACGGCTAGCACGGCGCGACTCTCCTTACCGCCGGCGAACGTAAGCTGCTCCTCGACGATTTCATGCGAGTCGGGTTCGATCATGGCCATGCCGCCAGCATAGACATTGAAAGAGTGGTTCGACTTCAGGTTATTTCGGTGCGCGATCTGCCTGCAAACGAGGCTTGGTAGGTTGCTGGCGTATTGGAGCGCGGATGCGCGGGCGCTTTCAAGCACTCTGTTCTGGTCTGCTGAAAGCTTTGATGGACCAGCTGCGAAAACATGAGTGGCAGCGAGAATCAGAAGGGCGGGAGCTAGCTTGATCACTTTCATTGGTTGGCCACGCGGAATCAAAGAGAGTTTTGAACGAAACATAATACTCTCTTCCAGTCGGGGCGTATGTGAGGATGCGGGTCCAAGGTCACTTGTAGTAAAAGAGCTAACTGTATCGCGTATTCATTAACGATTGCTGCGATTCGAGGTGAAAGATGTATCGGACCCGGACTGCGTTCGCCATATTTGCTGCATTCCTTGCTACTGTGACAGTTCAAGCGCAGCCATCGACACAACAGGTTTTGATTGATCGCCGGGGCGAAACGATAGTTCTTGAGCCTTATGCTCCAAACATTATTCGTGTAACGCTGGGCTTGCGGCCGGAGCCTGCAAAGGCGGGTCCGGGCTTTGGGATCGTGGCCAAACCTGCAGACACAAGTTGGAAATCGACCCAGACGGACAGCGACGACGTGTACGCCAGCGACCGCATGGTGGTGAAGGTGGGCAGGCCGCGCCCCAGCGGCAAACCTCCCGTGCAAACGCAAATTGACATCGGCAAATATTTCAACGGATCGACGCCGGGCGCTCACATCACGTTTGCAACTCCTGACGGCAGAACTCTGCTTGAAATGAAGGGATGGTCGCAGGAGGTTCCGAATCAGAAAGACGGTACGGCCTATCTTGAGCAACAGCGGCGACCGAGCGATCCAGCCTTTTATACAGTTGGCGCAACCTTCGCATCGCCTGACGACGAGCACTACTACGGGCTTGGCCAGAACCACGAAGGCTACCTCGATCATCGTGGACATGCGGTTCGGTGCTGGAACGATTACCTGGCAACGGCAGGACCAAGCTTCTGCGTCCCGTTCATGGTGACGAACAAAGGCTACGGCCTGCTATGGGATAACCCCTCGCGCACCACCATCGAGCCGGGATTCAACGAGGAGACGCGCTGGAAATCTGAAGTAGGGGAGCGTGTCACTTTCTTTGTGATCGCCGGAAACACCACGGACGAAATCTACGCCGGATATCGACTGCTCACCGGCCCCGCACCCATGCTGCCAAAAGCCGCGTATGGATACATCCAGTGCAAGCAGCGCTACGCGAGCCAGGACGAGTTGCTGGCCGTGGCCAAAGGCTATCGCGACCGCCACCTGCCGGCCGACGTGTTGGTTGTGGACTGGTTCTACTACACAAAAATGGGACAGATGGATCTGGACCCCAAGTTCTGGCCCGATCCCAAAGCAATGAACCAGAAGCTGCATGACATGGGATTCAAGACCATGATCAGCGTGTGGCCGCGCTTTGTGCCAGGAGATCGCTACTACACGGAGCTGAAAGAAAAAGGCTGGTTCATTTACCTTGCCGACGGAACGCCGATTGACGGCCTGCCCTATGATCGCGCCGGATCGGATATCGACACCACCAATCCAGATGCGGCGAAGTGGTACTGGAATACGATTCGAGACAACATCCTGAGCCAGGGATTCGACTCGCTGTGGGCGGATGAAACGGAGCCGGACCTGCCGCCCGATGGAGCGTATCTTCACGTCGGGCCAGGAACGCAGTACTTCAATGTTTATCCGCTGTTTCACGTGGGCGCCCTCTACGACGGTTTTCGCCGCGACGAACCTGCAAAACGCGCGCTGATACTTTCTCGCGACGCGTATCTGGGCGAGCAAAGCAAGGGCGCCATTGTTTGGTCGTCGGATATCTCCCCAACATGGGACACGCTGCGGCGACAAATTTCCACCGGGCTTGACGTCACTGCTTCCGGCATTCCTTATTGGTCAAACGACACTGGCGGATGGCAATATCTGCCTGCGGTTCACAAGTCGGCGCACAAGCCGCTGCTCGATCCCGAGGACGCGCGCGAAACGGTCGGTGGATACGACGATTATCCGGAACTCTATACGCGCTGGTTCCAGTACGCCGCGTTCTTGCCCATCTTCCGCACGCACGGCAGCAGGCCGGCAAACGAGGTGTGGTCGTACGGCAAACAGGCCGAGCCGATTCTGGAAAAATATCTTCGCCTGCGCTATGAACTGATGCCGTATATCTACTCGCTCGGCTACCGGACGTGGAAGACAGGCGCGCCGATCATGCGGGCGTTGCCGCTGGATTTCCCGGATGACGCGAACGTGGTGGACAATCGCGACGAATACATGCTGGGCCCCGCCTTCCTGGTGGCGCCGGTAACCGAGCAGGGAGCGACGAGCAGGGAAGTCTATCTCCCGGCGGGAACCGACTGGTACAACTGGTGGACCGGCGAACGTTTGAAGGGCGGTCAGACGATCAGGGCATCCGCGCCCATCGACACCATTCCGCTGTTTGTGCGGGCGGGGTCGATTGTGCCGCTGGGCAGCGTTGTAGAGAGTACCCGCGACAAGCAGACCATCGTAAAGATCAGGGTGTTTCCAGGTGCGAACGCCGATTTCTCGCTCTTTGATGACGATGGAACCACCTACGCCTACGAGAGTGGCGGCGGCACCGTAACCCGCCTGCATTGGGACGAGGCAGCCCATCGGCTGACGCGCAATGGCAGCGCCGTCGAGTCTGGCCTGGTGGAGATGACGCCGTAGCCGGACAGCGAACGAGCACGAAGAAAGTGATACCGTAGCTCCTTCTGGGTACGTCTAAAGGACATATGCGCATGGGGTTGCTGACTTGGCGCTGAGGAAACCCGGGCACACTTTTGACCGGACTGGCTGATTTACAATCTCCTAGTAAGCAGGAAAGATCTGAATGAGTCTTTTTCCCATGATTTCAGGCAGGGCGCGTGTGCGCGTGGTCCAAGCGGGCGCGGCGCTGTTTGCGGCTACCCTGGTAGCTGGATGCGGCAACAACTACCGTCCGGTGGTGACGCCAATTAATCCGAGCGGCCCCGCGGCGCAGCCTACGTCGTATGCGGTGGTCATTTCTTCGCCTTCACCCACCACGCCCGGCATTGTCACAATTCTTGACTACGCCGGCGACACGGTGATGGCGATTGCGCCCATCGGGCCGGGGCCGAAGACCTTTACGCTGGACCAGTTGGGTTCCACGGGTTATACGCTCAACAGCGACGGTACGCTGGCCAACTTCCCGATCACCACCTCGTTGCAGGCGAAGATGGTTACTTACTCCACGCTGGCATCGACTGCACAGCCATTGAACTTTATGTCGCCGTCGGCTGGGCTTTGGGCTGCAGATTTGACCGGGAATGTGGTCGACATTTTTCAGCTTTCGCCCGCTTCGTTCAAGCTGGCGGTTCCGGTTGCGCCAACGCCGATCACGATTGTCGGCAGCCCAACACTGGCGGGACAACGCGAGTATGTAGTGAGCCAGAACTTTTCTGATCCCACTGGTATGGCCTGCAATGTATCGCCCGCCGCGCAGCCGGTCGGCGTAGTAACACCAATTGAGATCCAGTCCTATACAACCGATCCGCCGATTGCGCTGGGCCGGTGCCCGGTCTATGCTGTGCCCAGCCCAGACACCAAACGCATTTTCGTACTGAATCGGGGAAGCGACACGGTCTCGGTAATCAATGGCCAGACGAACGCTCTGAACCAATGCACTCCGTTTATTGACGGCCAGACTGGACGTACGGTGTCTTGCCATCCCACGCTGCCGCTTTCAACGTCTGCAGTGACGGCAAACGGCATTACACCTCCGAACGGAACCAGTGGAATGACAGCGACCGCAGAGCCCGTCTATGCGGAGTACAACGCGGCTACAAGTCAGCTTGTAGTGGCAAATTATGCGGGCGGAACCATCAGTGTTATCGACGTAAGCCTGGACCAGTTTGGCAACGACAGCACGACTTTCGGCACCACCTACACCATTCCGGTGGGCAAGAATCCCGCTAGCGTGACAGTTCTGTACGACGGCAGCCGTGCCTATACGGCCAACCAGACCGATGGCACAGTAACAATTGCCAACCTGACGAGTCATACGGTCGAGAAAACGCTGACGATTGTGGGTCATCCGCGCATTGTTGTTTCCACGCAGAATTCGCTTTACGGTAAGGTTTACATCGGTTCTCCCGACTCGCCCTACGTGACGATCCTGTCGACTACGACGGACCTGGTGGACACGACGGTATTGGTGCAAGGAAATGTTGTGGACCTGCGCGTGACAACACAAAATGCCGTAAGCGGCAATTCGAACGTGACCAGCCGTACACCAGGCCATGGTCAGCCATGCAACTTGCCCGGCATTCCCACGCCGACAGGTGCGCAGACAGCTCTGCAGGCATGCCAGGCAATTCCGTAAAAGCAGTGGACGAGTTTACAAGTTGACAAGTTTGCGAGTTCCGAGTTTTGAGTGGCAGCGCTCGTCAACTTGTAAACTTGCAAACTTGGAAACTTGAGAACTTGGAAAGCCATTCCAAAACACGCGTCGATCTACTGCTGGTTGAGCGGGGGCTTGCTCCCAGCCGTGAGCGTGCGCGGGCGTACATTCTGGCCGGCCGCGTTCTTATTAACGAACAGAAAGTAGACAAGCCCGGGACCACGGTGGCCGGAGACGCAGCCGTGCGCATGCTGGGTGACGACTTGCCCTACGTGAGCCGCGGCGGCCTTAAGCTGGCAGCGGCATTGGAGCACTGGCATATCAACGCCGAAGGCCGGGCGTGCCTCGACGTAGGCACATCCACGGGCGGGTTTACAGATTGCCTGCTGCAGCATGGCGCAGCACAGGTAACTGCCGTCGATACCGGCTTTGGCCAGATCGCCATGAAACTGCGCAACGACGTGCGCGTGAGGCTGATGGAGCGCACAAATGCGCGGCTGCTCGAAGAAGCCGCACTCTCCGCAAAGAAGGGCGAGCCGGACCTGACGCTTCTGGTGATGGACGTTTCTTTTATTTCAGCAACGTTGCTGCTGAAGCCAGTGTTGGCTGCGGCGCCTGCCCTCACTGAGGCTGTGGTACTAGTCAAGCCTCAGTTCGAAGCAGGACGGGAGCACATCGGCAAAGGCGGCATTGTTCGTGACCCTGAGGCGCATGAGCTGGCAATCGCTAAAGTGGCGGATTGCGTGCGCGGACTCGGGTGGCTGGTCGTGGAGATCATTCCGTCGCCGATTACCGGTGCGGAGGGCAACAAGGAGTTTCTGCTGTACGCAAAGAAAGGGTAACGGGGCAGCAAGTTAGATGCACTTTACGCATGTTCGAGCGTGAGTGGGTTAGCCAGCTGGCGAAGCAGGTACAGGCACTCGGCTACTGATGGTCCTGGTTATTCAAGATCCGTGGCGCGTGCATCCATTACACTTGATCGCATGGCTCGGGTTGCAATCGTTTCAAAGCCGCACAAGGAAGAGCTGAGCCGGATTCTGCCCGAGCTCGTAGGTTGGCTGCGCGAGCACGGCATGGAGCCGCTGCTGGATCGCGAAGGCGCTCTGCACACCGATGTTGCGCCCTCGGTAGATCGCACCGAGATGGTGGCGTGGAATCCTGACCTGGTTATAGTGCTCGGCGGCGATGGAACGCTGCTGGCTGCGGCACGTGTTTTTGCTTCCTCGGGTACTCCGATCTTGAGCGTGAACCTTGGCTACCTGGGATTCCTGACTGAGATCAAGCTCGGCAACCTGTATCCCACTCTCGAAAGCTGGTGTGCGGGATGCCACGATGTTGACGAGCGCGCCATGCTGCATGCTTCGCTGTGGCGTGACGGCAAACAGCACTCCTGCTACGAGGCGCTCAACGAGGTCGTGGTATCGAAGGGCGACATTGCCCGCATGGGCGAGTTTGCAGTGGAACTCGACGGCAAGAATGTGGCGCAGTTCCGCGCCGACGGGGTAATTGTATCCACGCCTACGGGTTCAACAGCGTATACGTTGGCGGCCAACGGTCCAATCCTCACACCGGACGTGGACGCGCTGGTGGTAACGCCGATCTGTCCTCACCTGCTCACTCTGCGCCCCATTGTGGTGCGCGGCGATGCAAGCCTGAAAGTGAAGGTAGTCGGCATTCCGAACCTGGCACTGCTGACGGTAGACGGCCAGCAGGCAGTAGAGCTGCGCCTGGGCGATGAGCTGCGTTGCAATCGCTCAAAAAACACCGTGAAGCTAGTCCGCCTGAACGAAAGCGGCTTCTTTGAAGCGCTGCGCAGCAAGCTAAGCTGGGGAGAGCAGTAAGACAGTTTCCAAGTTGACCAGTTCACAAGTTCTCAGACGAACTCAATGCTCGTTAAGCCTATGCGAACTCGTCAACTCGTAAACTTGCAAACTCGTCAACAGCCCTTTAATTCGTCAGTTCCTGCAACAGCACTTTCGCTTTCGCGGCCAGCGTGCTGGCGCCATCAACATCGCCGGACTTGAGGGCTTCGCGCGCCTGCTTCAGATCTTCGCGGATGTGCGCGGCGGTGGTTTGCTCCTGCTCACTTAACTGGCGGTTGAGCCCGTTGAGGCCACGTTCAATTTCATTAAGCGAGTTTTCGGTTTGATAGCGTGCCCCAGCGGGGTCGCCTGACGAGAGCTGGCCGATCGCATTTACTTCAATCTGTCCGGCCGATGCTTGTTGGGTTTCCGGCGGAGGAGGCGGCGCAATCGCCTTCTTGTGCTTAGGCGGCTGCTTTACCGCTTGATATGGCAGCTTGGTTTCAGATACCCGCGGCTTGTTCGGGATGGTAACCTCAGGCGGCGGATCGGTATGCAGAGGCGCACTGGAAGTTGTTTGAATCGGGGGCGCCACTGAAGGCGCAGGTGTCTTTTGGTTCCGATGGAACCAGCACCCGGTGAGGAACAAGGGCAGTACCCACGCGACTATCTTGGCAGGAAACTTCATCCCGCAAGCCCTTTCTCGATTTCAGCACTCGCCGGTTGAAGATGCCGGCGTCCCCAGTCGGTGGCCGAGAGCGGAATTCGCAATCTGAACTCCGTGCCACGTTCTGCTCTTGATTGTACGTCGATGCTGCCGTGATGTAACTGGAGAATGCGGTACGTCATGCTTAGACCGATACCGCTGCCTTCCGTTTTGGTGGTGAAATAGAGATCGAAGATCTTTTCTCGAATTTCGTCTGGGATCCCTGTTCCTTCGTCGGAAATGCGGAGAATTGCCGACTTTCTGTCTTCTTCCAGAACAACTTCCAGCTTGCCGCCCTCGGGCATGGATTGTGCCCCGTTTTGAATCACGTTGAGAACTGCCTGCTTGAGCAAGTCGGCGTCGACGTTGGCGATAAGCGGCATGGGAGGCATCGAGGTTACGAGCGTAATGTTGCGCGTAGGCAATTCGGCAGACGCAAGCGAAAGCACATCTCCGACTACAGTGCGCAGGTCCTGTTCGCGGAGATCCAGTTCCACAGGACGCGAGAAATCCACGAGCATCTGCACCACCCGATCGAGCCGGTGAATTTCGCTTTCAATCACTTCGAGATGGCGCTGAGCGGGAGGGCTGGCGTCGCCCAGCTTGTTCTTGAGCAGCTCAAGATGCACAACGATGGCGTTGATGGGGTTCTTTACCTCGTGGCCGACGCCGGAAGTCAGCCGGCCGATAGCCGCCATGCGCCGCGAGAGTTCGAGCTCCGACTCGATCGCTTCAGCGGTTTCAAGGTCGTGCAACGTAACCAGTGCGCCCAGGCCCTGGCGGGTGTCCTCATCGTGGATGAACTCAAGGGACGCCTGGATGCGGTGCCCCATCTCTGTGCGGACTTCTTCATTCACCAAGGTCGCTCTGGCGGCATAAGCGTCACCCAGAAATCGGCCAAGTACGGTCGAGGAAGTGAATAAATCGTGTGCCTGAAGTCCAAGAATCGATTCTCGCGGAAGCTCAAGAAATCGACGGGCCGCTTCTGACACCAGCACGGCGCGACCGTCGGCTGTGAACAAAAGAATTCCGTCCTGCAGGTTGCCGAGAATCTGGTCGAGGTTCTCTTTCAAGGCGGAGAAAACTTCTTCGACATTGCGCATACGCTGGCCAATGCGTTCAATCTTGGTGGAAACCAGTGCCGCAGTGTCCTGGTTTGGCTTGGGCTTGGGCTCGATTGCCGTGGCTGACTCACCTGCCGCGGTCTCGGCGGCGTTTGTCCAGTAGTCCAGGCGGCGGCTGATTCTCTCCATCGGCTCAAGCGCAATATTGCTGAGCAGAAAGGCCGCCATCAGCGCTGTAAGCAGCGCGGCGCCCATCAGCGAAACGGCCTCCGTTCGCCAAGGCAGGTAGAAAGCTGCCAGCAACGTAGTGCGTATGCCCACATGCACACTTGCGAACGGCTTTCCATTATTGTCCAGCGGCACCACTACGTCGTAAACCTTCGGCGGGCCGAAGATCAGCGGGATCAACTGGAAGGAACTTGTGTTGAGTAGCTGCGTAAAATCCGGTCGATTGGGTAGCGGCTTATCTTCGTTCTCCGGAGACGTGCTCAACAACGTGATGGAATGGCTGTCGCCAATGTTGATGTCGTAAACGGTGAGCGAGTAGAGGTTGACGGAGTGAACCATCGACTTCAATTCGTCATTGCTGCGCACAGCCGTGACCATGAGCGCGCGCAGTTGGCCGGGATCATTGGGGTTGACCGTTTGATCGCGCAGTCCGGCTACAAGCGCATGCTGCAGAGCAAACCTGATCTGTTCGGCCACCATCAGGTTGGTGTCGTACGACTGCTTGACCGCGGCATTCAGCATCTGGCTCGCGTAGATCAGCGATTCTACCGCGGCAATGATGAACACCAGGGTCGTGATGGCCAGAACGAGTTTGGTCTTGAGACGCATGACTCAGTCGGTGCTGTTTTCCGGGCGTGTACGGCTATATTCTTTCAGTTTGTTATGCAGCGTCTTCAGGCTGACGCCAAGGATTTCCGCAGCGCGCGTTTTATTTTGTCCAGTAGCTTCAAGCGTCCGCTGAATGAGCAGGCGCTCGGCCTCGTCTACCGTAGTGCCAACATGGACGGGGATCATGCTTTGATTGGATGAATGTGCCGCAGCCGGCTGTTGCTTTGCGAATCCTGGAGCCAGATGTCCCACATCCAGCGGCGCGCCATCCGGGCATAGGATGACGGCGCGTTCAATGGTGTTGCGCAATTCGCGCACATTACCTGGCCAGCCATAGCCCATCATGCGGTCGATCATCGATTGTGCAACGCCGGACACGCGGCGATTGTGCTTGTCGTTCATCTGCGCCAGGATACTCTCAGCCATCAGCGGCAAATCTTCCATATGATCGCGCAGCGGCGGCATATGAATGTTGAAGACGTTGAGACGGTAGTAAAGGTCCGCGCGCAGATGGCCTTCTGCAACCGCGGTGTTCGGATCGCGATTGGTGGCGGCCAGGACCCGCACATCGATCTCCTGCTCATTGCGTCCGCCCAATCGGCGGAGCTTGCGCTCTTCAAGTACGCGCAGCAGCTTGGCTTGCGTGCCATTGGGCATTTCGCCGATCTCGTCCAGCAGCAGACTGCCACCGGCAGCAAGCTCAAAGCAACCGGAACGGCGCTCCGCTGCACCGGTGAATGCGCCCTTTTCATGACCGAAAATTTCGCTCTCGATCAGTGTTTCAGGAATGGCTGCGCAGTTGACGCCTACGAAAGGCTTTGTCTTGCGCGGGCTCAGATCGTGCAGAGTGCGCGCCACCAGTTCCTTGCCGGTACCGCTTTCACCGGTGATGAGCACATGTACATTTGAAGGCGCAATCTGCTCAATCAGGCCGAAGATTTCGCGCATCACTTTGGAGTTGCCCACCAGCGAGCCGAGAACTCCACTCTCACGCAAACGGCGGCGCGCTACTTCAAGCTCGATCTCGGTTTCGCGCTGGCGCGTGGCATTGCCCAGGATAGTGCGCAGGCGGGTGGCATCCACCGGCTTCTGCAGAAAATCGTAGGCGCCCAGCTTCATGGCCTCGACGGCGAGTTGGATGGAGCCCATGGCGGTAAGCACAACGACGGCAAGATTCGAATTAAGGCCGTTGTGTTGTTCCGAAAGCCTGGTAAGCAGGCCAATACCGTCCAGATTCGGCATCTTTAAATCGGTGACCACAATGGACGGATCCCAAGCCAGGATCTTGTTCCAGGCCTCGATACCGTCTCGCGCAGTTTCAGTGCGATAGCCCCAGCCGGAGATGAGTTCGGCCAGGCCCATGAGCGCATTGGGCTCGTCTTCAGCAATGAGGACTTTTACGGCATTCTGCATAAGGACTTTCAGAACCGGGGATCAACCTAATCTATTCTATGCACCCGAACCCGCTCCACTGGCTTTTTCGCTGAGTTCGGCCCACCTGGCGTAAAGATCGTCACTTTCCAATTGGGCGGCGTCAAGCTCAGCCAGTGCCTGCTGCAGCGCGTCCGCATCGGTCGCAATGTCAGGGTCTTCAACACGGTCGCGCGCCGTCGCCAATCGCTCGTCCGAGGCTTCAACGCGCTGCTCAATGGTGGCGTATTCCCGCGCTTCAAGGTAGGAGAGCTTCTTCTTTGCGGGTCCGGCGGCGTTGCCGGAGTCAGTTTGCTTTGCGGTACGAGTGGGCGGGGACTGGGCAGATTGTTGCTCCGCGAGCCAGTCTTCCCATTGCGCGTAATCGGCAAAGCGGCCAATTTGGCCGTGCCCATCCAGCCCCAGGACGATTGTAGAAACGCGGTTGAGCATATAGCGGTCGTGCGTTACCAGCACCAGTGCGCCGGGAAACTCAAGCAGGTTGTCCTCAAGAATTTCAAGTGTTGCCAGGTCAAGGTCGTTCGTCGGCTCGTCAAGCAACAGTACGTCTGCCGGCTCAAGCATCAGCTTGGCGATGAGCACACGGGCGCGCTCGCCGCCGGAGAGATTGCGGACCGGTTGATTAAGCTGCTCGCTCGTAAACAGGAACCGCGAGGCCCAACTGGCAACGTGAATCGTGCGGCCTTGGTAGTTGACGCCGTCTCCTTCAGGCGCAAGTGCGCGGCGCAGCGTCAGGCTATCGTCAAGCTCGCGTAACTGGCTCAGATACACAAGCCGAAGAGCTTCAGCGCGGCGAATAGCCCCTTGCGCAGGCTCGACTTCGCCGCGCAGCAGGCGCAACAGCGTTGTCTTACCGCTGCCGTTCGGGCCCACCAGGCCCACCTTCATGCCGGCCGTAAGAATAAAGTTGAAGCCCTCAAATAGCAGCCGCGCCTGGGCAGGATTCGCTGTCTGAGAGGGAAGCGTTGGTTGATCAGTTGCGTTTTCGCCTTCGGGCACCGCGCAGGCCACGCCTTCGAATTCAACCAGCCGTTTGGTCTTGCGCTCGCTGGCTTCAAAGTCGATGCCTGCAAAGTTCACGCTGGTGCGCGTGTCCATGGCAGCGAGTTTGCCGATCATGGCGTTTGCCGTGTCGATACGCGCTTTGGATTTTGTCGTGCGAGCCTTGGGACCGCGGCGCAGCCACTCAATCTCAGTCCGAACACGGTTGCGCAGGCTCTCCTGCTGGCGCGTTTGCGATTCAAGATATGCTTGCTTCTCTTCGAGAAACCGGCTGAAGGTCCCCTTTACGCGTAACAGGCCCTCAGCAAACACGCGGTTCAACTCGATAATCTGCGTCGACGTGCTTTCGAGAAAGTAGCGGTCGTGGCTCACCGTGACCACGGCGAAGGATGCGTTCGCCAGTAATTCCTCCAGCCATTCAATGCCGGCCAGATCCAGATGATTGGTAGGCTCGTCCAGCAGCAGCACATCAGGCGCGCCGATCAGCGCTTCCATAATTGCCAGCCGCTTGCGCCAGCCTCCTGAAAGCGATGCCGCTTCCGCGTCGAGATCGTCAAAGCCAGTGCGGCCCGCCAACTCGCGTAAACGTCCCTCACGTTCGTTTTCGTTTACATGTGTCGCGACCAGGGCGTTTTCGAGTACCTGGCGGACGTTAAGGCCGGGAGCAAAGCGCGAGTCCTGCGGCACGTAGGCGGCGCGGGCGCGTTTGCGCACAGCCAACTCTCCCGTATCCGGCTCCACTTGGCCGGCAAGCAGGGCCAGCAACGTGGATTTGCCGGCGCCGTTGGGGCCGATCAGGCCGATCCGGTCGCCATCTTCAACTGTGAACGAGATGTTCTGAAACAAAGGAGTTGCGCCAAATTGCTTGGTAACGGATTGCGCGTTGAGGATCGGGGGCATCTCTTCAAGATTAACGGGTCGGTTTGGCGCACCGACGGAGGCCCTTGGACTTCGCTACAATGTATCGGCGATTATTGGAGTAGCCGTATTTATGAAGAAAATTCCTTCGTTTTGGATGAGGACTGTCTTGTCGCAGATTCCAACACTGATTACCGCAGGCGCAGTGGCGCTCGCTTCAGGCACGGCAGGCGCGCAAAGTGCGGCCGCAACCTTTGGCCCCTCAAACCCGTTCTACGCGCCGAGCACGCTGCCGTTTCATGCACCGCCCTTTGACAAGATCAAGGACGCGGACTATCAGCCGGCCATCGAAGCGGGCATTGCGCAGAACATCGCAGAGAATGAAGCCATCGCCAACAACCCCGCCGCGCCCACGTTTGAAAACACCATCGTGGCCATGGAGAAAAGCGGACGGCTGATCGATCGCTCCATGTCGGCCTTCAATGGAGTGTCGGGCGCGGACATGAATCCCGTGCTGCAGAAGACGCAGGATGAGGTTGCACCGAAGCTCGCCGCCATGCAGGATGCCATTCTGCTGAACTCCAAGCTGTTTGCCCGCGTTGAAAAAATCTACAACGAACGGCACACTCTCAAGCTCGATCCCGAGGCCCTGCGGCTGGTGGAGAACGACTACAAGCAGTTTGTGCTGGCCGGTGCGCGGCTTTCTGAAGCCGACAAGGCCGAGCTGAAAAAGCTGAATGAAGAAGAAGCCAACCTGAGCACGGCATTTGTTTCAAAGCTGCTGGCTGCGGCAAAAGCGGGAGCGTACGTCACCACCGATAAAGGTGCGTTGGCAGGCCTCAACGACGCGCAGTTGGCTGCGGCCGCTGTTGCAGCCAAAGAGCGCAAGGTTGAGGGCTACGTAATTCCGCTGCAAAATACGACTCAGCAGCCTGACCTGCAGGATCTTACCAATCGCGATACGCGCAAGGCGCTATTTGATGCCTCGTGGACACGCGCCGAACGCGGCGATGCAAACGACACTCGAGCCACCATTGCGCGAATGGCACAGTTGCGCGCGCAGAAAGCCAAGCTGCTCGGTTTTCCCAACTATGCGGCATGGAAGCTGACCAATCAGATGGCCAAGACTCCGGAGGCGGCACTCAAGTTTATGGATGCGCTGGTGCCGGCGTCGACGGCGAAAGCCGAGGGCGAAGGCAAGGACATCCAGGCGCTCATTGATTCGCAGAAAGGTGGCTTCAGGCTCGGCCCGTGGGATTGGAATTTCTACGCCGAACAGGTACGCAAGGCAAAGTACGATCTCGACGAATCGCAAATCAAGCCCTACTTCGAACTGAACAACGTGCTGCACAATGGCGTGTTTTACGCCGCGACTCAGCTGTATGGAATAACGTTCAAGCAGCGCACTGATATTCCTGTCTACAACCCTGACGTGCAGGTTTACGAAGTGTTCAACGCGGATGGCAAGCCGCTGGCGCTTTGGTATTGCGACTACTTCAAGCGCGACAGCAAAAACGGCGGCGCATGGATGGATTCATTTGTGGGCCAGTCGAAACTGCTGGGGACGCTGCCGGTGGTGTTCAACGTGGCCAACTTTAGTAAGCCGGCGGCGGGCGAGCCGGCGTTGCTTACCTACTCCGATGTCACGACCATGTTTCATGAGTTCGGGCACGCGTTGCACGGCATGTTTTCGAATACGACTTATCCAAGCCTGTCGGGTACATCTGTGCCGCGCGACTTCGTGGAATTCCCATCGCAATTCAACGAGCACTGGGCGCTGAATCCCAAGGTGTTTGCGAATTACGCCAAGCACTACAAGACTGGTGCATCCATGTCGGCTGAGCTGGTTGCGAAAATTAAAAAGTCAGACACCTTCAACCAGGGCTACATGCTGACGGAGTTGCTGGCTGCAGCGCAACTCGACATGCAGTGGCACACGCTCGGCGTCGACGCTCCCCTTCAGGACCCCGACCAGTTTGAGAAAGCCGCGCTCGAAAAGGTGCACATGGCACTCAGCACTGTGCCTCCGCGCTACCGGTCGAGCTACTTCCTGCACATCTGGGGAAACGGCTATGGAGCAGGGTACTACGCGTATCTGTGGTGCGAGATGCTGGACGACGATGCCTACCGGTGGTTTGAAGAAAATGGCGGCCTCACTCGCGCTAACGGCGATAGGTTGCGCAAGATGATTCTTTCCATCGGTAACACTGAGGATCTTGAAAAGGCCTACGTCGCATGGATAGGACGAGAGCCCGATACCAAGGCGATGTTGAAGGATCGTGGCCTGCTGCCGGACGCATCTAAATAAAACCGTGTTGAGAACCAGCGCATAGCGAGCGGCACGATCTGCTGCTCGCTATGCGCGAAGTTTGGAAATGGAATCATGTTGAATCTCGAGATTTCTGCCGCGGAAGCCGCGGAGTTGCTCAATGCAAAAAGCGCGAAGATCGTTGATGTTCGCGAACCTTGGGAGTTTGCGAAGACCAGCATCGAAGGCAGTCTGCTGATGCCGATGGGCGAAGTGCCTTCGCGCGCCAATCAGGAACTGGATCCCGACGAGCCGCTGCTGGTGCTCTGCCACCATGGCGTGCGTTCAATGAACGTAACCGTGTGGATGCGCAACCAGGGTTTTGAGCAGGCGCAATCGGTGCGCGGCGGCATTGACGCATGGTCGCGCGAAGTGGATCCTCAGTTGCCGCGTTACTAGCCTGCATTGTTCCGCGCCGGGGCGCATTTGCTGCACGCTGTATTTGCTCAGGCGGAGCCGCGTACTGCGTTTGCGGTCTATACTCACTTTTGTCTGCAATTGAAAGGAGCACTTATGTCTTCTACGGCGGTTGATTTTGCGCGCCAGAACTACCCTCGCTTTCTTGATGAGCTGAAATCATTGCTGCGTATCCCCTCAATTTCCACCTTGCCGGAACACGCGGATGACTGCCGCAAGGCCGCCCAAACGCTGGCCACCGAAATGCAACGTATCGGCATGGAGAACGTTCGCCTGATTGAAACCAGCGGACATCCGCTTGTGTATGCAGACTGGCTGCATGCGGCGGGCAAGCCAACGGTACTGGTGTACGGCCATTACGATGTGCAGCCGCCCGATCCGCTGGATGAGTGGCTATCACCGCCATTTGAGCCGACCATTCGCGACGGAAACATCTACGCACGCGGAGCAGTCGACGACAAGGGCCAGGTTGTCGCGCAGGTCAAAGCGCTGGAGTCGCTGCTGGCTGCAACTGGCAAGCTCCCCTTGAACGTGCGCGTGCTGTTCGAAGGTGAAGAAGAAGTGGGTGGAGAGGGAATTGCGAAGTTTGTTGCTTCAAAGCCGCCGGAGCTGAAAGCCGATTTCGCACTCGTATCGGACACCGAGTTGTTTGCGCCCGGGCTGCCTACGTTATGCGTCGGACTGCGCGGCATGATCTATACCGAACTTGAAGTAAAAAGCTCGCGCACCGATCTGCATTCCGGCATGTATGGCGGCGCCGCGCCGAATGCGTTTGTGTCCCTGGTTCATATCCTGGCCAAGCTCAAGGACGAGAACGGCCACATCCTTATCCCCGGTTTTTACGACGATATTATTCCGCCCAGCGCGGAGGAACTGGCTGCGTGGAAGAGCCTGCCTTTCGATGAAGAAGAGTATCGAGCAAAGGAAGTTGGCTCAAAGCAGTTGGTCGGCGAGGCCGGCTACAACGTAATGGAGCGGACCTGGGCGCGGCCCACCGTCGATATCCACGGGATTCCAGGCGGCTTTACCGGCGCAGGCGCCAAGACTGTGATTCCCGCCAAGGCTACAGCCAAAGTATCCATGCGCCTGGTTCCCGGCATGACGCCCGCAAAGGCATTCGCGTTGTACAAAAGCTACGTTGAAAAGATCGCACCTAAGGAAGTGGACGTGGATGTGCGGCTGATCCACTCCGGCGATCCGTGCCTGATTCCGGTAAATAATAAATATATTCAGGCAGCAACGCGCGCCCTGCACGAAGTGTGGGGCAAAGATACGGTGTTCATCCGCTCGGGCGGTTCCATTCCGATCGTTGGGGACTTTGATCGCCACCTCGGCTTGCCCAGCGTGATGATGGGTTTCGGCTTGCCTGATGACAACCTGCACGCGCCAAACGAAAAGTTCCACCTCAAGAACTTTGAACTCGGAATCATTTCGCTGATCCGGTTTATGGAGGAGGCGGGCGCCTGAGTCAAGTTCCCGACGCGGACACGGTAGGGGTCGTCCTCGCAGGAGGACGATCTACCCGCATGGGTGCGGACAAAGCCACAGTCGAATTCAACGGCCACCTCCTGATTGAATATGCCATCGGCCTATTGCGCCAGGCAGGGCTTCCGGTCTTGATAGCTGGCGACCGCCCAGATCTAAAAAACTTCGCTCCAGTTGTTGCCGACCATGGTTCATCCCGGGGGCCGCTTGGGGGTGTCTGCGGGGCATGGCAGGTTACTTCAGTACCCTGGGCTGTTTTCGTGTCTGTGGACCTGCCCTTGCTTCCCGCGGCATTGCTATGGGTGATGCAGGAAATTGCGCACGTTACTGGTCACGCGGTGGTTGTGCCTTCAGTAAACGGCTTTGCGCAGACATTTCCAGCGGTGCTGAACCGTGCGACATTGCCAGCACTCAAGGCCGAACTGGAAGCGGGGCGGGGTGGATGTTTTTCGGCCTTCCAGGCTGCGGCAGAAGCGCTCGGCCAACAAGTGCACATCGTTCAGACCGAGGAGCTTGTGCAGTCGGGGCAACTGACGCATCCAGATGGGCTGCCTGTGTCGCGATGGTTTTTCAACATGAACTCCGCAGCCGAACTGGAGCGAGCGCGGGTCTTCAGGCGGGGCAGAGATGGCAAGCGTGGCTAGGGCGCGCCAGAGCTTTTTCGCGTAAGCTGAGGTTATTGCGATGACCGAAACGCTGCCCAACGGAGAACCAGAGGACGCGCTACCGCATGAGCTGACGGAGGCGATCGAGAAGCCGTCAGAGGTGGAGCATGGGCCGATCATCTCGTTCGAACACGTGAACATAGCATTCGGCGGGCGTCCAGTTCTTGAGGACGTCAGCTTTACAGTCGATCGCGGTCAGACGCTGTGCATACTGGGCCGCAGCGGCGTTGGCAAATCAGTAACACTGCGCCTGCTCATGGGCTTTCTCAAGTCGGATTCCGGTTCCATCCACGTGGAGAACAAGGAGATCACGGAACTTGATGAAGAAGGAATGCGCGAGATTCGCAAGCGCGTAACCATGGTCTTTCAAAACGGAGCGCTCTTTGATTCATTGAGTGTGCGCGAGAACGTGGCATTTCCACTGCGTGAGCGCGGCGGCCTGGCAGAAGATCAGATCGAACAGATTGCAGATCGCCTTATCGAAATGGTTGGCGCAGACGATGTTGTTGAAAGTCTGCCTGCGAGCTTATCAACGGGACGCAAACGCGCAGTCGCCATTGCGCGCGCGCTCGCAGCTCAGCCCGACGTGGTTTTGTACGACGAACCGACGACAATGGTGGATCCCCTGATCGCGAAAAGGCTGGGCAATCTGATTCAGCGTTTGAAAAAGCAACTCGGATTCACGAGCATCGTTGTGACGCATGATATGCGCTTTGCAGAACGGCTTGCTGACACGGTCCTATTCCTTCACCAGGGCCGCGCAGCATACTTTGGACCGCTGCAGGGATTTATTACTTCGGGGGATATCAACATTCAACAGTTTCTAACTTTGGACGCCTATGAGTTACCTTTGTCACCTGGGGGTTGATCTCAACGTAACTAAAGTTGTAGATATTATGTATTGCGATCCGGGGGCAGTGGGGGGATTCTATATTCAGTCAAAGTTCCACGAGATCCCGATCGCAGAACGTGGGAAGCACATTCGCAGGTTTGGCGGTCTTTCATCCTTTCTTTGTTAGGATAAGGGTATCGATTGCTGATTTCCGCACTCGTTGATTTCATTGAATGAGTGCAGAGTATCCCATTCGCATTCATCCTGAGGACGTTTAACACTTGCTGTTGCGTTTCAAGTTGCAGGCCAGTTCTGGCTGGTAACCAGTTAAGTGCAACGGCAGGTCAAGTAAGAGCCGTGCCAAGGCGCAGACCTGTTTGGAGAGGTCTGCAGGCGTAGAAACTGGGCGTGTATCTGAAAGTCGTTTACCGGCCAAATAGCACGGAAACAAGAACTTCAGAGTTAACCAGCACCACTTTTGTCGCATTGCAATCTGCCGATGGGTATCAGACCCTGATAAAACCCCGGATATAGAACCCTTGAGGTCTGCGGAAGCAAATGGCAACTTCAGAATTCTGGCAAAGACTTTCCGCTTCGGTTTCTTCCATTGAATGGGAAGTACCGCTTTCAGTGGAGTCTTCGCGCGTCACGCGTGGAACCGCGAAATTCTGGATGGCTCTTGATGTGGCGACGATCATTGTGGCAGGTGCGGTGGCCACAATGTACGTGTTAAAGACCGGGTTGATCGATCTGGCAGTGAATTTTTGGAACGGCACCCTGTTTGTCCACGACCCGATGTGGAGTCTTTTGGGGCTGTTTTCGGTTTTCACGGTGTCCCTCCTCCTCACCAGCAAGCGCCTGCACTTATACTCTCCGACGCGTATTTCAAACGTCTTGAATGAGCAGCGGATGAGCATGCAGGCGTGCTTTACCGCCGGGTTGGTTCTCACCGGGACAATCTATCTGGATCGAGCGGTCTATGTTCCTCGCACCGTAGTGCTGATTACCATCGGGCTGGTAACAGTTGCCTTAGGGGTACGCCGGTTTCTTTATCGACTCATGCTCTACAACCGCTACGACCGGGGCGTGGGCACTCGCAATGTACTGATTGTCGGTACTGGACCTGAGGCGCATGCGCTGCGCCATCACCTGGAAAGCATCAGGCATCTTGGTTACACCTTCAAGGGCTTTGTACCATTGCCCGCGCAGGAATCGGTGTCCCCAAACAGGACACCGGATATCATCGGCACCTACGACACCCTATTTCAGCGTGCCCGAGCCATGTTCGTAGATGAGATATTCTTTACTTCGCCTTGCGAGCACGGATTGATGCAGAATGCTCTTGAGCTTGCCCGCGTGCAGGGTGTGGATCTCCGCATTATTCCGGACATGTATGACGGTTTGGCATGGAACAGTCCGATTGAATACATCGGGCAATTTCCAACCATCCCTTTGCATCGTGGAGACGTGCCGGAACTCGCGCTCATCTTCAAGCGCGGCTTTGATGTACTGTTTTCCGTGCTGTTCCTGCTTGTGTTCTCTCCTTTGCTACTAGTCATCGCAATTGCCGTCAAGCTGGATTCCGCGGGACCCGCGCTATACAAGTCAGAGCGGATTGGCAAGAAGGGCCGCGTATTCCGCTGCCTCAAGTTCCGCACCATGGTGCAGGAGGCTGACAAGCTTCGCGACGAAATGGCGCACATGAACGAGCGCGACGGTGTGCTGTTCAAAGTGTCAAACGATCCGCGCATTACCGAGCTTGGGCATCTGCTGCGCAAGTATTCGCTTGATGAGTTGCCCCAGTTTCTTAACGTGCTGAAGGGCGACATGAGCGTTGTGGGGCCGCGGCCACCGATCGCCAGCGAAGTGAGGGAATACAAACTGAACCACCTGCGCCGGCTCGACGTAACACCCGGCATCACTGGCCTGTGGCAAGTGCAGGGACGACAGGATCCGTCGTTCGCCAGTTATGTTTCGATGGACGTGAACTATATCGACAACTGGAGCATCTGGCTCGATTTCAAAATCATCATACGCACGATCGGCGTGATCTTTACTGGGACGGGCTCCTAGAGCCTGTTAAGTGAGGAAGGACAGGAAGGCCGCCTCTCCCCCGGGGGCGGCTTTTTTGTGTCGCGCTGTAGACTAATTATGTGAAGATCGCGATTGCCCAGATCGATCCTACGGTCGGGGACTTTACCGGGAATGTTGAGAAGATAGTTGCCGCAAGTCGCCGCGCAGCCGGCCTTGGCGCGCGTCTTACCGTATTTTCAGAGTTGGCTATCTGCGGCTATCCCCCGGCCGATTTTCTTGAGAAGCCGAGTTTTTTGGCGCGCTGCCGAACCGCGGTGGATGAGCTTGCCCTGGCCACCAGTGAATTGACGACCGCTGTCCTGGCGGGCATTGCGCTGCCTGCGATGAACGACAGTGGCAAGCCTGCAGTGAATGCGGCCGTGCTGCTTGATGGTGGCAAGCTTTTGCTGGAGCAGCACAAGCGGTTGCTGCCATTCTACGACGTGTTCGATGAGCAGCGATACTTTGATGCTGCGCGCACTCAGCAGGTGGTTGAGCTTGACGGCACGCGCCTGGCGGTGACGATCTGCGAGGATGCGTGGAACGATAAAAACTTTTGGCCGCGACGCCTGTATGCAGTCGATCCTATGCATGAGTTGATGCGAGGGCGTCCTGACGTGCACATCAATTTGTCGTCCTCACCGTTCTGGCATGGCAAGCGCGCAGTGCGGCGCAGCATGTTGGCTGCAATCGCAAAGCGCGACGGCATACCGGTGCTGATGTCGAACCAGGTGGGCGGCAACGACAGTCTCATCTTCGACGGCTCGTCTTTCGCGCTCAATGCGCGCGGAGAGCTGATTGCTCAGTGCGCATCTTTTGAAGAAGATCTGGTCTTGCTTGATCCGTTTGAAACGCAGCCTATCAATCCCGCCGAAGAAGACGATACAGAAGCTGCTTATCGCGCGCTTGTGCTGGGCACACGCGATTATGTGCGCAAGTGCGGCTTCAAGAAAGTGCTGGTAGGGCTGAGCGGTGGAATCGATTCTGCGCTGGTGGCGGCCATTGCAACTGAAGCTCTGGGTGCGGAGAACGTAACGTGCATCGGCATGCCAAGCCCATATTCGTCCAGCGGGTCAATCGATGACAGCCGGCAACTGGCTGCGAACCTGGGCATACGATTTGAAGTGATTGGAATCAGCGACCTGTTCACCGGCTTCACGCAAACGTTAGCACCGCTGTTTGCCGGCACAAAGCCCGATACAACGGAAGAAAATATCCAACCGAGAATTCGCGGCACGCTGCTGATGGCGCTCTCAAACAAGTTTTCCGCGCTGGTGCTCACCACCGGCAACAAGTCTGAAATGGCGGTTGGTTATTGCACGCTCTACGGCGACATGGTGGGTGCGCTGGCGGTGATCGGCGACCTGGTGAAGACGCGCGTCTATGCCGTTTGCCGCTGGCTCAACCGCGAACGCGAAGTTATTCCCTGGCCGATCTTGGAGAAGCCGCCTTCCGCGGAGTTGTTTCCTGGGCAGAAGGACACTGACTCGCTGCCTCCGTACGATGTGCTTGATCCCATCGTAGAGGCTTACGTGGAGCGCTACGAGACCCCGGAGCGGATTGCGGAAGCAAACGGATACCCACTGGCACTCGTCCAACAGGTGGTGCACCTGGTTGAGCGGTCGGAGTACAAACGCCAGCAGGCGGCGCCGGTGCTGAAGGTTACGCCAAAGTCGTTTGGAATGGGGCGCCGATTCCCGATCGCCGTCAAAGTGCAGGTATAAGTTAGAATTTGGGTAGATTGCCCCAGAGGAAATCTGCCGCGAAATAAGGAGAAACCGCTTGACTCGTCTGTACGCACGTACCGCCGGCGCCGCCGCGCTGGCCATTCTGTCCCTCACCGTTCTCCATGCCTCAGCGCAGACCGAGGTGCCCGCCGCACCGGCGCAGACGCCTGCCACGCCCTCCGCACCGGCACCTGCTTCGCCAACGCCTGAGGCACTGGTGTTTCCCAAGCCGAACCCCGAGTTCTTTACGGCGACTACGCCCACCATCGACACAATCAACGCCTTTCTCGAGGCAAGCTGGGGCTATGAAGAGAACCGCATCTGGCAGGTTGAAGCTGTGCTTAAGACGGCCGTCGACGGCGTCAGCAAGGTGATTGTGTACATCGGCGACAAGAGCGGCAAAGAAAAGCCGACAGTGCTGCAGTTCTTCGCCATGCCCGACGGCAAGCACATCATCACTGGAAACGACATTGTTGCGTTTGGCGACAAACCCTATGCGGATTTTCGCGCCAGGCTGCAGCAGGAAGCGACGGGGCCCGCAAGAGGCGCAGTATCCAAAGATCTTGAACTCGTAGAATTCGCTGACTTCCAGTGCCCGCATTGCAAGGAAGCACAGGCCAATATGGACAAGCTGGTCGCGGATTTCCCGAAGGCTCGCATCGTATTTCAGAATGATCCGATAGCTTCGCTTCATCCGCAGGCGAACAAGGCGGCCGCTTACGGCGTTTGCGTTGCCAAGATGGGTGGCAGCACCGCGTTCTTCAATTTCGCTGCAGATGTGTTCAATGGCCAGGACGGATTGGCCACTCCCGATGGTGCCACGATGACATTGAACAGCGCATTGGCCAAGGCAAGCCTGGACCCTGGCAAAGTTGCCGCATGCGCAGATTCCGCTGAAACAAAGGCTCAAGTGGATGCATCCGTGAAGCTGGCTTCCGATCTCGGCATCGGCCAGGTGCCCACGCTGGTGATCAACGGCCGCGAGGTTCCTGCCAATGTGCCGTACGATACGCTGAAGAAGATTGTTGCCTATCAAGCCAAGCTCGACGGCGTTACGATGTAACTTCAAAGCAAGGACAAGCAATCAGGGCGCAGCTTCGGCTGCGCCCGTTGTTTTTTTAATGGGAGAGTTATTGCGCCTGCGATGCACGCTCAATGCGCAGCATGGGCGTGTGGCCGCTGGGCTGGGTGTAGCGAACCACGTGCGGTGTGATCACGATCAGCAGCGAAGCAAAGCTCCTCTGCGTGTCCTTGTCGGTGATGTTGTTCATCCCGGGAATCTCGCTCAGTCCGGGAGTGCCGCTGATGGCGCGGCTCTCGGCCTTATCCAGATCGCTGACGACAACCACGGCCGAGCCGTCCTTGACGGTAACCACGCCGGAGTAGGCGCGATTGTTAAGCACCGGGTTGCTGTTAATGGACGCGCCGGAAAGCGCTGACATCTGCAGATCGATGGTCAGCGCCACACGATCGTCACGCATGACATTGGCGGTAGTCTTCAGCGTCATGCCCAGATCCTGGTATTGCACCTGGGGAATGTTGGGCACCGATCCCTGCAGCGAAGCGAGAATCGATGAAAGGCTGCCGGAATTTCCAGCCGTCGTAAGCCCGGGGATGTTGGGAACGCTCGAAGAAAGGCCGGAAAACGCGGACGTTTGAATGGGATAGCGCTGGCCAAGTTTCAGTGTTCCTGTTTCGCCGTCGCCAAGCCGCAGCTGTAGCGAATCAAGTTCGCGCGAATCGGAGGAGTTCAGGTTGAAGTGAGCCGTTGCCGGTCCGGGCGACAATGCTGAGGCGGTGATCCCGCCGCCGAACAGCGCAAGGCCATTGGAGAATACCGAGCTGCTTACCTGTCCCGAGGCAAGCAAAATGCCGAGGATGGCCAGCGTATCGCCGGGAGCCGCAAGACCCGAGGAGATGATCTGCTGCACAAGACTGGCATTCTGGCTCAGGATGGATTGTTCTTCGGCGTATACGTTGTATGCTGCAAAAGTCTGCGGCGGCTGAATGCCGAGATTGCGCTCGCTGCGATGCGCTATCTGAATCACCTTGACTTCAAGCACGACCTGGTTGCGCCCATCCATGAGGCTGCGAAGGGTTGAGTTGAATGCATCGATTGCATCTTTGGGAGCGCGCACAACAAGTGCGCCGGCGGAGTGGTCAATGTCCGCCTGCTTCATGTTGAACACTTGCTTCGCCAGAGTGCTCACGGCGGTCATCTCTTCATCCTTCAGGCCGGGAAGATATATCGTCTCCAGCACCTGGCGGGTGAACTCCTGCCGTTTTGTTGCACTTTCGTCTGCGACCACCACGCGATGAGCATCGAGCGGAACGTAGAACGTATGCGTGACCATGCCGGCGGCCTGCGCGGCAGATTCAAAGCCGGCGTCATCGATGTCGAGCCGTGCCGATGTGGAGCGCACGCTTTCGTCCATCATGGAATCAATGCCGAAAGCTTTGAGCACCTGTTCGACAATCTGGCGCCTATTTGAGCGCAGATGAAAGCTATGCCGCTCAGTTGATGGCTCAAGCCTCACAGAGTCGCTGAGATCAGGTGCCTGTTGGGTATTGACAGACGTCGGTTGCCGGCCCGCATCATCGCCAAGCTCGTATAGATGCTGCGTGGCTGCAATGTTCTTCGGATCGATCTCGAGCGCACGCGTTAGCGCTGCGCGAGCGCCTTCCGAATCTCCGCGCAAGCGATCCTTTGAGGCGGTCTGAATCAGCGCGGTGACTGCATGGTTCCGCGCAACTTCACCGGCCAGACGGTAATTGTCGTTGGCGGGATCGAGCTTGGCCGCCTCATCGTAGTCTCTCAGCGCTTCTTCAAAACGCCCGGTCATGAAAAGCTTGCTGGCTTCGAGATAGAGCTTCGCGGCACGGCGACGATCGCGCTCGCGTGGCCGTGCGGCATCTGCGCCGGGGAGGGATGGGGCCTGAGCACTCTGTGGCGCATTTGCCGGCACTGATTCCGGCGCTGAAGTAGTCGTCTGCGCGATTGCGAAGATGTGAGGCGATGCAAGCAACAACAAAGTAGAAATGGACGCGGTCCACATGTTTCGGCGAAGTGCAGCGAGACTATGCGAGCAAGGCAGCATCATTGGTCCACCTTCGTGTGCGCAAGCAAGGCGGCAAGAGACGTCGCGCAGGCCTCGGGCCGGTGTTGACTCAGGTCGTCGAAACTGAAGTGGCCCGTCGCGACAGCAATCACAGGCAGTGAGTTGGCGTGCGCCGCTTCAATATCGCGGGGCGTATCGCCTACCACGCAGACTGTGGCATTGGCTCCGGCCATCTCTCTTGCCTTGGCTGCGGCCTGGGCTATGAGTTCGGAACGGACGGAAAAATGATCGCTGAATCCGCCGAACTTGAACCACTCCCGCAGCCGGGCCTGCTCGATTTTGATCCAGCCAATTGCCTCGAGGTTTCCGCTGGCGACGCCAAGGCAGGCGCCTTTGCCGACGAGGTATCTCAGGACTTCTTCAACGCCTGGCATGCGGATCGGTTCCAATTGGCCGCGCTGATCGGCTACAGCTCTGCGCATGGCCTCAAGAACGGCCTCAGTGCGCTCTTCCATGACCTTGGCGGGGATGCCAGCCTGTTCGCAGGCTTCGCGAAGGATGGCGGTGTCGGTATTGCCGGCTAGCTGCACGCCCGCGAACGACAGCTCAAAGCCGGTAACCCGCTTGAACGACGTGGCAAAAGAATTGAAATGAATGCGGTCGCGGCTGCGTATCAGCGTGCCGTCAATATCGAACAGGTAGGCTGCCTGGGCATCCCAGGCGAACCCGTGCTTAATAGCTATACGGTCTGGTTGGGTAGTTGGAGTGGTCAGCATGATGTCGGCTTGGCGCCGCCTGCCTCGGCTCCTGCTTATCCTTGGCGAAAGCCCTGGCGGAAGGCGCTAAACACAGGACGTTCGCTACGCACCGGACGCTTGAGTTCTGTGCGAACTTCAGAAAGATCAAGGCCAAGCTCAGCCATTGCACGGCTCAACGTGTTGCGGTGCATACCTAGCTCTTCAGCTGCCTTGCACTGGTTCCCCCGGTGCGCCACCAGAACTTCGCGTAAATATTGTTTTTTAAACTCGCGAACGGCCTCCTCATACGGGATTCCGCTGGAGTGCATTTG
>JADGNO010000155.1 GCA_017883405.1 Occallatibacter sp. | reverse complement strand
CGGTGAAGCTTGTCGTCGCCCTCGCTTGCATCGTCTACATAAGTCTCCGCAGCCTCTAATACAGCCTCGAATTCCTCTTCTGTGAATGTTTGTCTGCGAATGTCATCTGCGCGACCATCAACCATCTTCAACCGGCGGAACATGAATGCCGGAAACGACATGTAGCCTTGCGAATGTAGCCACTTGCACAGAGCATTGATCGTGCTTTGCTCGTTTGCAATTGTGCTGATGCTTGCATTCTCGCCCAATCTGAAACCTGCATAGTCTTCAGCTGAGTCCGCTTCGAGGTCACGTAGGCGTGTATCGCGTTTGATGTAGTCGAGGAAGTGATTCAGGTGTGCTGTGATGGTTGCGAGTCTGCCAGCGACTATAGTGTTGCGGTCAACGTCAGTCTGGCGATAGTCGATGTAGTCGGCGACTGCTTCTTTAGTCGTCTTCGAAAACAGCTTCTTGCCGTTGCGAACCTCTGCACGAATGTCGTGGAAAAGGTCTTTGCCCTTCTCAATAGCAATCGCTCTGTTTTTGGTCTTCAGCGATCTGACTACGTATCTCTTCTCCGTCGGCAAATACATCCTGAATTGCCAATGGTCATCTCTCAAATAGACCAAAGCTTCGTCGAATATCTGAACCTCTTTTTGATCATCGAACTGTTTCTTCTTCAACACTTGCTGCTTACCTTTCTCTCGACTAATTGCAGTAGTGCCCCGAATGTCCAAGTTTATGTGAAAGGTTAGCAGCTAAACCCAATAGGCACAATACCGCGTGTGACTTTTGTGTAAGTTTGTTTTGTTGAAAATAAAGGAGTTAAGATAGAAACATTACTCCCACTCGATGGTGCCCGGTGGCTTTGACGTGATGTCGTAAACAACGCGGTTGATGCCCCGCACTTCATTCACGATCCTGTTTGAGATGCGCTTCAACACCTCATACGGAAGCGGCGTCCAGTCTGCGGTCATGCCGTCTTCAGAGTGCACAGCGCGGACCGCTGCTGTGTACGCGTAAGTGCGCTGATCGCCCATTACGCCCACGCTCATTACAGGCAGCAATACCGCAAAACTCTGCCAGATTTTCGAGTAGAGTCCTGCCGCCTTGATCTCGCCCACCACGATATCATCAGCTTCCTGCAACAGCGCAACGCGCTCCGGCGTTACCTCGCCCAGAATGCGCACCGCAAGTCCGGGACCCGGAAATGGTTGGCGGCCAAGAACATCTTCCGGCATGCCAAGGTCGCGGCCAATGCGCCGTACTTCATCCTTAAAGAGATCGCGCAGCGGCTCAATCAGTTTGAGCTTCATTCGTTCCGGCAGGCCGCCGACGTTGTGATGGCTCTTGATGGTCTGGCTCGGCCCTTTCACGCTTGAGGACTCGATCACATCTGGATAAAGCGTGCCCTGCACCAGCCAGTCCACGCCGCCTGATTGTTGCGCAATGCGATTTGCCTCGTCATCGAACACCGCGATAAACTCCGCGCCGATGCGCTTGCGTTTGATCTCAGGATCGGTGACGCCCGCCAGCTTGTCCATGAATCGATTGCTGGCATCGACGGCAACAATATTCAGACCGAGCTTGTCGCGCAAATTTTTCTGCACGCTGATAAACTCGTTTTTGCGCAGCACGCCGTTGTTCACAAAAATGCAGGTAAGCTGGCTGCCGATGGCCTTGTGCACGAGCATTGCCGCGACCGATGAATCCACGCCACCCGAAAGTCCGCAGATCACATGCCCGGTGCCGACTTTGGCGCGAATTGATGCAACGGTGGTCTCAATAAAGTGCGCGGGCGTCCAATCACCCGCCGCACGGCAAATGTTAAATAGGAAATTTTTAATGAGCTGCGAACCGAGCGGCGTGTGGTGCACTTCAGGATGAAATTGCACCGCCCATATGCGGCGCTCCTCGTTGGCAATTCCTGCCAGCGCATTTGATGTAACGGCCGTGCGATGGAATCCCGCCGGCAGTTCCAATGCCTCGTCGCCGTGGCTCATCCAAACTGCGAGGGTGGGCGGCAGATCGGTGAACAGCGGAGTTGCGCTGTCTTCAATGTTTACTTCCGCATGGCCGTACTCGCGCTTGGATGCGGAACGGACTTTACCGCCCAGATGATGAACAATGAACTGTAGTCCGTAGCAGATGCCGAGGATTGGCACGCCCAGCTGCAGCAGTTTAGGATCTGCTGCCGGCGCATCGGCATCGTAGACCGACGAAGGGCCGCCGGAAAGCACCAGGCCCAGCGGTTTGAGAGCTTCAATCTCGGCCAGAGGCGCCGTGCAGGGAAGCACGACGGAAAAGACATTCTGCTCGCGGATGCGACGGGCAATCAGCTGGGTGTACTGAGAGCCGAAATCAAGGATAACGATTGTTTGGGTGTCCACGTTTCAGTTTTGCAGGCGTGCTGCTGGGCTGTAAAGACATCCGTGCCGCCCGCGCGAATTTGGCTGTGTATTTTCGGGCGTCTACTAGTGCCCGAAGCTCCCTGCTACGGCAATTTCGCCGCCGCGGCTTCCGGATCCCAGCGATCCTTCCCCGCCAGAAAAACGCGCGGTGCAAATTGCGCGACCTGTTGCGCCGTCAACTGATGCGACCACGCTGCTCGCGCGCCATCCATACGAGTAACCTCTCGGCCGTTACCACCGCTGCCCCCGTTTACATCGAAAGCCGCATTGCTCATGTTCATTGAACCAACCTACAGTCAGGTCCATCAAGCAAGTTAGGTTCGGATTGAAAGTCCGCCAACCTAGGAAATTGCTTTCCCCTGAAAAGTGGCCGGCCGTTAGACGAATCCTTGATGAACTGGAAACCAGCAAGTCCCGGAGGTCCAACCTTATGCTCGACAACTTCTTTGGCGTCACAACCAACTCAGTAATTCAATTCGCATTTCGATACGGTATGTTTCTGATGGCCGCTCCGATTTTTTCCCTGCTGGCAATAAAGATCTCGATGTCCCTCTTGGCATCGGCCAACTTGAAGGCAAGAAAGGAGTGGCAGGTACAACCGGTTGCGTACGCTAATCAGTCGCCCAACGGGCGGATTGTCGATGGCTGCGAGCAAAGGCTCGCATCGCAGTACCGCACCAAGGATTTAAAACACTAGAAGGTGCAACGCACAAACTGCAGCCACAAGCTCTACTGAAGGGCGCTCAAGTGCCACGCAGGCGCAAGCATGGTGAGATGGCTGCGATCCACCCAACGTTCAAAGACTGAAAATAGGCCAGAGACAAACAATTGAGTGGAGGGAGAACGGTCGGCTGGTTTCATCAGCCGGCCGTTCTTTTTGCGGTCCTTCTTTCGGCAATTGTCGCTACGTGAAATGCTCTAGGCCCACTGCTTGCCGAGTGCGTTCAAATCTGCGCGGCCCAGATCTTCCGGGGTCATCGCGATTCTGAACTCAACTTCGGCATTAAGCGCGAGGAACCATGGCTCGGCAAGGCGCGGAACGTCAGAAGGGCTGTCGACGTTCACCACCAGAATGCCGCCTCTCTTGCCGTTGCGTTCACTGAACCACGCGTGCTCGGGCTTGGTGGCTTCCATAATCTTTTTTATCGTGTTGGCAATGGTTCCGTTCTTCACGGCCGTGTTAAACGGTTCAATTGGAAATTGAACCTGCATAATCATCCGCATGTCGTACCTCCGTGCGATGGGGTCGCTTCTGCGACCGGCACGCCGCAGAGAATATCATGCCCGCAGGTCAATTGACCCCAACTTTATTACCGCTTGTCACAGCTTGTATCCGCTGCCGCCTCAAGCGGTAACAATACGTGATAGCCTTCTACCAACGCTGCTGGCCCCCTTTATCGGCGCCGGCAGATAGTCGTCCCGGCCTTACTCAGCGAGCGCCCTGCGTGCCGACAGAATTGGCTGGTTGACTGTGTTTTTGAAAGGGACAACCAATGAAATTCTCCCGTTACATTTTTGTCTTGATACTGGCTATCACAACGGCTACCGCGCCGAGCCTTACCACTGCACAGGCAGACACGCAAAAACCTCAGCCTGTTCCGCCGATCCAGAGCTTCGATGCCTCTGCTATTGATAAGAGCGTTGATCCTTGCACGGATTTCTATCAATACGCATGCGGCAACTGGCTGAAGACCAATTCCATTCCGTCCGATCAAACGCGCTGGGTGCGCTCATTCTCGCTGCTTCGTGAGCGGAACCGCTACCTACTCTGGGAAGAGCTGGACGCCGCGGCCAAGGCGCCGAAGTCACCTCTGCAACGGCAATTCGGCAGCTTCTACGCTGCCTGCATGGATACAGACACCGTCGAGAAGAAAGGCATCTCGCCCGTAAAGCCCGCATGGGCAAAAATTGACGCATTGAAAGACGCCAAGCAACTGCCCGCACTGCTCAGCTGGCTTGAGAACAATGGCACTCCTGACGGCTTCTTCGAATTCGGCGTTTCTCAAGATGACAAGGATTCATCGAAGCAGATTGCGCAAATCTACCAAGGTGGATTGTCGCTGCCCGATCGCGACTATTACATCGTCGACTCCCCGCGCTTCAAGACTATTCGCGGCCAGTACGTCGACCACATGAAGAAGATGTTCACGCTCGCCGGCGACACGCCTGAGCAGGCAGAAAAGGAAGCTTCTGCGGTGTTGAAAATTGAAACCGCGATGGCCCAGGCTTCGCTCAGCCGCACCGATCTCCGCCAGCCCGAGAAGCGCTACCACATCTACACCGTCGCCGACTTTGACAAGCTGGCGCCCTCTTTCGGTTGGGATACCTACTTCAAGCAGGTTGGCATCGGCCATTTCGACACGCTGGATGTGGGCACGCCTGATTTCTTCAAGGCTCTCAGCGGCCTCATTACCAGCGAGCCGATTGACTCGTGGAAGAGCTATCTGCGCTGGCAGACGCTGCACGGCCAAGCCCGCTTGCTGTCGAAAGCCTTTTTTGACGAGAACTTCGACTTCTTCTCAAAAACTCTCAGCGGCCAGCAGGAGCCGGAAGCGCGCTGGAAGCAGTGCTCCAGCATGAGCGATCGCGCCCTTGGCGAAGCGGTAGGCCAGGACTGGGTCAAGCAGAACTTTCCGCCCGCAGCCAAAGACAGCATGGATAAGCTCGTTGCCGCGCTTGAGAAATCATTGGGCGACGACATCAAGACGCTGCCATGGATGAGCGACGACACCAAGAAGGCCGCGGAAGAAAAACTGAGCATGATCCGCAACAAAATCGGCTATCCGGAGAAGTGGCGCGACTATTCGAGCGTCAAAGTCAGCCGCGACGATTTGATCGGCAACAATCAGCACTCCGCAGTCTACGAGCGCAATTACAACTACAACAAGCTGGGCAAGCCGGTCGACGAAAAAGAGTGGGGCATGACACCGCCCACTGTGAATGCCTATTACGACCCGTCGTTCAACGACATCAACTTCCCGGCCGGCATTCTGCAGCCGCCATTCTTCGATTTCAAGATCGATCCGGCGGTAAACTTCGGTGGCATCGGCGTGGTTATTGGACACGAAATGACACACGGCTTTGACGACGAAGGCTCGCAGTACGACGGTAAGGGCAACCTGCGCGAGTGGCAAACGGCCGCCGATCGCAAGGCTTTCCAGGAGCGCACCGAGTGCGTCGCCAACGAGTACAGCGGATTTGAAGCTGCCCCGGCCATGGGCGACACACCTGCGCAAAAGTTGAACGGACACCTCACGCTCGGCGAAAACACCGCTGACAACGGTGGCCTTCGCATTGCCTACATGGCATTGCTTGACACGCTGGCGGCGCAAGGCAAAGCAATCGATGAAAGAATCGATGGCTACACTGAAGCACAGCGCTACTTCCTTGGCTTTGCGCAGGTGTGGTGCCAGAACACCAAGGATGCCGCGGCTCGCCAGGCTGCGCTGGTTGACCCGCACTCTCCGGGCCAATGGCGCGTGAATGGCTCAGTGCAGAACTTCGACGAGTTCGGCAAGGCCTTCGGCTGCACGCAGGGCAAGCCAATGTATCCAACGAACTCCTGCCGCGTCTGGTAGCCAGCAAATAAAAGCCCGTGGCGCTCCTTAGAGGGGCGCCACGGGGACCTGTCCGGAAGTGAACAGGGATTTGCGTTAACGGACAGACCCGCCGACATTCCCGCAGCACTCCTGTTTGGCCATAGCTTTGTCTTTGTTCGAAATCGAGATCGCAGGAATTTCCCTCGCGGTGGCAATTGAATTGCAAGCCCTTCAGTGAAGTTTGAATTCAAGAAGGGGGCACTATGGCCTATTTTGAGCGGATGCGAGACGTCATCTCGGAACCTTTCGTTGCCGGCGTAATCCGGCAGCGCGCGGCGGCCGGGTGGCAGATGGTCGCAATCGAATGGCGGCGCGAATTACCTGACGCCGAAGCCCCAACCGAAGGTGCCTTCGACGAGGATATTCCGTACGGACTGCGCATCTCCGACGACTGCAAGCGACTGGAGTCCGACGCCACCGAGCACCAGGTACTCATGCTGATGATGGAACTGGTGACGCGGGACTTTTCCTATGCGGAGATCGTGGCCAGCCTGAACGAAAAGGGGTATCGCATGAGGGACGGACGGCCCTGGAATCGCGTGGCTGTCTTCCAGATGGTTCCGCGACTCATCGAGGTCGGGCCCCGCTTCTTTTCATCGACAGAGTGGGCTGAGAGGCTCCGGCACTTCTAAAACTCATCTCGAACCCCAAAACACCGATCACCTTGCCGTCAATTTACACTGAAACGACCAGGGCATCCGGTACAGGTTTAGCTGCCCTCCGCCGTTGACGTTTGACCCTGCCCGGACGTCAAAATCACAATCGCGTTCTCAATAAGCAAGCTGACCGTACCAAGCTTGAAAAAGAGTGTGTCTCGGGTGAGTTAACCTCGGAAACTGCATTGTTTTAGCTCTTGGCAGGTTGGCGCTAGGCACAAACAGCCCTAGGCTTTTACAATGCATCAGGGACCCGTCCCAACCCAGCTATGCTGCGGAACGATCAAACTTGGCGGCACACGCCTGACCAGGATGAAGGAATCGCATGAAGTTTACGAAATTCGGCAAGGCACTTCTCATGGGCGCCCTCTCTCTCGGCGTTATCCTCAGCGTCACGTCTTGCGTTCGCAGTTATACGGTCGGCTATCTCTATGTCACTGGAACGGTCACCGCACAATCCACTGGTAACGGCATCATTAGCGGCTACAAGATCGACCACAACACGGGTTTTCTAACCCCGATCAATGGGCTGCCGGTATCTTCAGGCGGAGCCAACCCCGGCCGCGCTGTATTGGTCAACGGAAGCCGCTTCATGTATGTCCTGAACCAAGGGACCAATGCTCAGGGTGGAACCACCTGCAGCACCACCAATCCCTGCCAGAACTCCAATATTGAGCAGTTCGCCGTAGGCGGAAACGGAATCCTGACGCCGCAGGAAACCTTCTTTACCCAGGGAGTTAATCCCACCCGCATCACCACCGACAGCACCGGCAACTTCCTTCTGGTTCTCGACCACGATTCAGCGGCCCCGAATGGCCTCCCGTCGAGCGCTACCAATCCAAATCCGCTTTGCCAGCGCGCTCTTGGCCCGTCAACCACCTATTGTGGCGACATCACGGTCTTCCAGATCAACTCGACCACCGGCCGCCTGACCCTTGTGGTCAACGCCCAGGTGACCTCGGCCAGCGGCAGCCCGTTGACTTACTTCCCAGTTCCGCCCAACCCCATCGACTTTGTAGTGGCAAACGGGTTCGCGCTGACGCTCGGCGGAACACCTACCACTGGGAATAATGTTTTCCCGTACTCCTTCTCGGGTTCAACCGGACAACTTAACCTGGGCCAGAACAGCCCGCAGCCGCTCGGCATCCACGGGGGCACCGCAATTGTGGTCGCCTCGAGCACGGTTTTCGTTCTGGACAACGAGCCGATCACCATCGGAACAGGCAGCACATTCCCGGCTGGAACGTATCAAAGTCAGATTCTGCCCTTCTCCGTTGGCTCAAATGGCGCGCTACAGGCCCAGACCGGCGGTATTATTCCCGACGATCCCACGCTCGCCAATCCGACCTACATCATGGTGGAATCGAAGGGTAAGTTCATCTACGTGGCCAACCAGGGTAACAACGTCACCGGGACCAGTAATCCCCAGAGCGGCATCGCGGGCTACTTCCTCACCACGTCGCCCTCATTCCAGCTTTCGTTCCTCGCCCCTTCGTTTTACGGATCGGGTTCCGGACCGCAGTGCCTGGTTGAGGATCCATCCGACCAGTTCATTTACACCGCCAACTTCGGCGACTCGACCATCACGGGGCGTGCGGTCGATCCCAATGACGGCGTGCTCAACCAGCTGCGTGTGGCCAGCAGTTACAAACTCCAGGGTCAGGCCAACTGGTGCGTGGTCAACGGGCGTACGAATTAGTGTTCAGCCGCGTTCTGCGCGGCTGAACCCCGCACCAGACCGGTTTGTGTGGACCCCGGAGGGTCGGGGGCTGTCATAAGAATTTAGCCGAATGCCGAGCACGGTTCTCTTCCAGGTGCTCGGGGTTCGATTCCAAACTTGAAGTTTCAGGGCCAGCACTCAGGACCCGTGACGAAAGATGCGCATGAAGTTGAACAAATCGAGCCAGCTGGTGCTGGTCTCCGCCGCCGGGTTGCTTGCGGCAACACTTGTGACCGCCTGCTCGCAGATCACCGAGACCAAAACGGTGGACTTTGTCTACGTTGCCAGCTCCAAAGCTGCGGGGCCTGACAACTACGGCGAGATCAATATCTTCGAGATCAACTCGGATTCGGGCACGATGCGTCAGATCCCGGCTTCCCCGGTTCCTTCGGGCGGCCGATATCCGATCTCCGAGGCCGTCTCCACCGACTATGCAAACCTGTTCGTCGCTAACCAGGACGACAACAGCATTGTCCAATTCGTCATCGGCACCGATGGCAAGCTTTATTCGTTCAACACGGTGAATACGCCGGGCATCTTCCCGGTTGCGATTGCTACCAGCGCAGCCAACTTGTTCGTTGTCGACACCTACCAGCCGCTGCCTAGCTGCTCTCCAGCAGCGCCCTGCTCTGGCTCGATTGCTGTATTTCCGCTGACGGCAGGCACCTCATCCACACCAACCGCCATTGGATCCGCAGCGGTGAACACGAGCATCAGCGCGCAGTACTGGCCTCTCTCAGTCGCAGGCAAAGCCTCCGATGTTATCGTGCCGACTGGGGTAGCTGTTCCGCCCTCCGGCAAATTTGTGTTCGTCAGCGCATACGACTCCACCGTCACTCCGCATGTGGGTTACATCTTTGCCTTCTCAGTTGGAACCGGCGGAGTTCTTACCGCGGTAGGTGGCTCGCCGTTCGCAGCCGGTGCGCAGCCCTCGGCGATTGCCAGCGATGCAAGCGGCAACTTTATTTATGCGCCTGACTACGCGCGCAACCAGGTTATGGGCTTCTCCGTTGCAAACGGTGTGCTCACGCCGCTCAGTGGCAGCCCCTATCCAGCCGGAACGGCGCCGGCAGCCATCGCAGTGGATCAGGCCTACTACTACGCCTTTGTCGCCAACTCGACTGACTCGTCCATCACGGCATACTCCATGAGCAGCGGCGTATTAACCCGTCTAGGCAATTACAGCGTTGGACTGCAGCCCGTTGCCATCGGAATTGATCCGTCAACTCAGCGGTATGTGTTCACCGCTAACTTTTTAGGCAACGATGTTTCCGGGTATCAGCTGCAAAAGGCCGATGGGTCGCTGCTGCTTTCGCAGGGCACCCCGTTCGCAAGCAACAATCAGCCGACTGCCGTCGCTTCAATTCCGCACAACGGCACGGGTGGTGGCATTCAGTAGCGAGGCATTCAGAGCTCCGCTGCAACTTGGGCGGTGCCAAGTAGCAACACTCCGTAGCGGGCTTTTACAATACGTCTTACGGGGCAAACCAAAACGAGTTTTCAGGGGCTGGAATCAAATGGCCCAACAACGAAGGAAGCGCATGAAGTTCAGCAAATTGAGCCAGCTATTTCTGGTCTCTACCATTGGCCTCCTGGTGGCTACGTGCCTGACGGCGTGTCAGCTCGTGTCCATCGATTACGTATTCGTGGCTGACTCAGCCGGTAGCTCCGTAGGCAGTGCCGGACAGATTGAAACCTATGCAATCGACTCGCAATCCGGCGCACTGCGCATCGTTGACCCCGCAGTTCCGTCCGGTGGCGTAAAGCCTGTCTCCATGGCGGTCAGCGGCAACTACTATCAGCTCTATGTGGCCAACGCTTCCAGCAAGAACGTGGTCCACTTCACCATCGCCGGCAGCGGTGTGCTGACGAAGTCGGACACGATCACGCTTCCCGACACACCTGTCGCCGTAGCAGTGAGCGCCGCCAGCAATTATCTCTACGTGGTTTATGGCAGCTCCTCCGCAACTCTGGCTGAGTATCCGCTCTCGACCACCGGCGTTATCGGCGCAGCCGCGTCGGTACAACCACTCACCGTTCCGGGATTTTCCAGCGACACCATCCTTCCAACCGGAGTGGCGGTAATCCCGAACAATAACAACACCACGGTGGCTCCTAGCAGCAATGCTGTTTACGTTTCGGCGTACGACGCATCCGCATACAATCCGGGCGGCACGCCCACCAGCACCGCCAATCCGGGCTGGGTGTTCGGCTTCGTGATTGGTTCCAATGGCGCACTCACGGCGACGGGAGGCAGCCCCTACAAGGCAGGCGTCAAGCCCAGTAGCATCACTGCCGATCCGGTCAGCCGCTTTGTCTACGTTACCGACTTCGCGTCGAACCAGTTGATCGGCTTCTCGATTCAGAGCAGCGCATCGTTGAACTTCCTGGTTAACGGTCCCTTCAGGACCGGCAACGAGCCAAACGCCATTGCAATCGATCCGCGCGGGCTTTACATCTATATTTCCAACTCGCTCGATTCCACCATCGGTGGTTACACCATCTCCCTGCCAAACGGCACGCCGTCGTCGATCGTAAGCACAACCAGCAACCTGGTATTCAATACCGACACCCAGCCGGTAGCAATTGGAATTGAACCCTCCCTCGGTCGCTTCGTTTATACGACGAACTACCTTGGCAATTCGATCTCAGGCTTCCGCCTCGATCCTCAAACCGGCGCAATCACTCAAACCCAGGCAACGCCCTATCCGTCCGGCGCCAACCCAGCCGCACTGGCAATGGTTCCCCATGGCAACCACTCGCTCCAATCGGTAACGCCGTAAGGATAGTGGATAGCAGGCAGTGAACAGTGATCAGTGAAAAGCCCAACCGAAAGGTTGGGCTTTTTTGCATTATCTGGTAAGAACTAGCTGAGAGCTGATATCTGAAAGCTGTCGTTCAATCCCGCCAAACGTGCATCCACCCACGCAGTATCCGTTGGGCGGGCTTCTCAACAAAATGCAACGCGGCCAGCGCCATCACAATCATCAGCGCATAGCTAAGCCAGGGATCGAACCGGGCAACACCCAGCCGCTGCAGCACAGCGGAATCGTGCAACATATTCCAAAGGTTGAAGTGCAGCAGGTACAGGCAATAACTTGCCTCGCCCACAAACACCAGCGGCTTCCAGCTCAGTGCGGTGGCAAGAGGATTGGTGCCGGCGAGCCCAAGAATGATGCACCCGAAAAGCGGCATTAATAATCCGTCATGAATAATGGCATAAGGAACCAGCGGACCCATACTGAGGATGCCGAAGATGGCGCCGAAACCGAAGAGCCCAAGCCAGAACCTTATGGGATTTGCCTTGTCGATCATCTGGTTCAGGCTGGCCAGCATCACGCCAAAGACAAAACTGGCCAGATGCGCGTACGGCGTGTACTTGAGCGCCCATAGCCAAACTCCGTAGCTCCAACGATCCGGCCACGTAATCCCATCGGGATGGAAGTACATGTACAGCGCACCTGGAATCAGCCCGACCACCCACACGGCGGACATTTTCCAGAGATGCGGCGCCATCCGCTCCGGACGCTTCCACTTGGCGAGCCACGGAAAAATGACGTAGAAAAACGCCTCTGCCGACATCGTCCAGGCGGGCGTATTCAGGAACGTTGAGATTGCTGGAATCCAGCCCTGCAATAGAAGCGGCGTAAGCACCACACCTGTCCAGAACATGGGGTGGGTGTGGTCTGCGTATTCGCCTTTCAGTTGTCCCAGGCTCAGGATCAGGCTAAGCAGGTAAATGGGATAGATGCGCGTAAAGCGAGCTTCCCAAAATCGTGTCCGGTCGAGCTGGCCTTTGCGGGCCCGATCGGCGTAGTTATACGCCAGCACAAATCCGGACAGCAGAATGAAGTAACTGACTGAGATGAAACCGGCGTTGACCACCGGTGCCAGAAAACCAAACCAGAGGGGATTGGAGAAATGAAAGAAGACGATATTGAGGGCCGCAAAGCAGCGCAAACCTGTCAATGCATGCAACGGCGCTGGCTTGCGAGTTTCCACTAACTATTTGACGTCTCCGGGCCGCACATCACCGACAGCCGCGCCCAGCCAGCTTGCCGCCGGACCGTATGATTGGGAAGCAAGGGTTGAAACTTGAATCTGTGCTTAGGCCGTAACCAGGGAGCCGACTTTTTCGCCCATAACAACGCGCCGGATATTCCCTGGCCGGTTCATATTGAAAATAATCATGGGCAGATTATTGTCTTTGCACAAACTCACCGCGGTCAGATCCATCACTTTCAGTCCCTGGCGCAGGATTTCCATATACGTGATTTCGTCGTACTTCACGGCGTCCTTCACCAGTTGCGGGTCGGCGTTGTAGACGCCCTCAACCTTGGTGCCCTTCAACAGCACGTCCGCTTTAATCTCCATGGCGCGCAAACTGGCCGCGGTGTCGGTTGAGAAAAACGGATTGCCGATGCCGGCGGCAAAAATCACAACGCGGCCTTTTTCAAGGTGACGTACGGCGCGGCGGCGAATATACGGCTCGGCCAGCTGGTTCATGAATACGGCGCTCATCACGCGGCACTGCACGCCACGCTTTTCCAGCGCGTCCTGCAGTGCGATGGCGTTGATGACGGTAGCCAGCATGCCCATGCTGTCGGCGCTTACGCGATCCATTTCGCGCGCCTGGCCTTCAATTCCGCGGAAAATATTTCCACCGCCTACCACCAGACCGATTTCAACGCCAAGGGCGTGAACGTCAGCTAGTTCAGCGGTAATTTCCGACACTTTAGGGGCGTCAAGGCCTAACTTGCGCTCGCCCGCCAGAGCCTCACCAGAAAGCTTAAGTACGATCCGTTTATACATCTCATCCCGAGTATCGCATATAGAAGTGACCGTTTGTCTCGCAGGATCTGTCCACTTTCAGAGCAGTCCCAGCGGCATACTTTTCAGCAGACGCGACGGGGGCAACTTGAGTTGATAGACTCGAATACAGCCTCGCTATGTCGATCACCGAACTGCAAAACGCAATTGAAACTCACTTTGCCGCCGGCCCCGCAGCCGTTGGCGATCCCGCCGCGATTTCGGCCTTTATCGCTCTCCGCAGCGCACTAGAAAACGGCGAAATCCGCTCTGCATCACCCGACCCCGCGTCGCCCACCGGCTGGCGTGTCAACGCTTGGGTCAAACAAGGCATTCTGCTCGGGTTCCGACTTGGGGTCCTTGAAGCCCTTCCTTCTGGAGGCCTCTCGTTCGTAGACAAGCACACCTATCCGGTTCAGCAGTTTGAGCCTGCGCGCGGCATCCGCGTCGTTCCAGGCGGCTCATCTGTCCGCGCTGGCGCATACGTGGCCAAAGGTGTGGTCTGCATGCCTCCCATGTACATCAATACCGGCGCCTACGTGGACGAAGGCACTATGGTGGATTCGCATGCGCTGGTCGGCTCCTGCGCCCAGATTGGCAAGCGCGTACACCTTAGTGCTGCAGCCCAGATCGGCGGCGTTCTTGAGCCGGTAAACGCCGGACCGGTGGTAATCGAAGACGACGTTCTGGTGGGTGGCAACTGCGGCGTTTACGAGGGCACTATCGTCCGCAAAGGCGCGGTGCTGGCGGCCGGCACCATTCTTACCCGCGGCACTCCTGTCTTTAACCTGGTCAGCGGCGAAGTTCTACGCGCCACCGAGGAAATGCCTCTCATTGTCCCTGAAAATGCAGTTGTGGTGCCGGGCTCACGCGCCGTAACCAAGGGCAACGGACAGGAATGGGGCTTGAGCCTTTACGCGGCCGTCATCGTGAAATATCGAGACGACAAGACCAGCCTGAGCACCACCCTCGAAGATCTGCTTCGGTAGGCGCAAGAGAGCCTTCACAAAAGAACCCGCTCTGAGCAAGAGTGACCATCCGTGCGAGAGTTCTGTCCCATACTCTATCCCTGTCTATGCGTTTAGTTTGTTTCCAAGCGCATGGAGATAAAGGAGATACACGCGATGACTTTCAATCGGATGGCAATACCGGCACTCGTGCTTGTTCTGGGAGCTACAGGCTTTTGCGCCGCCAGAGCTTCCGGCCTATCCACGGGATCACCCTCTTCCACCAGCGCCCAGGATCGCGGCGGCTGGGATACGCCTCCAGGGGAATTGCAGGAGGTTCAACGGCAGGGTTTTCACGACGGAATCGAAGGCGCGCGAAATGATTTCGACAACCACCGCCGCCTGGACCTGAACAATCGCGACGAATACCGAAACCCGCGGCGTCCCGGCGAACAGCGCGAAGCGTATCGAGACGGCTATCGCCGTGGATACGAACAGGGTGCTTCCCACTTCCAGGGTGGACCTCAACAGCCCATGGGCCAAACTAACCAGCAGATGGGCGACCATGATCAGCAGATGCGGGACCATGACCAGCAGATGGGTGATCATGACCAGCAAATGCGCGATCATGGCCAGCAGATGCAAGATCCATTTCGCGGCGGACCGGACCCGTGGCGGGGACAAGCTAGCGACATTCAACGTCGCGGCTTTCAGGATGGCATGGAAGGCGCACGCAGAGATCGCGACGACCACCGCCGGGCAAATGCAGGCAACCGCGATGAGTACCGTCATCCGAATGTTCCGCGCCAGATGCGCGACGAATATCGGGATGCATATCGGCGCGGATACGACCGAGCAATGGCCCTGCCAATGGATGGCCGGCCCGACCGCCGCTAATGCGGTAAATCCCAACCTGCTAGAACGTCTTTACCGCCGCGGGTTGATCTGAGCCAGTGCGGCCGGCGGCGATCTCTGCAACATAGAAGTTTTCGCCCTTTGTCGGCCAGCCAGCCATGCGGCGCAGCATGGCGAGCTGGCCCACATGGGTTAGCGCATCGGCAACCGGCCCCTGAAGGAGCCGCTCCATTGGAGCCTGAAGCGGTGCTCCGGAGGCCAGAAAATCATCAAATTGCGAGAGGGCAGAGTAAAAACGCTGCTCTTCCTCCCGCCATTTGAGGGGTTTAGAGTTGCTCCACCGCGGATTGCCCTGAGCCATGGAGAGCGTCCAGTCGAAAAGGTCTCCCATGTGAGCGAGGATCTGGATTGGTTGCCGTCCGCCACCGTCGAAGTGGGCGAAGCTATCTGGCGCATTTTCCAGCGCACGCGTAGCGCGGTAGGCCAGGGTGGCCAGCAGGTGGCGAAGTGCAGCACGTCCGGTTTCCATGGACGCAAGTATATCCCCGGCAGGAGCTTGCACCCATGTAGGCACTCGACCCTTTTCTCTGATAAACTGGAAGTTCTGAGTCCAACAGCAGGAAAAGACCATGTCCATACATCCAGTAATGCAGCGCCTGGCAGACAAGCTCAAGCGCACCGATTTGCCGGCATTTGTGCCCGGCGACCAGATTCGCGTCCAGGTAAAGATCAAGGAAGGCGACAAGGAACGCTTGCAGGCATTTGAAGGCCTGGTGATCGCCATCAACAACGGCCCGCAAGGGACATTTACGGTCCGCAAGATGAGCTTCGGGCAGGGTGTAGAGCGCATCTTCCCCTTCAATTCCAAAGTCATCGACAAGATCGAAAAGATTCGCAGCTACAAGGTGCGTCGCGCCAAGCTCTTCTACATCCGCGGACTGCGCGGCAAGGCCGCCCGTCTACGCGAAGTGGACCACGTAACCGGCAAGGTCCGCGCTTAAGCGGCATTAACGCGATTCGTTCAACAAAACCCTCAGCGACATCGCTGAGGGTTTTGCTTTCTGATCAATTCCCTCCGCCCCCAAGAGACGCCCATGACGATTGCAGACACTCCCGCTCCGCCTTACTACGCCGTAATCTTTACTTCCACCAGGACCGACGGCGACAACGGCTACGAACAGATGGCCGATGCCATGTTGGATCTGGCTACAAAGCAGCCTGGATTCCTCGGCTTTGAATCTGCGCGCAACGAGATTGGAATCTCTGTCTCCTACTGGGACAGCCCCAACTCGATAGCGGCATGGCAGCAAAATTCCAGTCACCTGGTCGCGCAGCAGCGCGGCCGCGCGGAGTGGTATCAGTCCTTCAAAGTTCGTGTCTGCCGCGTCGAACGCGACTACGCATTCCAACTGAGAGCTGAAGGCTGAAAGCTGCTTTACACTGAACGCATGGCCAAAACTTCGGCATGCGGATGGAAGCTGGAGACTGCCGCGCGCAAGCTCGGCTTTCTGCGCATCGCCGGGCTTGACGAAGTAGGCCGCGGTCCCATGTTCGGACCAGTGGTGGCAGCGGCGGTGGTGCTGCCGCAGAAATGCCGCCTGCGTGGCCTCACCGATTCAAAGCAACTCACCGAAAAACAGCGCAACGAATTTGACATCGTGATTCGCGCGGAGGCCGAGGCCTGGGCCATCGGCGCCGTCGACGTGGAGACAATCGACCGCATCAATATCCGCAAAGCATCGCTGCTGGCCATGCGGCTGGCGGTCGAGCAAATCGCACCCTTGCCGGATTACCTGCTCATCGACGGCCTCGACACCATCGACTGGCCATGCCCGCAGCAGCCACTTGTGCAAGGCGATTCCACGAGCTTCTCTATCGCCGCCGCCAGTGTGCTGGCTAAGGTGTATCGCGATCGTCTGTTGGTTGAACTTGACGCCGTTTATCCCGGATACGGCTTGGCGCGACACAAGGGCTACTGTTCCCGAGAGCATATGGAAGCCCTCACGCGACTGGGACCGACGCCATTGCACCGCAAGAGCTATCAGCCGGTGGCCCAGCGCATTTTAAATTTTGATCAGGAAGCGCAAGTCGTGGAGTTTCCGGACTGATTTCAATTTTCACTCAGGCAGCAACTGCGGCGCGCGCTTTGCGTTTGCGAGCCCCCGCTAGCACCGGACGAACCCCCAGCAGCAAAAGCACTACGACCGTATAGGGCGCCGGCGAGATCACGCCCGTCTTCACCTTCCACCAGTAGTGCACCATGGCCGTTAACGCCGCAACATAGATCAGCATGTGCAGGCGATTCCAGTTCTTGCCGCCCATCTTGCGAATGGCCCACGTAGTCGAAGTAGCAGTGAGCGGCAACAGCAGCAGGTAGGTGGTCACGCCCATAATGATGAACCGCCGCTTCAGTATGTCGGTTTTGACGGTATTCAGATCGAAGCCTGCATACAAGCCCAGCCACGTAAGCATGTGCAGCGTCGCATAGAAGAACACGAACAGCCCAATCAAACGCCTGAGTTGGATAAGCCAGCTAAGACGCGGAGAGATTGCACGAAGGGGCGACACAGACAGCGTGGCGACAAGCATCCAAAGCGCAGTTAGCCCGGTGACAGAAGCGATCTCCGCGGTAGGATCAGGACCCAGCGTGTTTGTCACCGCGCGCTGCACAAGCGATGCCAGCGGCAACAGGCAGCCGATCCAAACCACCGTCTTGAGCAGAACAATCCGCGAACGTTTCATCGTCTTTGCCGATCCCTGATCCCTATTCCCTGCCCTTAGTAGTTTTTCTTCAAGTCCATTCCGTTGTACATGGACGCAACCAGATCGCTGTAGCCGTTGAACATGAGCGTGCCCTTGCGTTGTGCGTAAAACGCCTGGCCAATGCGGCGCTCGGTCTTCTGGCTCCAGCGCGGATGATCTACATTCGGATTCACGTTCGAATAAAACCCATATTCATTCGGCGCCTGATCGTTCCACGTCGTGCGCGGCATCTTGTCAAGGAAGCGCACTGCCACAATCGACTTGGCGGACTTGTAGCCGTACTTCCACGGCACCACAATACGCACCGGAGCACCATCTTGATTTGGAAGCACCTGGCCGTACAGTCCAAACGTAAGCAGGGTCAGCGGATTCATCGCTTCATCCATGCGAAGGCCTTCGGAGTAGGGCCACACGATAGTCGCGTCCTCGCCGTACCACTTCTCCACCTTTGAATCAAAGTAGGAAAGAAACTGCACAAACTTGGCGGAAGGCAGCGGGTCACATTCCTTAATGAATTCCGAAAGTGAATAGCCCACCCACGGAATCACCATGCTCCACGCCTCAACGCAGCGATGACGATAGACACGATCTTCAAGCGGCCGCAGCTTCAAAAGCACCTCAATGTCGAACGTCTTTGGTGTTTTCACTTTGCCCTCGACCTTCACAGTCCATAGACGTGTCGGCAGTCCGCCGGCGTTCCGTGCGGGCGCGTCCTTGTCCACCCCGAACTCGTAAAAATTGTTGTAATGCGTGATGTCTTCAAAGCTGGTGAGCTGCTCGCCCGTGGTGGTCAAAGGACTTTTCACAGTCTGCAGCTTGGTATCGGCCTTCGCCGCCGTCGAGGGAGAAAACACCTCGGCAAGCCGCTCAGCGCCCAGTGCGGCAGCTCCTGTTGTCATGGCGCCGCGTAAAAATTTCCGGCGGCTCAGGTACCACTCATAACTGCGCTGCGGCGTAATTTCAGACGAAGGAATATCGGGATTCTTACCGATGAGCATGAGCTTGACCTCGCGTTGGGGAAAACCTGCGGCAGCTGAAAAATCTGCCCACGTAAACCATTAGACACTGCTGAGCAGCCAGATGTTACAGGATTTTGACATGCGAATTACTGGAAATTGATTCCGTCGAAACTTACGATCCGGTTTTCAGTTCCGAACCGCGAGCAAAGGGCCATTGCCGCAATCGGCGGGCGCGGATCAGATAGATCACGGTGCCTGAAACGGCAATCAATCCTGCCACGGCAAGTCCGCCAAGAGCCTTGGGGCGGTACATGAGCAGGAATATGAATCCACCCATCGCAGCCAGCGGCGGTAACGGATAAAGCGGTATGCGGAAAGGCCGCTCAAGCTCCGGCCTCTGAATGCGCAGCAGAATTACCCCGGCCTGTTGCAAAAAGAACTGCAGCAGGATGCGCGTAACCACCAGCATGGTGATGACCTGGGTGAGCGTAAAGAAGCAGAATGCCGCGCCCACCAACCCGAGCGCAACCAGCGACCGGTGCGGGATGTGGTGTTTTGGATGGACAGCGCCAAGATAGCTGAAATAATTGCCGTCACGCGCGGCAGCATACGGCACGCGCGAGTAGCCCAGCAGCAGCGAGAATACCGACGCGAACGCAGTCCAGATAATCAGCGCGGCCATCAGGTACCCGGCCCATGTTCCAAAAGCTGAATGCGCAATCTCCGCCACCAGCCGTACCCGCACCAGCGCGCTTTCGGCGGAGTGCGCGGCGGCGTCGCGCAGCGACGGTAGCACCGCTAGATCCATCGAGACATAAAAAACCGCGACCAGCAGAACACTCAGCAGAATGGCGCGCGGTATTGTGCGCTCAGGCCGGCGCACTTCGCTGCCGAGAAAAGTGATGTTGTAGTAGCCCCAGTAGCAATACGTCGTAAGCAGCGTGCCCTGCGCAAGTCCGCCGATGGCCAGACTGGCGGGCAGCGCGGGCATGGGCGGAATTTGAAAACCACCTGTAGCGGAAGCGTGAGCAAAGCCGGAGACGATCACGCCAGCAATCGAGATCATCACACCAATGAACATGACCCAGGCCATCCATTGAACTGTCTTCAGATTTCGATAGAGCAGCCAGGTCATCACCAGGCAAGCGCCGGCAGCGGCAAAATTCGAGTAATGCAACATGGGCAATGCCGCAATAGGCGTGGCGTCGAGACCAGGCCAGAACATTCCCAGAAAACTCGACAGGCCAATGCAGCCCGATGCGATCGACAACGGGGCTGAAAAACTCAACTGCCAAACGTAAAGAAAACTGAGCCAGTTGCCGGCGCGATCAGGTCCGTAAATCTCGCGAAGAAACGCATACGATCCGCCGGCCCGCGGAAATGCTGCACCAAGTTCAGCCCACACCAGTCCATCCGCTATGGCGATCATGGCGCCCACCACCCACGCCCACACCGAAAGCCGGAATCCGGCGGAAGCAATCACAAGTGGCAGCGTGATAAACGGGCCAACGCCGATCATCTCAAGCATGTTGAACAGCACAGCCGAACGCAGGCCAATGCGGCGCTCAAGTGTCGCGGAACCGGTGGAACTGGACTGGGGTAAACTCATCAGGCTGAAGACGCTCACCGGATTGTACACTGACAGGAGACCATGTTTCTGTCCCAGTCAGCGAATCTAAAAATCCTGAGTGCCGCCATTCTGGGGCTTGCCTTGACTACCGCGATGCCGATGAGCCTTATTGCGCAAACCGGCGCGCAAGCAGCGGCGACGGCGTTTTCGCTTCCCCCTGTCGAACCCCGTGCAGTCGCGCTGCCACTGCCTGAAGACCGAGGCCAGGCCGCGCTTGAACAGTCGCTGCGACGACTGGGAACCACGGCAAGCGTGCTCTACATTGTCGCGCATCCTGACGATGAAGACGGTGCGCTGATGACCTATCTCTCGCGCGGACTGGGCGCGCGGGTTACGTTGCTTACGCTCACACGCGGTGAAGGCGGCCAGAATGCCATCTCCGGAGAAACCTACGATGCACTTGGCCTGATGCGCACCAGCGAGTTGCTCAAAGCGGATGAGTACTACGCGTCTGGCCAGCTCTGGGGTACCGAGGCTGACTTCGGATTTTCAAAAACACAACAGGAAGCCTACGCGCGCTGGGGACACGATCGCGTTCTCTATGACGCGGTGCTTGCAGTGCGACAGGTACGTCCGCAAGTGATCATTGCAACGTTTGTCGGCGGCGTGTCAGATGGGCACGGCCAGCATCAGGTTTCAGGCGAAGTCGCGCAAGAAGCATTCAAACTCGCTGGCGATCCAAAAGTCTTCCCTGAGCAATTGAAAGACGGATTGCAGCCCTGGCAACCGCTGGCCATGTATTCACGCGCGCCATTCGCACGCGTAACGAGCCAGGGCATTTTCGACTACGCAACCGGCAAGTGGGCGCCTGCGCGTTTCCACAACTACATCACTGGCGAATGGATCAACGGTGCTCCATCTGTGGATGTAACGCTGCAGGTGGGTGCATGGGATGCAGTGCTGGGCCGCAGCTACGCGCAGATCGCGCGCCAGGGATGGGGCGAGCAAAAGTCACAAAACGGCGGTGCAAACCCGATGCTCAGCGGACCGCAGTCGTCGAGTTATCACCTGTGGGGTGTGGCGCCAATTGCGGCAGTACCCGCATCCAGCGCCGGATCTGGCGGAAGCGACTCAAGTCTGTTTGAGAATCGCAAGGTAAAGATCGACACCAGTCTCGCGGGCCTCGCGTCGTTGGTGAAAGGCGCTCCTCCCGCGTGGCTCACGCAGGGCCTTCGGCAAATTGGGAACAACCTTACCGACTTCCTTAGCGATCGCCGCAATGAGACCGGCGTCGAAGGTGCGAGAAAGCTCGCTCCCATGTATCGCCAGACGCTTGAGCTTTACACCCGCGTCAAAACCTCCGATCTCGACGCGGAATCGAAAGCAAGCGTCGAGATGGAACTTGCCGAAAAGATTGAACAGTTTCAATCTGCGTTGAAAGAACAGCTCGGCCTCGACATGCTGGCCCAGACCTCAAGTGGTAGTGAGCGCGCTGGTCCTGGCGGCGGCAGCTTCGGCGACGAGACCGCGCGTAGTGTCACACCTGGTGAAGAATTCCGCGTGCGGGTGCATGCGACGCAGGCACTCGACGCAGCACAACTCAGCCGCGTGTGGCTCGACACTCAGACAGGCACTCCATGGAAAGCCCAGGATACCGGTAGCGCGCTTGATCCTAAGGCAGCCGTCAGCGATCGCGTTTTTCAGGTGAGAGTGGCTGAGGACGCCGCACCCACCGCGCCTTTCAACACGCGGCCATCGATTGAACAGCCTTACTATGACATTTCAAACCAGGCATGGCGCGACCGCTCGTTTGCGCCATGGCCGCTGGCAGCGTGGGTGGAATTTACGTTTGACGGACTGCCTATCCACATAGGCAGTGTGGTGCAAACGCTGCAGCGCGTCACTGGAATCGGCGGCATCTATCAACCGCTGATCGTCACTCCTGCCATTGGAATTCGCATGGCGCCCGAAGCACGCATTCTGCCGCTCGATGGATCCGCACTGCCGGTTAGAGTAACGGTGCACGCTACGCATGCTGCGTCGGGAACCGTTACGCTGAGTCTGCCGGAGGGGTGGCACGCCTCGCCATCTGAAGCACAGTTCAATTTGAAGGCCGGAGTTGATTCCGCGCCCATCGTGTTTTCAGTAACGCCGGCCAAGGTCGCAACAGGCGTCTACAACGTCGAAGCGGTTGCGCATTCCAACGGACACGAATTTAAAACGGGCTGGCAAACCATCGGTTACCCCGGCATTCAGCCTTACAACCAATACGAATCCGCGAAACTCGAGACGCGCAAGGTCGATGTAAAACTCGCGCCCGGATTAAAGGTCGGTTACATCATGGGCCCGGGTGACGAAGTTCCAGAAGCCATTGAGGAACTTGGGGTCGCGCCCCATTTGCTGAGTGATGCAGAACTTGCCGCAGGCGACTATTCTGAGTGGAACGTAATCGTCGTCGGAATCCGCGCATACTCTACGCGTCCAACCGTCGCCGCATCGCAAGCGCATCTTGATGAGTTCGTCCGTAGCGGTGGAACGCTCATTGTGCAATACCAAAGCGAAACTTTCCCTGCGCCACTACCGCTCTCCATCGGCCGCACCCCTGAGCGCGTCGTCGACGAACAGTCGCCGGTCAAGCTACTCGAACCTGCCAATCCTTTACTGAGCTGGCCCAACAAAATTACCACTGCCGATTTTGATGGCTGGGTGGAAGAGCGCGGCCACTCGTTCCTTGACTCGTTTGATCCCGGCTACACAGCACTTACTGAAACTGCCGATCAAGGTCAGGACCCGCAGCGCGGCGGACTTATCGTTACGCATCCCGGAAAGGGAACATACATATATGTTGCCTACGCACTCTATCGCCAGCTGCCGGAGCTTGTGCCCGGCTCATATCGACTGCTTGCGAACATGCTGAGCGCCGGTACACACGCGCAGTAATCGCAATTCACAATCTATTCACATTGCATCGCGCAGATTAACTCGCATAAACACATGCGGGATTGCCTGCGCGTGACTTTATCTATCTGATTTTTCAGTGCCCTCGCGATCGCAATCACCGTCCGTCAGTGCCCGATTGCAAATTGTTAAACCTCTGTGAATTCGTCAAATATTCATATGATTCTGCGAGTCTGAATCTCGGAAGTAATCACATTCATTGCTGAGTTGTTTCCATACATTGTTCTCAACGCAATGCTGATGCAGTTGTGCACTACATGATCTTCAAAGACCCAAGCATGCGAAGAAAATAAAGCGTCTGCCTGCAAGAGGACGCAATAACGATTTCACCAATCCAGAGAGGATGAAGGCTCAAATGAAATTCAGACTCAACACTGTTGCAGCCGGAATATTGGCAGCCAGTCTCGTTGTTTCGTACGCGAGCTCCAGCGGCCAAACGGCACCGGCGAAAAAACACGTAGCCACAAAGAAAGCTAAAACGCCCCCAGGGCCGACAGTCGAAGAGCAAATCCAGCAGCTCCGCCAGGAATTTCAGGGACAGATCGACGGCCTGAAGACCAGCCTCGCCGACAAGGACACGCAACTAAAGCAGGCCCAGCAGTCCGCAGCCGATGCACAGGCGGCCGCGGCCAAAGCCCAGGCGGCGGCAGATGCTCAACAGCAGGCCGTAACCCAGAACGCGAGCGCTGTTTCCACTCTGCAGGCCACTGTGGACGACGTGAAGAACACCAACGCCTTGGTGGTTTCTTCTTTTACAGATGACATCGGCGCCGTCAAGAAATCGATTGCGAACCCGGACGTCATCAACTTCAAGGGCATCTCGATCTCGCCGACAGGCAGCTTCCTTGCGGCTGAATCTGTTTGGCGCCAGGGTGCAACGGGCGGCGACATCAACACACCATTTACTGGCGTTCCGTTAAATAACTCAGATGCCTCGCAACTGAGCGAGTTCTTCGGTTCTGGTCGTCAGTCACGTATTGCCATTAAAGCTGTAGGCAAATTGCCCAAGATGACTTTTACGGGCTACTACGAACTGGATTGGCTTAGCGCCGGCGTCACATCGAACAGCAACCAGAGCAACAGCTACACGCTGCGCCAGCGCCAGCTTTGGGCTGACGCTCTGTTCTCGAATGGCCTGGATGTTTCCGGTGGCCAGGGATGGTCGCTCGCTACCGAAACCACTGCAGGCGAAGCTCGCGGAACAGAAATCCTTCCTTCGACAATCGACGCGCAGTACACGGCCGGCTTTGTTTGGACGCGCCAGTACAGCTTCCGCGTTTCAAAGACGATTGGCAGGAAGTTTTTCCTCGGCGCCTCAGCGGAGAATGCTGAAACGCTCAACCCCGCCGGCTCCAACCTGCCAACCAACTACCTCCTCGGTTCCGGCGGGACCGGAGGCGGTCTCTACAACCTGAACGCCAACTACTCCTTCAACTACGCTCCCGACATCATCGTGAAAGCAGTTCTCGAGCCAGGTTGGGGTCACTGGGAACTGATCGGAATCGAGCGCACGTTCCGCGACCGCATCTATCCCAACGCCCCCACTTCATCAGCGGGTGCGTACAACGACAAGGAGATCGGCGTCGGCGTTGGCGGCGGCTTCCGCGGTCCGATCTTCAACAAGAAGGTCACCGTCGGCCTCAAGGGACTCTGGGGCCAGGGCGTGGGCCGCTACGGGTCATCAACCATTGCCGACGTAACGGTTCGCCCGAACGGTGCGCTCTCTCCGCTGCATGGGTTCTCTGCCCTCAGCACTGTTGAGCTCAACCCCACTCCGCGCCTGAACATTTACCTGAACTATGGCGCTGACTACATCGACCGCAATTACGTGCTTAGCGGGACTACCCAGGTCGGCTATGGTGCGCGCAGCTCCAACATGTCGGGCTGCCTGGTTGAGCCCGTCTCAGCCGCCGGCATCCCTGCCGCAGCACCCATTGCTCCAGCAAACTGCGGAAACAACAACAAGGACGTGCAAGAGTTCACCGCAGGCTACTGGTACAACTTCTACAACGGTCCCAAGGGACGTCTTCGCCAGGGCATTCAGTACGGCTGGTTTGAGCGCGACCTCTGGTCCGGTGCGGGCGGCACGACCAACCCAGGTGGGGGCGCCAAGGGCGTCGACAACATGGTGTGGACCTCGCTCCGCTACTACCTGCCGTAAACTCTGGGATCTTTGATCCGCTACACAGCGAGGGGCAGTCCACATCGCGGACTGCCCCTCTGCTTTTCTAAATTCAACTTGGCGCACGGTCTAAACGACCAACGCCAACTCAATCAGTTCCACTGCCTGTGCACTGTTCAGTCCCCCGCTCCGCAACTCTTCGACCTCAAGAGCGAACAGAATCAGCGCGCCAAGCTTTGCCCGTGGGTTGGGAGCAGTGATGACGTCGTTCGCCTGCTCCAAAATCGCGTTCAGTTCACGATTCGTCGCTAAATCCTTCTCGATGGCCTCCATCAACGCCTGCGAAGGTGTCTGCTGAAAATAGACCATCACGTACATCGAATTGACCTGGAGATCCGTCCCCTGAAATCCATTCCCGAATGAGAAGCTCCACTCCTGCGTCGGCACACGCGGAGGAATCGTCTGGCACGGTGGGCTCGTAACCGGCTCTCCGCACGACCAATAAAGATATGGCTGAACATGATTGAAAGGCCCAACATTGATTTTGGGCGTCGGTACCACTTGAGTTCCAACCGCCAGGCCAAGCTGGTTGTAATAAAGATCGCCCATCGGGCTGTCGGTACAGCCGAAGTTCCCGCATCCACCATCGTCCGGAGGCAACTGCCAGTCTTGTCGTCCGAGCCATCCCGTACCGTTGTACGCGTTCATGCCATTGATCCAATTGCTGGCGTTGCTCGCGTCATAGGCCGTGTTGTTGGCCATCGACCCATCCGGCGCAATGCACGGAATTCCAGGCGGAAACACAGTGGCAGCTTCCGGTGGAACAAAGCTCGCGCACTGCGCCCCGAACGACTGAGTCCGCGCCAGATTCGCATCTGCCAGAAAGGTCACGTTCACCGGAGCAGGATCGTAAACCAGCTGTCCATCAGTGCTGACTTGGAGTTCACCAACGCCTGCAGACACCCAACTCACAGGCACGGTGCCGTTATACTCCGACGTCACTTTCCCTTTGATCATCGGCAGCACATACATGTAATGGTTGTTGGTGTTCGCGCCGGTCCATCCCGTGTTGAACGAAAATGTGTGGAACCCCGTTCCATCTCCCGCGGCCGTTTTCGACCAGTAAAGATAAGGTTGGAAATTGCGGAACGGACCGGCGACCGAGTGAAGAATCGGAACCGCCGTATTCGGCCATTTGAGCCCGAGAGACTTCTTCAGGTTGTAGAGGCCTGCCATGTCGGCCACTGTGCAGCCATACCCGAAGCGGTCACCGCCGGGGCCATTAGACGTGCAGTTGGCATCCTGCGGATTTATAACGTCCGTCGGGCTGGTCGGCAATGTCCAGGTAGTGTGGCCAAGATAGCCGACAGAGCCGTCGAATGTTCCTGAGTTCAATGCCATGAGCCAAGCTAGTGCCGTCGTGTAATTCATCGCTCCGCTCGGGCTGATGGTCGTGATGCCGGAATGCGATGCTATAGAGGCTCCCTCCGTAGTACCCGCCAGGTTTGCGTTGGCAAGCCATCGCGCCTGCAGATGGGCATCATAGACGGTCTTGCCGTCCGCACTCGGTATTAGCTGCGCCGACGCCCCAGTCAAAAAAACGCATGCCCCGCCCAATGCCAAAAATTTCCCCGTAAAGGATACCTTTGTTCGCATTCGAGTGTAGTTGCGAAAATACGGGCCAGCACCTTTCGAGAAGAGGATCTCGACCAAAACTCCAGAGATATTCAAAACGACCTCCCAAGACATAGTTCAGGAATTGAGCGCGCCCAGTCATATCTATCAGCTCCTGCTTTTTATTCGGGGATTGCAGGAGCCAAATCGAATCCAAGCGGGAAGTTCGTGCGGTGAAGCGAATTTGTGGGAGCCTAACGAGGTGGAAAGCAGTTCAAGCCCGCAATGGTGTGTCATTTCTAACACCGAACTTATTCAAACGGCAATCAATTTGTTTACCAAAGTAAAAGGCCCGGAGCAAATGCTCCGGGCCCTTCGTTTTGCTAACGTGCAGTGCAGTTATTCTGCGGCAGCTTCAGTCTGTTTGGTCGTTGCCACGGTCCAGTCCGGTGCGCCAACCTTGAAGCGCGCAAAGCGGCGCACGGTGATGTTCTCACCCAGCTTGGCGACCTTCTGCGCAATCAGTTCCTTGATGCTGACGGACTGGTCCTTGATGAAGGGCTGCTCAAGCAGGCAGACTTCCTCATAGAACTTGGCCATCTTGCCATCAACGATCTTCTCAATCACCGGTGCCGGCTTACCCGTAGCAGCAGCCTGGGCACGATAGATTTCCTTCTCGCGCTCCATATCCTCAGGCGTCACATCTTCAGCGCGAACATAACGCGGATCGCTGGCCGCGATGTGCATCGAGATATCTTTCAGCAGCTCCTGGAAGTCGTCAGTGCGCGCCACGAAGTCGCTTTCGCAATTGACCTCGACCAGTACACCGAGCTTGCCGCCCGCGTGAATGTAGGGATACACCGAGCCATCGTTCGTTGAACGGGAGGCCTTTTTCTGCGCTGAAGCCATGCCGCGCTTGCGCAGCACAACAAATGCATCTTCGATGTTTCCCTTCGCTTCCTGCAGGGCTTTCAGGCAGTCGCCCATCGGGGCCCCGGATTTCTCACGAAGCTCTTTTACCAGCTTGGCATCAATCTTCTCACTCACTGTAGTCATCTCTCTCTTCCCGGCGTCGAGCCAATTTCCTGTAGGGTCAAGCCGTGCTTCTGACATAAGAAAAGCGTGGCACCTGAACCCGGGCGGCCACGCTCGTCTCAGTATGCGCACTTGCGTGCGCAGATTTGATTAAAGAGCACCCTCAGCCGCGTCGGCCGTTTCCAGGGCTGCCACTGCAGCAGGCGCCTTGCGGATTCCGCCGCCAAGCACTGCTTCAAGGTCCACTTCCACGTCTTCAGCGGGAGCGGCTGCTTCTGCGGCAACTTCTCCCTCAGCCTGCACAGGAGCTTCCTCGGCAAATGCCTTGTCGCCAACCATGTTCACGCCTTCGGCTGCCGAATCGGCGATCTTTGAAGTGAACAGGCGAATGGCGCGCAGTGCGTCATCGTTGCCCGGAATCACGTAATCCACCACCGTAGGATCGCAATTGGTATCCACCACCGCGACCACGGGAATGCCCAGCTTACGCGCTTCCTTTACGGCAATGGCCTCGTTGTTCGAGTCCACAATGAAGATCGCGTCCGGCAGTCGCTTCATGTTCTTGATGCCGGCTAGGTTGGCCTGAAGATGCTTGCGCTCGCGCTCGAGCTTGATCACTTCTTTCTTGGTCAGCAGCTCGTAGCGGCCGTCAGTGGCCATGTCGTCCAGTTCCTGAAGGCGCTTCACCGACTTCTGCACCGTCACCCAGTTGGTGAGCAGTCCGCCCAGCCAGCGCTGATTCACATACGGCATGCTCGCGCGGGTGGCTTCTTCAGCGACTGCATCCTGTGCCTGGCGCTTGGTGCCGACAAACAGAATCGTCTTGCCGCTCGAGCAAAGGTCGGTCACAAACTTTGACGCGTCCTTGAAAAGCTTGAGCGTCTTCTGCAGGTCGATGATGTAAATCCCATTGCGCTCGCCAAAGATGTATTCCTTCATCTTGGGATTCCAGCGCTTGGTCTGATGCCCGAAGTGAACACCCGCTTCGAGCAGCTCCTTCATTGTGATCGTGGCCAAAGGGCCTCCTTCGTGGATTGCATCCGGGCTGGCTCTGCCGCGACCCGGATTGAACCCGCTTGCGCGGGAGATTTAAAACCGAGGGATCAGGGCTCAGAGATCAGGGATCAGTAAAAGCACGATGCTTAATAACTGATCCCTGAAACCTGAAGTCTGAACCCTTTGAAGCGCGTTAACGCTTCGAGAACTGGAAGCGCTTGCGTGCGCCCTTCTGGCCGTACTTCTTGCGTTCCTTCTGGCGCGCGTCGCGCGTCATCAGGCCTTCGCCCTTGAGCAGCTTGCGCAGCTCAGGATTGAACAAAACCAGCGCACGGGCAACGCCCAACTTTACGGCATCAGCCTGCGAAGCAACTCCGCCGCTGCTAACGGTGGTGACAACGTCAAACGACGTGGTCATTTCTGCCACAACCAGCGAGCGCTTTGCCGAAACTCGCTGCTGCTCAGTGACGAAATATTCGTCAAATGCTTTGCCGTTGACCTTCCACTCGCCCGTTCCGGGACGCAGGAAAACACGCGCGATTGCCGACTTGCGACGTCCCGTCCCGTAATACTGAACCAAATCTGCCATTCGTTTCCTCTTAGCTCTTAGCCGTCAGCTTTCAGCTTTCAGCTTTGTCGTGCTTTCATTCAATTCTTTGCGTCGTCCTGAACTTCCGGCATCAGCAACTAAAAACTGAGAGCTGATAGCTGAAAGCTGCTTACTTAATCTCCATCGCAACCGGCTGCTGTGCCTGGTGCGGATGCTGGTCGCCGCGATAAACCTTCAACTTGGTCGCCATCTGGCGGCCCATCTTGGTCTTCGGCAGCATGCCCTTGATCGCCTGTTCCAGAACCATCTCCGGCTTGCGGCTCATCAAGCGCGTAAACGACTCTTCGCGCAGACCGCCCGGAAAACCCGTATAGCGGCGATAGAGCTTGCTTTCGGACTTGAGGCCGGTAAGGCGTACCTTGTCGGCGTTGATCACGATCACGTGGTCGCCGGTGTCGATATACGGCACGTACCTGGGGTTCAACTTGCCGCTGAGCACATCAGCAGCTTTGGTGGCCAATCGCCCCAGCGTTTTGCCACTCGCGTCCAGCACATACCACTTGCGGTCAATATCCTTGCCGCTCGGAACAAAGGTTCCCATCAGAACTCCTACCTCTTCAAAAAAGACCGGCGCAAATCATAATTACCCGCGCTCAAAAGCGCACGGGCCTGAATTCTACCCACTGCCAAACAAATCTGTTCGGGTGAGGATTGCTTGGGTTCTTTAGCCAGACTGAGCAGAATCGCCTGTAAAAACCGAATCGTTGCTCAGCAGCCTTTAGCCTGTCGCAGCGGATACTCCTTAGAAGCCATCCGCGAACGGGTCCCGGCTATTATCAGGACCGCAGGCACAACACCGCGCAAGGACTTCAGGATAACTGAAACAGGCCCGAGAGTCAACGAAAAGCAGGCCCAGCAAGGCGTCCAGGAACGGTGGAAAATGCCCGAATTTCAACCGAAGATGCCACTGCGAGAGCAGGAAGCGCTGCTTTGGATGTAAAACTCGCTCCGAACCCAATTTCAGATGCACATTGTCCGCACCTAAGCCTCCTGATTGACAGGGCTTTGCACCCGACGCTTTAACCAGGAAAATCAGCCAGTGAACCGATTTATCGATAACACCACCAACGCACGCTTTTAACCCTCCGATTCCTTACCTGAGTACACCCAAACGCGCTAGAATCGCTGTCGATACTTGAACGGCTAAAAAGCTACGGTTAAGCAGTCCGCATTTTTGCCATGAAACTGCGCCGAATCATTCTCAGAAGGCGCTTAGTGACTGCCTTCCGGTAAAGCTTTTCTTGAAGCGCAAGCTCCTGCCGATCAAGAGTCAATCTGGAGGAGCTAGATGATGATGAAGTGCGTGACGCGCGTTGTAGCTGGAACGGTCGCGTTTGCTGGATTGCTTTTTCTGGGTGGAACGGCTCAGTTTGCTGCCGCGCAGGATGCGAATCCACCCTACCTGAACACAAATCTCACACCTGAACAGCGCGCAACCGACCTGGTTCACCGCATGACGCTTGAAGAAAAAGCTACACAGATGGTGAACACCTCGCCGGCAATTCCGCGGTTGAAGGTTCCTTCATACCAGTGGTGGAGCGAGGCCCTTCACGGCGTTATCAATCAGGGCGTAACCGAATACCCCGAACCAATTGGCCTTGCCGCGACTTTTGACGCACCAAACATTCATACCATGGCAATCCAAATCGGTATCGAGGGGCGCGTCAAGCACGTGCAGAACGAGCGTGAAGGACATGTCGGAATCGGCGGCGGACTCGACTTTTGGTCGCCGAACCTGAACATCTTCCGTGACCCGCGTTGGGGCCGTGGTCAGGAAACCTACGGAGAAGATCCTTTCCTCACTGGCCGCATGGGCGTTGCCTATGTCACCGGCATGCAGGGTGACGATCCGAAGTACTACCGCGCTATTGCGACTCCGAAGCACTTTGCAGTGCACAGCGGACCTGAGCCCACACGCCACTTCGCAGATGTCGACGTAAGCAAGCACGACCAGATCGACACATATCTGCCCGCATTCCGCGCTGCCATTGTTGAAGGCAAGGCCGATTCCGTCATGTGCGCCTACAACGCCATCAACGGCGAACCTGCTTGTGCCAGCCAATTCCAGATGGTCGATCAGCTCCGCGGCAAGTGGGGATTCCAGGGCTACGTTGTTTCTGATTGCGACGCAGTTTTGGACGTTGCCGCCAACCACCGCTATCGCCCCAACCAGGCACAGGGCGCTGCCATCTCCGTCATTCGCGGCATGGACAACGAGTGTGTCACCTTTACCCAACGGCGCGGCGAACCTCTCACCAAGGCTTATGTCGATGCCGTGCAGCAAGGCTACCTGCCTGAGGCCACGCTCGACCTGTCCTTGATCCGCCTCTTCGTCGCCCGCATCAAGCTCGGCCTGTTCGATCCGCCGGAGATGGTGCCTTATACAAAAATCGACGAGAAGGAACTTGATAGCGCCGAGCACCGCGCCCTTGCACGCAAACTTGCCAACGAGGCCATGGTGCTCTTGAAGAACGACGGCACACTGCCCTTCAAACCGGGCATAAAGAAGATTGCTGTTGTCGGTCCCCTTGCAGAGCAAACCCGCCCGCTGCTCGGCAACTACGCAGGAACTCCCACGCACATCGTCTCAGTGCTTGACGGACTCAAGGCTGAGTTCCCAAACGCGGTAATCACATACGTGCCTGGAACCCAATTCCTGCATCCGGACGGCACTCCCGTGCCGAATGCACTCTTGACCACTCCTGATGGAAAGCCTGGTCTCAAGGCCGATTACAGTGAATTCGCAGGTGGCCGTGGCGGCGGCTTTGGCCGCGGAGCGGCGCCGGCGGTAATCGCCAGCCGCACCGAGCCGAACATCAACCTCGGCGACAGCACCACGTTGCCGACAGAAGTTGCCGGCAAAAAGGGCGTCGGCGTTCGCTACACAGGATTCCTGACCGCAACCGAGACAGGCGACTATCTTCTAGGATTGCGTGGCGACGGCTTCGGACGCCTCATGGCGGACGAGAAGCAAGTAACCATGATGGGCAGAGGCGGCGCTGAAGGAATTACAGCCAGCGTCGGCCGCATCCACCTGGAGAAGGGGCAGAAGGTCGCCCTCAACCTGCAATACGGCAGTATGACCGGCAAGCCGCACGCACAACTGATTTGGGAGAAGGTAAACACCGCACCTTCGCCTGAAGCTGTTGCCGCTGCAAAGAATGCCGACATCGTTGTCGCCGTTGTAGGCATCACCAGCCAGCTCGAAGGCGAAGAGATGCCGGTAACGGAGCCAGGATTCCTGGGCGGAGACCGCACCAGCATTGACCTGCCGGCACCGGAAGAAGCGCTCGTTGAAGCAGTTCAGGCTACCGGTAAGCCCACCGTAGTCGTCCTCATGAACGGCAGCGCACTCGCCGTTAACTGGATCAACGATCACGCCAACGCGGTCCTTGAAGCTTGGTACTCCGGCGAAGAAGGCGGCGCGGCAATTGCCGAGACGCTGAGCGGCAAAAACAATCCTGCCGGCCGGCTTCCGGTTACGTTCTACAAGGACACCACCCAGCTGCCTAACTTTGAAGACTATGAAATGACCAACCGCACTTATCGGTACTTCAAGGGCACGCCGCTTTATCCGTTCGGTTACGGACTGAGCTACACCACCTTCAAGTACAGCGATCTGAGCGTTAGCACTCCGTCAGTCGCCGCAGGACAACCTGTGAGCGCCGACGTTACCGTTGCAAACACCGGCAGTAAGGCTGGAGACGAAGTAGTGCAGGTCTATATCAAGTTCCCTGACGTCAAGGGAGCTCCGAAGGTTGCACTGCGTGGCTTCGAACGCGTTCATCTTGAGGCGGGTGCGAGCCAGAAGGTCCACTTCGACCTGAAGGACCGCGACCTGGTGATGGTGACGGAGAATGGCGACCCGATTATTGCCGGCGGAGACTACTCCATCAGCATCGGCGGCGGACAGCCTGACACCAGCGCACAAACAGTGAGTGGCAAGTTCCACGTGGACGGCCAGCTCGCTCTGCCTGAATAAATCAACAGTCAACAGCAAATGAAATAGGGCCCCGGAATGATTCCGGGGCCCTATTTCTGTGCTCAATACTTCCGAAACCCTCTTTTCATCATTCCAGTTCAAATCGAGGAGTAGAATCGCCTGTCGGCAGCGAGACCGCCGCCCGGCGTGGGAGAACGATCATGCCCAACGTCCTCATCCCTACTCCACGGGGCCAGATGCCCGCATGGTTTGCGGCTCCTTCATCCGCTGCCCCTACACCCGGCATCGTTGTACTGCATGATGTGTTAGGCATGAGCCAGGACCTTCGCAATCAGTCCGACTGGCTTGCCGAAGCCGGATTTCTAGCGGCTTCCCCCGACCTTTACTACAAGGGCGGCAGGCTCATTTGCATTCGCCACGTTATTCGCGACATGATGGCTCGCGCCGGGCCGGCCTTTGACGATGTTGAAGCGTGTAGAAGCTGGCTACTCGCTCAGCCCGAGTGCAATGGGCACATCGGCGTTATCGGATTCTGCATGGGAGGCGGATTCGCACTTCTGCTCGCGTCGGGGCACGGATTCTCCGCTGCCAGCATCAACTACGGTGGGCCACTTCCAGAGGATGTCGACGATTTTCTCGATGCGGCGTGTCCGCTCGTGGGCAGCTATGGCGGGCTTGCCAAGTGGGAAAAGGGTGTTGCCGATCAACTGGCTGCGAAACTTGAGCGCGCGCTCGTTTCACATGACGTAAAGGAGTATCCAGACGCAGGCCACTCCTTCATGAACCAGCACCCCGGTTACGGGTTCTTGAAGGTATTGCGAGTCAGGGCCATCGGCTACAACGAGCCCGCAACAATGGACGCCCGCCGCCGCATTGTCGCCTTCTTCAACCTTCATCTTGGGAACGCAAGGCCATGATCTCTCAGCATGACTCAGAAGTTGAGATTCAACGAATATCGAACAGTCTCAGCGGTCTATGCCGGATCGGCGGAATCGCCGCACTGATTCTCGCGGCCTATTCGCTGGCGACAATAGTTCAAATAGTCATGCTTGGCGGCCAGCCAACTTCCGCGGCGCAGGCATTTGACCTGCTTGAGCACCATCGAGTGATTGGTTTACTGCGGCTGGACCTTCCGACAATCGCCGTTTTGCCGCTCTACTACTTTGTGTTCCTCGGACTTTTTGCAGCACTGCGCCGCAGCGACCGGTCCAATACATTGCTCGCTATCGCTCTTGCATTCGTCGGCACAACGCTCACGCTCGCCACGCCCACGGCTCTTTCCATGATTCCGCTCAGCGACAAATTTGCAGCAGCCGCCAGCGATACTGCACGCAACCAGTTGCTGGCTGCTGGAGAAGCTTTGCTGGCTGCCGACATCTGGCATTCCACTAGTGCCATCCTTGGCGGGGTGCTTCTTCAGTGCGGCGCACTGCTGATTTCAGTTGTCATGTTGCGAGGCAACGTCTTCAGCAAAACAACCGCTTGGCTCGGCATCGTAATGCACGGGCTAGATCTCGCTCACATCGTAGGCGGACTTTTATTACCCGCCGCCGGCTTCGTTCTGCTGTCCATCGCCGGACCGCTTTATCCTGTTTGGTTTATTTTGGTGGGGCTTAGACTTCTAAGATTAGCCCGCCAATCGCAGCCGGAGTATCCAGCTTAAAACACCAAGCGCCCCGACCCGCGTTGGTTTTCGCGAAAGTCGGAGCGCTTGTTTTATCGTTCAGTAACGGATGCGATTTACGCGTTCGCGCCAATCGTGCTTACTCTGAAGCGCTTCATCTGGATCGACAACGTCTTCTCAATCCTGCGAAGGTCTTTACGTTCACTTGGTCCGGCAAATGTTGAAGCCACACCATGTGCCGAGGCTCGGCCAGTGCGGCCGATGCGATGCACGAAATCCTCAGCCACCTTGGGCAGGTCGAAATTGATGACATGCGCCACGTTGGCAACATCGATGCCGCGTGCCGCTACGTCCGTCGCCACCAGGATGCGGTGATGTCCCTCGCGGAAGCTCCTCAGAGCCGCGTTGCGCTGCGACTGCGAACGATCGCCGTGGATCTGTGTTGCAGACCAACCCGAACGCTCCAGCTTGCGGGCCACGCGATCAGCTCCATGCTTGGTGCGGACGAAAACCAGAAAGCTTCCCTTTTCCGCGCCCAGCAAATGCTCGAGGAGTTCCTGCTTGTTTTCCTGCGCCACTTCAAACGTGCGCAGTTCGACATTCTCAGCAGGCTTGAGCACTGAGCCAATTTCGATGCGGGCAGGATTGTTCAGATAATTCCGCGCCACATCTTTTACCGCGCCCTCAAGCGTGGCCGAGTAGCAAAGCGTCTGCCGCGCAGCAGGCAGATTCGCCGCAATGCGCGCAATCGCCGGCTGGAAACCCATGTCAAGCATGCGATCCACTTCGTCCAGCACCAGAATCTTTACCTGGCCTAGACGGACTAGCTTGCGAGAAAGAAAATCCTCGAGTCGGCCCGGCGTTGCCACAATCAACTTGGCTCCGCGACGAATCGCATCGAGTTGCTGCCGCTCTTGCATGCCGCCCACAACGAGCGCCACGGTCTGATCAGAGCTTGAACGGATGGCAAGGAATGCCTTCTCCACCTGCATGGCCAGTTCGCGCGTGGGCAACAGCACCAGCGCATGAGCCGCCGGTCCGCGTGCTTCCACCTTCTGCAGCAATTCCACAATCGGAATCAGAAAGCTAAGCGTCTTGCCTGTTCCGGTCTGGGCAGTCGCGAGTACATCGCGACCCTCAAGCGCCGGAGGAATGGCGCCCTCTTGTACCGGTGTGGGAATTTCAAATTTGTTTGCATTGAGTCGGGCCATCAAAGGCGCCGACAGATTGAACTGCGAAAACTGAGTAGTCAAAATATTCTTTCTTCTGTTCCGGGAGCCGCACTTCCTGCGGCCTGCACACTCGGAACCGGACCTGGAGGCGTGCATGCCCTTCATAGGGGCGCAGGCCTGCTTATTTATATGCGTAAGGGAGAACCGAAAGTCGTTCTAGAAGACTGACCGGCGAACATTCAAGGGGAGAACGCTCGAGGCCCGGAGCTGCCGCACGCTACGTCACCGTCAGCCGGCACAATGCCAACCGACACCACTTTCCCGCTTGCTTCCCGGCCTGGAGCGCCATCAAAAACTCGCGTCGCTCAAGTTCATTCGAATCAACATAAGGTCCGAACGCAAAGTCACCGGGTGGGAGACTCAAGTGGTCACGCTGTAGGGGCTTGGGGAAATCTGTGCAAGGCAGGCTGCCTTGTCTATAGGCAGAATACCGCTCACGGCCAAATCACTGGAGCGCAATTTCATTGTAGCACAGCGCCGTTTTTGCCGTTAAGTATTGCAGCTACAAGCTGTTATCCATCCTTGCATCCGGCAGCCCCAGCCGCCGCTTGATCGCCAGCAGCTCCTGAATCTTCTCAGCCGGCAAGAAATTCAACGGCCTTCCAATTTGCTGCGCAATCAGATACGTCTTGCAGTAATTCTCAAATGTCTCAACAAACCACTCGGCGTGGGTCACCGTATCTGCCCAGCAAACAATTCCGTGATTCGAAAGCAGAATGGTGTTGTGGTCGCGCACGAAGGGACGAACCGTTTCCGCAAATGCCTGCGTGCCGGGAGTTTCGTAGGGTGCCAGTGCCGCGGGGCCAATGCATGTTTCGTACTCTGAGACCAGACCGTTCGGGGGTACCGTGCCCGTCATGGCAAACGCCGTGGCATGCGGCGGATGACAATGCACCACCGCGCGAGCGCGCAGGCTGCTCTTGTAGATTTCGATGTGCAACAGCAGTTCGCTGGTGCGGTGACGATCGCCAGCCAGGATGTTGCCCTCGAAATCAGAGAGGCAAATGTCGGCCGGTGCCATATCGCGCTTGCTGATCATGGTTGGCGTGCAGAGCAGGTAGCGCTGCCCCAGGCGGACACTTATGTTGCCGCCGTTGCCGTCAACGTACTGCCGCTCCCAAAGCTTGCGGCCCACGTCGATGATTTCCATGCGCAAGGCGTGCGCCTGCGGCGAGCTGGCGGCCGCCAGGGGCGATAGCTCGTCGGGCGCAGGCACCAGCTCGGGCTGCGCAGAAAGGGATCGGGAGGGCTGCAGTGTTTCCCTTAACTGTTGCGCGAGCTGAATCAGTGACTGTGCCATGACGAACTCACCCTTGGTGGCGTTGAAAGCGAGCAAAAACAAGGCCCGCCACTGCACCCATTCTTGCCGCAGAAGGGAAGGTAAGCTCGTGATCCTGATCACAGGGTGAGCAACGCGCAGGAGTATGACATGCGGGCAGAAATGCTGGAAAAAATTCCTTCAATCGTGATATCTTCCATGCATTCCGGTATCGGTCACCGGCGGGTTCCCCACCCATTCAGCAACAAGAGGAGAAGACCATGGCAACTGACGCCATCGTTGCGCCCGTGTCCGGCAATCACCCAAAATATCCAGCCGTGAATCGAACCGCTGAACGCGTCTTTTACAGCGGCATGGCGGTCCTGCTGTGTATCTGCGTCTACATCGGCTTTTCGCCAACTTACTTTCAGGCCGGCATGTTGCGCGCACCGCTTCCCAGCCCCATCCTCCACATCCATGGCGCAATCTTCACGCTATGGATGCTGATCTTCACCGTGCAGGCTGCCCTCATCTCCGCTCGCCGGGTCAAATGGCATCGCACCTTTGGCACCATCGCTTTCTGCCTCCCGCCCATCATGATCATTCTTGGCGTGATTGCGGCCATTGACGCGCTTCATCGCGGAGTGCAGATTGGCCCTCTCGATCCCGCGGTCTCCCTTGCGATTCCCCTGATCGGCATTTTCGCCTTCACCATCGTCATCTATGCCTCCTGGCGGGCGAGGCGCAGACCTGACGCGCACAAGCGTCTGATTATGCTCGCCACCATGGGTCTGGTTGGCGCAGCCTTCGGTCGCTATCCCTGGGAACGCATCGGGCTACCACCCGCGGCTGGAGCAGCAACGGGGGTTGGCGTCCTGATACTCTTTTTCCTCATTTACGAACTTGCGACGATTCACCGCATCCATCGGTCGACAATGTGGGCTGCGCCACTTGTTTTCGCGTCCATCGCCTTTTCAGTCCCCATCGGAATGACTCCGGCCTGGCACGCCTTCGCCGCATTTCTCAAGTAATTAACCGACCGTGGTGGCGTCCAAGTGTCGCTTCTCCACAACGTGCGAGTGACTGTGTTCACTTGCCACTTCACCCGGGTGCCCATCCTTGAATCGGCTTCTTGATTCAAGGGTGGGATACCGCAATCGCTTATCTCGCCTGACTGCTTTCTACTCTCTAACCGCGATCATCAATCCCCCGGCACAAGCCTCCGCTGCAGATCTTCCAGCGTCTGCCCCTTGGTCTCGGGATAAATGAACAGCACCACAAAAAACTGCACCACTGTCATAACTGCAAAGAATGCAAATGGCGTTGCGGTGTGGAAGTAGTTGACCACCACTGGAAACTCAAGTGCGATGATGGCGTTTGAAAACCAGTGACTGGCCGAGCCGATCCCTTGCCCTTTCGATCGCACCAGCGTTGGGAAAACTTCGCCAATGTATACCCAGATGACCGCGCCCTGGGAGATGGAAAAGAACGCCATGTACACAATCAGAATTGGCAACAGCGCACTTTGATGCGAATGCGTTGCGAAGACCCACGACACGCCCGCCAGGCAAGTCGCGCATCCCGCCGCGCCGATCAGTAACAGAGTCTTGCGCCCCAGCTTGTCAATCAGCGACATGCCCACAATTGTGAACGTGAAAAGGGTAGCGCCGATGGCAACCGACTGCTGGTCACTCGAAATCTGGCTGAAGCCGGCCGAAGCAAAGATATTGTTCACGTAGTACAGAATCGCGTTGATACCCGCAAGCTGGTTGAACATGCCGATGCTGACTGCCAGAAACAACGGATAGCGATACTTCCAGCGAAACACCGGCTCATGCTCGATTGCATGCTCCTCGGCAAGCGCCGCACGTATATCGGCCAGCTCGGCCTCAGGATTCTCTTCGCCCATCTGCCGGAGCACCTCGAGCGCCTCGTCATCGCGATTGCGCGCAGCACAATAGCGCGGGCTGCGTGGAATCCCGAACAGCAGAATAAGAAATGCGATTGCAGGCGCGCCGGCAATGCCCACCTGCCAGCGCCACTCCGCTGCACCAAGATGCATTGTGCGAATGAAGTAGTTCGACAAGTACGCAACCATGATGCCGAATACGACGTTCAACTGAAAGGTGGCAACCAGTCGTCCGCGCCACTTGGCCGGCGCCAACTCGGCAATGTACACAGGACCAAGCACCGAAGATGCGCCGATGCCAAGCCCGCCAATAAAGCGGAAAATCATGAACGAATACCAACCCCAGGCCAGTCCACATCCGAACGCGGAAACCACATAAAGAATGGCGGTAATGCGGAGCGTCTCGCGCCCACCGAGCCTTTGGCCAACATGCCCCGCGCCAAGCGCGCCAATCACCGTGCCAACCAGGCCGATGGCAACCGTGAGTCCCTTGTTCTGCGGGGTCAGGTTGTAGAGGTTCACCAGCGCATCAATCGCGCCGGCAATAACAACCGTGTCGAATCCGAACAGCAACCCACCGAGTGCTCCCGAAAGCGTGGCTTTGATCAGGTTGGAATTTGGCCGCATAGTCTCCGTTCTCTTGATTCCGCAACCATCCTACAGAGCGGCGCGCATCGCGGTAAAACTGAAAATCATGCCTTGTGGCGTTTAGAGCGCATTGCCCAAAAAAACTTGCCTAGGCAACACTTCATGGACGTGGGCGGCTGGCGGCGCATCTGATGAATACGCGCGCACAAACGAGTACCATGTTTGCAGAAAGTCAGGCAAGCAGAGTTCTCTTATGTCGATGAAGGGGGATGAATGCGGAAACACCGGATCTGGAGCGCGTTAATTTGGGCCGTTCTTTTGATACAGGCGGTCAACATGACGGCGCAAACGGCGGCGTGGAAGCAATACGTGTATTCCGACGACGGCTTTCAAGTTTCATATCCTTCGCCACCTGACCTGCAGAAAAAATCTGTACAAACATCAGCGGGCGAGTTCGAATTGCGGTCCTATGCCGCTGCCGCGGGAGACACCGAGCTGATCATCGGTGTTTGTGACTACGGACCTGCCGTCGAGGGAAGAAGCTCCGATCAGATGTTGCTGGGAGCAAAGAACAGCACCCTGTCCAACTCCGCCTCGCACCTGGTGAGCGAAAAGAAGATTGCCCTCGGAACAAATCCCGGCATGCAGTTTGAATCTGAAAATTCCGCAACGCACTTTATGGTCCGAATGTTCATGGTTGCTACCACCCTCTACGAGGCGCTCGTGATTTCTCCTCTCAACAAGCCGTTCGATCAATCAGACCGGTTCTTCGACTCGTTTCAACTTGTCACAAGAACGAAAACTGAGCCAAAAAACTAAATGTAGCGACACGATCAGCCTTCAATCCGCGGCTTGCCGGGCAGCACCGCAAGGATTCGGCAGCGATGCTTCCCTGCGGCACTCCACGCCAGCGTCATATCGCTTTCAACGCAAGCGCAATCACCCGTTTCGAGAATCTCCTCCATCCCGCCGGCCTCCAGTTGCAGGCTGCCTTCGAGCACGTAGATCACACCGCTCGACTCTCTATAACAGTCCGCGGAAGCCGTTGCTCCGCCGGGCGCGAATTCGATCATCTCAGCCACCAACTGCGGTTTTTCCAGCGAAGCATTCAGCGGAGTAATTTTGTAGGGCTCCGGGCCTCGACCTTCGCTTTGGAGATGGGCTTTGCGCGTAATCGAGAGTGCGTGGCGCGATGGCTCAGAAAAAAAATAACTCATGCCAACGCCATACACGCGCGCAATTGTCGCCAACGTGGGCAGTGTGGGGATCATGCGGTCGGTTTCGAGCTTGGACAAGAGCGCGGTCGACAATCCCGTCTCCGTAGCTAGTCGCGATAGAGTCATGTGCTTTTTTGTTCGGAGAGAACGCAGTTTGAGGCCAATGGAGTAGGGCTCGAGCGCCCATAACGCATAAGACGCAGTCTTGGACATCGCCAATTCCTTTCGCGTCTATTGCCGATTCGAGTCTGGCAATGGACATCCACCCAATTCTGGCAACAAACAGCCATCAAAGACTTGAAGGTTTTCTGAAGTTTCTTGCGCAAATTGAACCACTTGCAAAATTGCAGCCCTGATTTTGATTTGATCCATGCGATCGGATTGGGCGTATTCTAGTGGCGTTGGAATTCTCCGCCAGCAACCGTTTATCAGCCTGAGCATGGGGCAGCAACGCGAATAACACTGAGCCGCATCGAACCATTCGATCTCAATACTCGATGCGCGGCCGGGAAACGGGTTCCGGCTATCTCCCTGTAAAGGAATTGCTGTGATGAATGGGTTCTCGATTCGTACGGTCCGTTTCCATCAAATGATGTGGCTCCTTACCGCCGCAGTTGCGCTTTGCACAGCTTTTGCAGGTAGCGCGCAATCCAAGAACGATGCCAAGGGTGACCCCGACGTGCTGGTGTTGAACAACGGCGATTCACTGCACGGCAAATTTGTGAAAGTGATCGACGGCAAGGTCACATTTCACACCGACGCGTTCGGAGACATGACGCTGGGTTGGGACAAAATCAAGGAATTGCACACCAGTGAGAAGTACGCCGTATTGAGCAGCCAGGAAAAGGCGCCGTCAAAGAGTGTGGCTCAGCATCTGCCCACCGGAACAGTTGCGGTAGAAAATCAGGCCGTAACGCTGCAGACGGAAAGCGGAACAGCTGCGCCTCCCATCCCGGTCAAACAAGCGCAGTACATTATGGATGCGATCACGCTGGATAAGCAGATAAATCATGAACCCGGCTTTCTGTCGGCGTGGGAAGGCGCTGCCACGGCCGGCGCAACCATTGTGACCGCTACCCAGAAGCAATACACCTTCTCGAGCGCCGTAGGCCTTGTTCGGAACGTGCCGACCGCCTCCTGGCTCAGGCCGCGCAATCGCAGCTCGATTGACTTCATAGGCTCCTACGGCAAAATCACGCAGCCTTCTTACACAATTCCCGGCCCTCCTGCGGTATTTGTGCCCTCAGTTACAACCAAGTCCGCCATCTACCACGCTGACGCTGAACGTGATCAATACTTCTCACCGCAACTGTTTGTGCTTGCGCAAACTGCCTTCGATCACAACTACTCCCAGGACCTCGATCTGCAGCAGATTTACGGCGGTGGACTGGGCTGGACGGCCATCAAGAGCCCCAAACAGCACCTGGATCTGAAGGCAACCATGCAGTATGAAAAGCAGAAGTTCATCACAGTTTCAGGCAGCGGGATGAATCTCATCGGCTCCACGTTTTCTGCCACATACGTTCTTCAATCCAAGCTCCTTACTTATACCCAGGGTCTTGCATATATCCCGGCCTACAACAACCGGCGCGCCTACTCCGCTAACGAAACCAACACACTGGTGTTCCCTATGTACAAGAATCTTGGTTTCTCCGTGGGCACAATTGACAGTTATCTCAACGATCCACCCACATCTCTACCGCCAACGAAACGCAATTCCTTCCAGTTCACCATGGGCTTCACTTACGCCATCAAGTCGAAATATTGATGGCCGCCGCTTGATCTCTCACGTAGGATCGCTCAACTGAGTCCAAACTGCCCCCGGAGCGGTACGCAAACTCGTTTGAGATTCCCTTTGGTCGATTTGTTTACCAATCTGGTACGAGGTAATCGGTTTAGGTGACTAAATAATCAGGAAAGTGGTCTCCAGCACCTTCCGTTCGCCTCCCAAACGTTGATAATCGAATTACAAAAATTTGAGCTCATTGAAACACTGTTATTCAACGAGCCTGTTGTGCGCTTTCCCTGGATTGTGAGCCTTGCAGGAATATGTAATCCCGCGGGCAAACTCCATTCGCGCGGTTGCGAATGGCATAGCGTCGGTGACCTGGCACGCCAGAGCATCGAAGAACTGCGTTGTGTACGATGGATCAGCGTATTTCAGCAGCACCGGGCTCAGAAGCGCCGGAATTCCTTTTCGCAGGCTTTCGCCTGGAGCCAGACGGCACCCTGTTTCGCGGCGAGTCGCAAATTCATCTGCCACCCAAAGAACTGGCCGCATTAAAAATGCTGATTGCCAACGCAGGCCGCGTGGTTACGCCGCTCGAACTGCAGAAAGCTTTGTGGGGCGATGTCCACGTAACCGGTGACAGCGTTCCTAAATGTGTCTCGTCCCTGCGCGCCCGGTTGCAACCGGAAACCTGTATCCAAACCTTGTACAAGCGCGGTTATCGCTTTGCTGCCGGCGTGCGCACACGCGGTGTAACGCACGACGCGCCGCCCCGCCTGGTGATTCTGCCTTTCACAACCGGATTTGGCGTGCCTGAACATCTAGGCCCGGTCATTGCCGAAGAAGCAATGGCTCGACTAAGTTCCGCACGACCTGTAGTGGTATGCGTGCTGGCGCGCGACTCAGTCTTTACGCTCGTACGACGCGGATTAACTGCACAGCAGACAGGTGAAGCGTTACATGCTGACCTCGTGCTGGCCGGAGCAATCAGTGCTCTGCCCATGCATTTTCGGCTGCGCATCGAAATGATCCGCATCTCCGACGGAACACAGATCTGGGTTGAAGATGTACTGGTACGCCGCGATCTGGTCGCGGGCGTGGAATCGGAACTGGTCGAACGGCTGGCCTTCCGTCTCGGATCTGAAGACGCTCCCTGGCTACGTGCGTGGCGAACTGAGAGTCTTGCTCTCGCAGCGTCCGCTCAAGACAGCGCGACGAGCGAAGACGAGAGCGCAGACGAATCGGCCACTCATCGTCTTGAAGCTTACCAGGTTTTTCAGCGCGCGCATCACGAATGGCAATCGCTTCAGCGACACAGGATGCAAGACGGACTGCAGCACCTGATGCGTGCAACGGAGCTGGACCCTTCGCTGATCGGCGCGCGTGTTGACCTGGTCAATCTCTGCATCAGCCAATGCTTCTACGGTTTCATGTCTCCAGCAATGGAAGCCGACATCGTGCGCCGGACTGTGGACGCTGTTCCGGATCTCCCCGCCCAGTCGGAAGCAGTTCTGCCCGCGCTCGGCTGGATCAGTTTCCATTACGACCGCAATCTGCCGGAGGCGTTGCGCCTCATGTCGCTGTCGTCGCATCTTCCGCACGACCCCTGGATCACCCGTGTGCGCTCGATGCTGGCCATGAGCCGCCATCACTTCACCCAGGCGATCGAAGAACTGCAAAACTCCATCCAGCTTGACCCGTACGCTCCGTGGCTGCATGCACGTTTGGCATGGGCGCTGCACCTCGCAGGCAGAGCCGACGAAAGCCTAGAGCAGATCAGGCGCGCGCTCAATTTGTTCCCCGAACATGAAGGAGCAAGCCTGTACGGCGCGGTGATTCTGGCCTTCAATGGATCGACCGCACACGCCATCTCGCTCGCGCAGGAGCTATCGGAACGCCTACCCCATTTCGATCTTGCCAGCTCAGTACATGCCTATGCCCTGGCACGCGCCGGACGCCGCGACGAGGCACACTCCATGCTGGAACGCCTGCAATGGCTGAGCCGAGAGCGCTTCTTCCTCAAATCGTTCTTGCCCGCCGTTTATGTAGCGCTCGGCGATACTGAAGCAGCACTGGCGGAACTGCGCGCCTCAGACGACAGCCGCTGCCCGTGGTTCTTCCAGATGCTCGCCGATCCGCGACTGGCAGAACTGCGCGGAAACCCGGACTTCGAAATCATGCGCGAAGCGCTCGCGGAAATGGAAGCAGCCGCCGCTCGCGAACCAGAACCCACGGTCTGACGTGGCGGCCTTCCGCCTTAGCTATCCGCATGAGGTTCGGGTACCCAATTCATGCGCGAAGTTTGCGCATTAGAGGGATACCACAGACCCAAGCCAGACACCCGCTACAGCCTCTCTGCGCCCTGTGCGATAAATCACACGACAGCGCCCCTTCACCGGCGTAAACTGCCGTTCGTTGCACTAATCCGATCATGCCCGTCGAACAACAACTTTCTGCCGTAAGCTATGCGCAGGGACCCAATCGGCCGCTGCTTGAATTGACCGGCGGCGATCTGCTGCGCCGCACTGCCGACCGCTATCCTGAACGCCTCGCCGTCGCCAGCCGTCATCAGGGAAAACGCATGACGTGGGCCGAGCTCGATGCGACCGCCGATCGCGTGGCGCGAGGACTTTGGTCGCTGGGCATCCGCCATGGCGACCGCGTTGGCATCTGGTCTACCAACTGCATTGAATGGATCATGATGCACATGGGCTGTGCCCGCGCAGGTGCGGCCCTCGTCAACGTCAATCCTGCTTATCGCTCGCACGAGTTGCAGTTCACGCTCACGCGTTCGCGCATGAAAGCCCTCTTCCTCTGGCATAAGGACAAGCACGCCGACTACGGAGAAGTGCTGGGACGCGCTCGCCACGGCCTTGATCTTGCGCTACAACACACTATCTATTTCGACTCACCGGAGTGGCCTGCGCTACTGGATGCTGAAGGCCGGCTGCCCGATCACGTCGCCGTCGACGACATAGCAAACATCCAGTACACCAGCGGGACAACCGGGTTGCCAAAAGGCGTGCTGCTCACCCACCACAACGTGGTGAACAATGGACAGGTTCTAGCCCAGGGCTTCCACTACACCGAGCAGGACAAGATTGTTGTGCCCGTGCCGCTGTTCCACTGCTACGGATGCGTCATCGGCACCATGTCCGCAGTCAACTCCGGTGCAGCCATCATTCTGCCCAATTGGACCTTCGACGCCCGCGCCACCCTGTGCGCCGTGCATGAAGAGCGCGCAACCAGCGTCTATGGCGTTCCCGCGATGTATGTCGCCGAGTTTGCCCTGCCCGACTTCGCCACCTTCGATACCACCAGCCTGCGCACCGGTATGATGAGCGGCGCGCCCTGCCCGGTGGAACTGATGAAGCGCGTACTCGGCGAAATGCACTGCCGCGAACTTGTCATCGCCTACGG
>JADGNO010000154.1 GCA_017883405.1 Occallatibacter sp. | reverse complement strand
AGCAGATTTTGCTCGATTCGGTAGCCGATGGAATTTGCGGTGTCGACGGCGAAGGCATGGTGACATTTGCGAATCCCGCCGCGGCACGATTGCTCGGCGCTTCTCCCACATCGCTCATCGGCAAAACCGTTCACGAATTGATGCACGGCAACGCGACTGAGAACCGCCGTTGCATGGAGGACTGCCCGTTGCTGCGAGTGACGAGTCGACCTCATACTTCTGCCGGCGAGGAAAATATATTCCGCGAGGATGGGAGTTCGTTCCCTGCGGAATACGCACTTACTCCAATACACGATCAGGGACATTTTTCAGGTTCGGTTCTCAGCTTCCGCGACATCAGCCAGCGCAACGCACTCGACCGGCTGAAGGATGAGTTCATCTCCACGGTAAGCCATGAACTCCGCACTCCGCTCACATCGATCAGAGGCGCGCTGGGTTTGCTGTCGTCCGGATTGCTGGGCGGCATAAGCGAGAAAGCAAACAACCTGCTTCGCATTGCGCTGGCCAACTCTGAACGGTTGGTGCGATTGATCAATGACATTCTTGATCTCGAGCGTATTCAGAGCGGCCGCGAGCCTCTGAGCTTTAGACCCACCCAACTTTCAGAAATTGTGAAGCAGGCAATCGGCGACATGCAGCCCGTAGCAGATTCCGCCGGAGTGCGATTGCTGCATGACAGCACGCAAGCGGAGATCGATGCCGACCCGTACCGTCTGCTACAGGTGTTGACCAATCTGTTGTCGAACGCGGTGAAATTCTCTCCGCCAAATTCCACTATCTCCATTATGTTGCGTCCTGGGGCGACCGGGGTAACGCTCTCGGTGATCGATAATGGGCGCGGCATTCCTGCCGACAAGCTGGAGGCGATCTTCGGACGATTCCAGCAGGTGGATGCGTCGGATTCGCGGCAGAAGGGTGGTAGTGGCCTGGGGCTGGCCATCTGCCGCACGATCGTGCTCCAGCACTCGGGCCGCATCTGGGCAGAACGGAACCCTGTTCGCGGTTCAACATTCCGAGTATTTCTGCCATACCATCCTGTTCCGCGTGAAGCGCTGGCCGGACCTCAGGAAGAAGAGCCAGGCTGCGGCACAATCCTGGTAGCTTGCAGCAATCCAGACATACGGCTGCAGATGACATCGATGCTGGGGCGGCATGGGTATCGCATTGTTGAGGCAGCTACGGCCGCGCAAACTGTAACGGCCGCACACAACGGAGTTGAAGCGATCCTGCTGGACACGTCGCCAGACGGCTTAAACGGATGGGAAGTCCTTCCGCTGCTGCGCCGCGTTGATCCGGAGGCTCACACTCCCGTGGTGCTGCTGAGCCTGGATGCGAACCCAACGCAGGTCCAACCCGCCAGTGACTTGCCGGATGGAATACAGGGATGGGCAAGGACTCCGATTGAAGAAGATGCAATGCTCAACGCGCTCACCGACTCGATCTGCGGCCCAGGGGAAAAAGCGCGAGTGCTGATTGTTGAGGAAGATCTCCAGATTGCCGAAGAAATCAGTGAAAGTTTTGCACGCAAAAGTATCGCGGTTCGTCTGTCTCAGACACTTGAGGATGCGGTCGACTCGTGCTTTACCTACCGCCCACACCTGCTGGTCTTGAATATTGGGATGCCGGATGGGGACGGTTTCAACCTGGTGGACTGGCTGCGTCAGCACGAATCGTTGGCCCGCTTGCCGCTGGCAATTTATGAATGCCGCAATATTTCTGAAACTGAGCGCAAGCACCTGAACCTTGGTCCGACACACTTTCTTTCAAACGCTTGTGTGCAACCGCAGCAGCTTGAAGCGCTGGTATTGACCATGCTGCGCAATCCGAGCCAGGTGGAAGAGACAGCGCAGCAAGCTTCGTAGGCCGTTGCTCAACAAGCTACCTTTCTACCCCCTCGATCCAGACACCCATCGACAACTCCGTTGCCAGGTCTCAGAATGATCAATAGAGGAGTTTCCGGTGCCGCATAAAGTGCTCATCATCGACGATGAGGATGACATCCGCGAAGTGGCGGCTCTCAGTCTTGAGAGCGTCGCGGGTTGGGAAGTGGTGACGGCAAACTCCGGCTCACAAGGTTTGGCGCGTGCGGTTGAACATCAGCCGGATGCGATTCTGCTGGACGTGATGATGCCCGGCATGGATGGGCCGACGACTTTTCGCGAGCTGCGCAAAAACCCGGCGACGGCGAAGATTCCAGTTCTGCTGCTGACTGCCAAAGTGCAGAGTTCCGACCAGCGGCGCTTTGCCGACCTCGGCGTTGAGGCCGTGCTGTTCAAACCGTTCGATCCACTCACGCTCTCAGATCAGATTGCAAGCGTGCTGGGTTGGAGCTGAGTGGACGGCTGCGATGACATTCGACAAGCAATCGGAAATTAAATCCCCTTCCGATATGAGCGCCGTTCTGAATCAACTCTGGACGAAATTCTTGCCCGAGATCTACGAGCGCGTGGCAACTCTTGAATCGGCGGCGCAAGCCAGCGCCGCGGGCAATATGACGCAGGAACACCGCGAGGCTGCCCACTCAGCCGCACACAAACTTGCAGGATCACTAGGAACCTTCAGCCTGCCCCGCGGAACGGAGCTTGCTCGCGAGTTTGAACAGGCGTGTGTGTCGGAGAAATCGTACAAAGCCGCTCAGTCAGGGCGGCTTACTGCAATTGCAGCGGAAATTCGCACCATCATCGACTCACGAAAATAGTAATTTTCCTTGATTCAAAAGAGACGCCGCCGGATTTAATTTGCATATCCAGCGGCGCCTGTATAGATAATTTCGGGCCTGCTTGCTGGCTTACTTTATATTGCGACTTACTTTATTTAGAACCTCGTCATTGAACCACCACGGTGACAGTCTTAATTGAACGACCGAATTGATTGGTGGCATTCAGCATGTAGGTAGTGGTTGCTGACGGCGTCACGGTAACGCTTGGTCCGCGCACGCCGCCCAGTTTGTCGATAAAGTCATAGGAGTCGTTGGTTGTGCTCCAGGTGAGCGTGACCGCTGTTCCGGCCGCGACGGTTGATGCAGATGCGGTAAAGCTGCTGATGGATGGCGCCGCACCGCTGGGAGCCGAATTGGCGTCCCAGCCTGGATACGTTGGAGTCATTTGCACAACTTCAAAATTGTTTGAAGTGACGTTCTTCAAATTGTTCAGATCGTCATCGTTCCAACGTGCGTCGGGAGTGCCCTGGAAGAAGAAATCACTTCCGTTGTCTGCGAGGATCATGCCGTACTTCTTCATGGCGGTGAGGATGACCTGGTTGGTTGGCGAGAAGCCGGAGATATTGAAGCTCGCCTTGAGCCGGACGCGCATGCCCATTACGTACAGAGATGCGGAAGAAGTTCCCGCAGCATGACTTGCAGGTTGGACAAAGTAGCCGCCGTTGTTGTCACTCTTAGAGTTGTGCAGCGTGAAGCGAATGGCGTGATTGATGGCGCCCGATGCAATTTCGTCGTACCGCACCAGCCCTGGGAAGATGGGCAGGCCAGCGGCGTCGCCGGATGTCCAACCCCATGGACGCTGTTCGTAATTCTTCAAATCCCAGATGGTTTCGGAATCGGAACTGAATTTTCCGTTGCAGCGAATTGTGTTGTAAGTTTCGTATGCCATGCAGGTGTTGCGATCGATGACGATAGCGTGTTGATCGCCATTGCTCTGGCAGTCTGGCGGATAACCTTCGATGGGCACTGTGCCTGGATACGGCGCGACGGATAAGTCGCTGTCGTCGGGATAAGCAATGACCGTGATGGGCACCATAGGCTGCGTGCTGGAGTCGACCACCTCATATGGAATGCCATAGTTGCCGCCTGCGATAGATGAGAAATCGGGATGCAGGTGAGTGCCTGAGAATGCCGTTGCGATGGCGGAGTTGTTGGGATCGAGCGGCGCGTTGGAAATATCGGTATTCCACGTGCTTGATGATGGGAATGGAACGAAGCCGTTGAGACTGGCCATGTTTCCCAGACTGAGACCACCGCAAACGGCGCCGCCACCCGTTGTTGCATTAACGACGACTGTGGCCGAGGCTATCTTGGTGGAGTCCTGCGTTGAGGCTGCGGTGATGGTTGCTGTTTCTGCTGTGCTGGGCGGCGTAAATGTGACGGCAGTGCCTGAGGCAACGCCGGTAGACGCGCTAAGCGATCCTGCGCCGGATGGGCTGAAGGAAAAATTGACTGTGTTAGTGAAGGAGCCCGTGCCGGTGACAGTGGGCGTGCAGCTTGCCGTTTGTGCAGTGGTAATGCTGGTGGGCATGCATACGAGCGTGACACCCGTGATGGTGGGGCCTGCCGATGTCACGTTGATGTTTGCAGAACCGGAGATATTGGTGTAACCGGTAGCGGAAGAATTTGCTTTGCACGTGGCCGTCCCTCCGCCGGAAGGGGTGAAGAGGCCAGTGGAAGTGATGGTGCCGCCCGTCGCCGTCCATGTAACCGCGGTGCTATAGGAGCCCGTGCCCACCACCGTTGCTGAACACTGCGAAGTTTGTCCGGTGTTGATAGAGGTTGGCGATGCCGCAACGGTGATAGACGTAATGGTGAACGGAGCACTGGTTACAGTGATCTGCGCTGAACCGGAAACATTGGTATATCCGGCCTGCGTGGATGTGGCAATGCAAGATCCGGTTCCGACGCCTGAAGGCGTGAAGACGCCACTTTGGCTGATTGTGCCGCCTGTTGCGGTCCAGGTAACGCCGGTGCTGTAGTTTCCTTTGCCGGAGACGGTCGCGGTACAAGTGGACGTCTGGCCGATGAGAATTGAAGCCGGTGCGGCAACAACTGCCACGGAACTTACCTGATTACCCGATCCGTTGATTATAAGAGAGCTCGCACCCGACTTCTTGCTGTCCTGTTTGGAAGTGGCGGTAATGGTATCGGTGCCTGAGGATGGCGCTGAGGCGGGCGCAGTATAGAGTCCTGTGCTGGAAATAGCGCCCGCGGCTGCGGACCATGTAACGTCGGAACTATAATTGCCCGTCCCACTGACGGTGGCTGAGCACTGGCTCGTTTGGCCCGCGGAAATACTGGAAGGACTACAGGTGACGCTTACCGACGTGATGGTCGGTGACTGCGCCTGGCTATTGGTATTGGTGGCGAAAGTTCCACCACTGCATCCAGCAATCCACAATACGCCTGGAAAGAGCAGGCAAAGTGAAGCCTTGCGATCCATAGTACGTCCGCCTTCTCTTGCGAACCGGGAGCCAACGGGATATCGACAAAATGAATTAACAATAAACTTGCTACCGGGGCTGATTCGGTGATTCCAAGGCGTCTTCATTACATAGAAGTAATGAATTTAAGAGCTTCAGTTATCGACAACACAATACAGATATTGAATTCATTGTAGCGTAGAAACACAACAGAGCGTTCTACTTGTCACGCAAAGAGATATCTGCATCATTACCTGAGTAATGAAATGTGCTTCTTGATTCTGCCCGATTCCAATGAGGACCTACCTGTCGTTTTAACCAATTTAGTAAGTTGTTCTATCTAACGCAATGGTAAAATGCTGCTATCTTTCGACGTTGAAGCTTGCTATCAGTTGCGATCGGTAGGCTTCTGAGGTAAGGCTGAAAAGCAACTAAAAATTCAAGTTCGTTATAGATAAACAGCATAGGTTTTCGTTGCAAGCGACTCATTGTCCAAGCAATACACATAACGAGCGTCTATTTCTTTTTAGCCGATTGCAGATGAAGCTGGAGAAACTCTCTAAGCGCGACCGCGTTATTGTGTTCCGTGTCGCGCGCGCCATAAATAAGCGTGACAGTTCCCTTTTGTGCGGCGGCCATCATGGGAGCCCACGCTTCAGGAACTTTATTGAGCTCAGCAAAGTAGTGCCGGCAAAACTCCTGCCACTCTTCTGGATGGCCGTGAAAGCGCTTGCGAAGCTCATTGCTTGGAGATGCATCCTTGAGCCAGGCGTCGATTTGCAGCGCTTCCCTGGTAACGCCGCGAGGCCAGAGGCGATCGACCAGAAACCGTGCACCGTCTTTCTTTGATGGCGCCTCGTATGCGCGTTTGACTTGGATCATGCTTGTTACTCCGGCGGGGCTGCGCGTCGAAAATCTCAACCAGCCGATTCGAGAAGTGCACTCAGCTCTTTCAAATCTTTTACAACAATCTGCCGCGCATCGACCTCGAGGAGGCCTTCAGCCTGAAGGCGCATGAGATTACGCGAGATGAGCTCACGCACTGTGCCGAGCTGATTGGCAAGTTCCTGATGAGTTGCGGGCAATTGAAATTCAATGCCGCGCTCCGTCTTCTTGCCTTCAGTTTGCGCGAGTTTGACGAGGGCCGAGATAAGCCGCTGCCTGATTGTGGTGAACGACAGTTCTTCGATAATGCCGACCAGGCGCCTCAGGCGACCGCCAACGACGGTGAGCACTTTGAGCGCAACTTGCGGATGCTCGATGCAAAAAGCATGGAAATCGCGACGGGAGATAAATGCGATTTCGGAATCTTCGACCGCGAGTGCTGAAGCCGGATAAGGGCCTCCGTCGAATACCGGCAATTCCGCAACAGTTTCTCCTGGGCCATTGAGCGCGAGAACTTGCTCGCGGCCGCTGATCGACGTCTTGAAGATGCGAACCTTGCCGCTGGCGATGATGT
>JADGNO010000153.1 GCA_017883405.1 Occallatibacter sp. | reverse complement strand
TTGCCGGTGAACCGGGCTTTGACGTTGCCCGCAAAGAAGCGATCGAGAGCGGCGAGGACCTGGCTGGCGAGGCGCAGCGACTGCTGCAGGAGCAGACCGACTATTTCAAACAGCATCCCGACGAAGTAGGTCAGGACCGTTGGGAACCTAAATAACCAAGGATTGCAATACTTTGAAGATTCATCGCAAGTCGTGGTGTGTGCTGGTTGTTCTGGCCGCGCTCTTCCCTGCTTTCTCGCTAGCTGCGCCGAAAGCGCATCGGACCGCGGTGGCGATCAAGGGCGACGGCTTCCTGATCAATGGCCGGCCGACGTATGAAGGACGCAGTTGGAAGGGCCACAATATTGAAGGGCTGCTGTTTAATTCGCGGATGGTGCAGGGCATCTTTGACGATGCGAATCCTGAGACTGTGTCGCGATGGGCCTACGCTGACACGCACAAGTGGGACGCGGATCGCAACACGAACGAGTTGATTGCCGCCATGCCTGCGTGGAGAAATCACGGCCTGCTTGGGTTCACGATCAACTTGCAGGGCGGCTCGCCGGAGGGTTACTCGAAGGGACAGCCTTGGCTGAACTCCGCGTTTACTGACGATGGTGCGCTGAAGCCGGCTTACATGGCGCGGTTAAGTCGAATACTGAATCGTGCCGATGAGTTGGGCATGGTTGTGATCGTCGGCTATTTTTATGCGGCACAGGCGGCGCATTTAACCGACGAAGCCGCGGTGGTGCGAGCTACGGACAACGCTACGGCGTTTCTGCTGCGTGGCAGCTGGCGCAACGTGATAGTGGAGATCGACAACGAGTGCGACATTGGTTTCAAGCACGAGAATCTGGGGCCGGAGCGCGTGGCGGAGCTGATCAAGCGCGTGCAGTCGAAGCAGGAACATGGACAACGACTGCTGGTGGGGACCTCGTTCAAAGGCGCCGTAATTCCGAACGAGGCGGTGGTGCGTGCTTCGGATTTTATTCTGCTGCATGGGAATGGTGTATCCGCGCCGGAGAAGATTGCGGAGATGATTCGCAAGACACGCGCGGTGCCGGGGTATACGGCCAAGCCGATTCTGTTCAACGAAGACGATCACTACAATTTCGATCAGCCTGAGAATAACTTGACGGCTGCCTTGAGCGAACATGCTTCGTGGGGTTACTTCGATTACAGGATGAAGGGCGAAGGGTTCGACGATGGCTATCAAAGCGTGCCGGTGAACTGGGGCATCAGCAGCGATCGCAAGCGCGGGTTCTTCAATCTGCTTGCGGAGATCACTTCGGCGGGGCCAAAGCATTGACGCTTGCGCGTGAGGGCCCTGCGGGATGGCTGCAACGCGAGGGCGGTCTGCTAATCTCAAAATTGGTGAGCGCCGATTTTGTCCCCATCTTTCAGGAAGAGTATCGGGCGTTGCGCCCCCGGGCCCCAATGCCACCGATCTCGGTGCGCTTCAGGCGCTTTACCTCGCTGAACACGACGATTCGGCTGCGCGAAGGCCAGATCAAAGTCAATCTCTCTGATTTGCTTGAGGGCGCGCCTGAGTCTGTGATTCGAGCCATCGCGCATATTCTGTTGGCAAAGCTCTACAAGAAGCCGATCGACGCCTCGCACAATTTGCGCTATAAACGATTTGCGTCGAGCGCGGCGGTGACAAGGCAGACGGAAATTATTCGGCACGCGCGCGGGACGAAGCGCTTTTTCGGGCCGGAAGGGCGCTACTACAATCTTGAGGAAGTTTTCGATTCGTTGAATGCGCGCTTTTTTGGCGGCATGCTGGGGCGGCCGGAGCTTACGTGGAGCGAGGCTCACGCCAAGCGTTCGCTGGGCCATTACGACGCTGCGCATAACACGATCGTGGTCAGCCGTGTCTTTGATCGTCCTTCGAGCCCGCGCTACGCGATTGAATATCTGCTGTACCACGAGATGCTGCACCTGAAGCATCCGGTACGGATGCGGGGCACGCGCCGCAGCGTTCACTCGGCCGAGTTCAAAGCTGAGGAGGCTCGGTTTCCGCAGTTGGCTGAGGCGATGGCGTTTATCAAGCGGCTGTGATCGTAGAACAGGGTACATTCGCCCGTTGAGGTTCGTGGTATCCCACCCTTGAATCAACTGCGATTCAAGGATGGGGCACCCATCATCCATTAGTGAACCCCAGAGAACCGTACGGTTTCCAGTGCTGATCCTGACTGAGTGATCATTATTGGCCTGCTGTGCTAGACTTCACGCGCATTTGTTTCAGCCGTAATCCTGCGCTGAGTGTCGTGTTTGAAATCTGAATGCGGCGGGATGGGATGCGGCCACAAACCTCTACGTGGAGATTGCGATGAACGATCCAATTGATTCTTCTGTTAAGTCGTCCGAGACCTTTGACCTGTCAGTATCGCGGCGAGCCTTTATGAAGGCTGCCGGGGCGGCTGCGGGAACCGCTGCGGTTGCACCCGGAGCGCTCTGGGGTCAGGCGAGCCGTCATCCTGCCTCAGACCGCATCACAATCGGCATTATTGGCTGGGGCATGATAGGCCCCACGAACACCAAGCAATTCCTCGAATATCCCGATTGCCAGATTGTGGCTGCGTGCGACCTGGACCCGACCCCTCTCCAGATTGCCGTGGACACGGTGAATACAAAGTATGGCAACAAAGACTGCAAAGCGTATCACGATTACCACGAATTGCTGGCCCGCGACGACATTGACGCAGTGATGATTGCAGTGCCGGATCAATGGCACGCGATTATCGCAACCGAGGCGGCGAACCGCAAGAAAGACATCTACGGCGAGAAGCCGTTGGCAAAGACGATTGCGGAACAGCAGGCGATTGTGCGCGCAGTCGAGCGGAACAACATCATCTGGCAGACAGGATCGTGGCAGAGATCTCTGAAGCCGTTTCACAAGGCCGCTGAGATCGTTCGCAATGGCCTGATTGGAAACATTGTTCATGTGGAAGTGGGTCTGCCGGGCGGTCATAACGATTTCAAACACACTGCGCCGGAACTGCTGGCGAAACTGGCTACGCTTAATCCGAAGATCACAGACCTGTCGCTTGTGCTTCCGGGGACTCCGGCATGGGATATGGCAGTATCCGAGCCTCCGGCCGCTATAGATTGGCAAACCTGGATTGGCCCCTCGCGCATGGAGCCGTATGCTAAAACCCGCCATCATATGAACTGGCGTTGGAATTACAACACCGGCGGCGGGCAGTTGATGGATTGGATCGGACATCACGGCGACATCGCCCATTGGGGATTGGGATTCGACCTCTCTGGTCCATCTGAGGTTGAAGCGCACGGAGACTTCCCGGCAGCCGATGCGCTCTGGAATACCTGCACCAAGTTCAGGGTAGAGTGCAAGTACAAGAAGGAAGTTACCGGGTACGCGAACGACGTTATGGTCACGATCGCAGGCGGGCACCCATCGATTGGTATGGGAACCAAGTGGATCGGCACGGACGGCTGGGTCTGGGTAGATCGCTCCGGGTTCGACGCCTCCAATGAAGATTGGATCAAGGCCGAATCGCTTCCGGAAGAATTGCGCAAGATCAAGCTGTACGAGTCACCGGAACATCGCCGCAACTTCCTGGACTGTGTAAAGTCGCGCAAGCCAACCATTACACCGGTGCAGGTTGCTCACCACTCCACTATCCCTGGACACCTTGGGCAGATCTCGATGATGACCGGCCGCAAGATTCAGTGGGATGTGAAGAACGAAAAAATAATTGGAGACAGCGCGGCCAGCGAATTGCTGAGCCGGCCTTATCGGGCGCCTTTCAAGTACGCGTGAGGCCTTGGTTCCATATTGGAACGAGGAAAGTGGTGGAAGCGCGTGGTCTTGCTCTTCCACCGCTTCGCTTTTGTAGTGGTGACTGATGAATGATCGGCGAGCATCAGGAGCGCACGCTTAGAGCAGAATAGAGCGGACGCAAGGCCAATCATTTCAACTTCAATCAGATACAGCGATTTCATCATGTTCTTATTGCAGTCCGGACGGTAAATAGGGCGGCAACTGTACCTATCCCGGCCTCAGTAAAGAGCCTTAGAGATGTAACGTCCTTTTCCACAATGCATTAAGTTGGCACACCTAAAGTGCTATTTGAGAGTTCTCCCGATTAAAGAAGAATCAGGCCATGCGGTAGTTCTCATTCTCCCTCAGAGCGTTGCTGTACAGATCGTTCTTGCGCTGCGACCCGAACCGGATCACACTTCAAGCAAGACTATTAACCCATCTGGCACAGATGCCTTCTATATGCACCACTTGTTAGCGCAAGCAAGCGTTACCAAGGGTATCTTCTATAGAGGCAATCTCCCGCCCTGTTTGCGAGCAAGAGTGCATGATTCTCAACCTGAAAACCGTGGTTCTGGCGCTACTGTTTCTGATGCCGCTGGCGCTGCGTTCGCAAACCAATGTATCGATGGGCGGTTTGCGTGGCGAGGTCAAGGATCCGACGGGTGCGGTTGTGCCCGGTGCGCAGGTAACTCTTGCAGGCAGAACTCAGGTTCATCAAACGGAGACACACGCTGACGGCCGCTTCATGATTCGCACTTCAGCCGGCTTATACACGCTGAAGGTGACGGCGAAGGGCTTTACCCCGCTGAGAACAGGAATCGAGCTTTCGCAGGGCAAGATGAAGGAGATGAGCATACCGCTTGAGATCGCGATAGATCGCCAGTCGGTAACGGTGATGGCCAGCGTGAAGAGCGTTGGCATCAATCCTGACCAGAACACCAGCGCCATGGTTTTTCGCGGTAAAGACCTGAACGCGTTATCCGACGATCCCAATCAACTGCAGAGTGAGCTTCAGCAGTTGGCCGGGGCGGTTGCGGGACCGAACGGTGGCCAGATCTACGTTGATGGTTTTGCCGGCGGCCGGCTGCCTCCCAAGTCGTCGATCCTGGAGATTCGCGTTAACCAGAACCCCTTCTCGTCGGAATACGACAAGATTGGCTACGGGCGCGTTGAGATCATTACCAAGCCCGGTTCTCAGAAGTTTCACGGCACGTTGTCTGCATACGGCAATTCCTCTGACTTGAACTCGGGTAACCCTTTGTTGACTACGCAACCGGACTACTACCTGTATTCCTATTCGGGAGATTTGAGCGGGCCGCTGAGCAAGAACGCGGCTTTCACGATAAGCGCCTACAAGCTGGTAAAGCAGAACCAGAACATTGTCAGCGCCGTGAATCCGCAAGATACGTCAGCGAGAGTTTCGCAGGCCGTTCCGAATCCTTCCAACCTGATCGTAGTGAATCCGCGCATCGACGTGCAGGCAGGTAAGCATACGCTTTCGTTCCGCGACTACTACTACAAAGCCGAACAGAACGGCGCCGAGGTGGGAGCTTTAAGCTTGGCGTCTCAAGCGACGAGTTCCAAGCTATTACAGAACACGGTTCAGTTCAGCGACGCATACCTGGTGAACCCGAAGCTGCTCAATGAGCTTCACCTGGAGTGGCGGCGGGCGATTACCAGCCAGACTGCTGCTTCAAATGCGCCGACGGTGATTGTTTCAGGCGCGTTTACAGGTGGCGGCAACATGGGCGGCACGGTTCGCGACAGCCAGAATATTTTTGAGCTTCAGGATATAGGCACGGCGACAACCGGCAATCACACCTTACGATTTGGCATGCGGCTACACGGATACGTGGATGCGAATTACTCTACGTCGGGTGGCAACGGTGTTTACGTCTTCAACACGCTTGCCGCGTACCAGATGGGAACACCTTCGCAATACTCCGCCACAATAATCAACAATCCTGTTGCCAGTGTATTCATGGCTGACGGTTCGGCTTTCTTTCAGGATGACTGGCGGATAAAGCCCAACTTTATGCTTGGCGTCGGCGTCCGGTACGAGGCGCAGAACTGGTTGCGCAATCACACGGACTGGGCTCCGCGGTTGGCCCTGGCATGGAGCCCGGGACGTCCATCGAGCAGCGGCGGCAAAACGGTTATTCGTGCGGGATACGGCTGGTTCTACGATCGGTTCACCGTGCCCAGCGCCTTCAGTTCATTTGCAGGCGCGCCCTACGTGGTCCAGGCCATTCACGATAATCGAGTCAATCAGCAGAGCTACGTGGTGAACAATCCTGGATTCTTCAACGCAAACCTGCCGGCCACACAGAACCAGATCGTTGCTTCACCTTCAGCGGTGCCGTCGTATCACACCATCGATCCAAGATTCCGTGCCGCGTTGAACATGCAGGGCGGCCTGGGCGTTGACCGTCAGTTCACCAAAGCGTTTACGGCAAACTTAACGTATTTGTTTACGCAAGGCGTGCATCAGTATCTATCGAATAACGTTACAGCTCCGACGTTTAATACTGCCACCTACTCTGTCGTGGGTCCAGTTCCCGCGGCTTACAACTATCAGTACCAGTCAGGTGGATTCTTTAAACAACACCAGGTTGTGGCGACGGCGAACTTGCAGACCGGGAAACTGATCCTGAACGGGTCGTACGCATTCAACATTGCAAACAGCGACACGCAGGGGCTGGAGTCGTTCGCATCGGTTCCGCAGAACCCGGGCTATGACTACGGCCGCGCGAGCTTTGGGGTTCGCCACCGTTTCACAGTGCTTCAAAGCTATTCGGCGCCATTCGGATTTGTGTTCGCTTCCCTGCTTACCGGCCAGTCGGGAACGCCTTTCAATGTGATCACTGGCTCTGACCAGACGGGCAACAATCAATTCAATGCGCGACCTGGCTACGGAGTGTGCGGCTCCGCAGGCGTGATTGCGACGAAGTACGGATGCCTTGATCCCAATCCTGCAGGCAAGGGCGAGCGCATTGTGCCGTACGGAATCGGACTGGGACCCAGAAACCTG
>JADGNO010000026.1 GCA_017883405.1 Occallatibacter sp. | reverse complement strand
TGATCATTGGCGCCATTGCGGGCGGTTAGTTGAGAACAGCTTCCAGCTATCAGCTTTCAGCTACTGCAGTTGAGTTTAGTGATTGGCTTTTAACTGAGACCTAAAGGCTTAAAACTGACTGCTGGCGTTCAGAGCTGGACCCTGCATTTATCATGTCTAAGTGAGTGTTCTTCTTTTTTCGCTGGCCGTGTTTGGCACGTCTCTGCTGGCCGGCTTTTTGGGCGCCATGACAGGGCTCGGCGGCGGCGTGGTCATCATTCCAGTGCTTTGCCTGCTGTTTAAAGTGGATATCCACTACGCTCTGGGCGCGTCGCTTGTTTCTGTCATCGCCACATCGTCCGGCGCCGCCGCTGCTTACGTGCGCGAGGGCTACTCGAACATTCGCATCGGCATGTTTCTTGAAGTGGCTACTACGCTTGGCGCAATTCTCGGCGCATATCTTACTGCCAAAGTCACAGGCAATTGGATCGGCGTTATCTTTGGCGTGGTGCTGTTGTATTCGGCGTGGGCCTCGCTGCATAAGCTACAAGACGTGGCTCCGAGCGGCAAGCCCGATCCGCTGGCAATGAAGCTGAGGCTCAATGGCAGCTATCCTGTGAACGGCGACCAGCAGGAGTACGTGGCCACGCATGTTCCTGCGGCGTTCGGCATCATGTTTGGAGCAGGAACGCTTTCCGGGCTGCTTGGTATAGGGTCAGGCGCGGTCAAAGTGCTGGCCATGGACTACGCCATGAAACTGCCCTTCAAGGTCTCCACTACGACGAGCAATTTTATGATCGGCGTAACCGCAGCCGCCAGCGCGGGCATCTACCTCAGCCGCGGATACGTTCTGCCGTCGTTGGCGATGCCGGTTATGCTCGGCGTTTTGGTGGGCTCGCTTATAGGCGCGCGTGTACTGGCGCGCACTGAGGTCAAAACGATCAGGCTTGGGTTCGCGGTGGTCATTGTGGCGCTTGGCGCGGAGATGATCTACAACGGCATTACAGGGAGGCTGTGAGTGTCAGGCGAAAAAGAACACGGCCTTGAGATGGCGATGGGACGCATGCTGCAGATCGGCGTTACGATCGCGGCGCTGGTGGTGCTCCTTGGCGGCGTTATGTATCTGGCGCAAAACGGCGGTTCGCTGCGCGACTACGAACACTTCCACGCCGCCACGCCGGCAACGACGACTATCGGCGGCATTGTCGGCAGCGCTGCACATCTGAATCCACGCGGCATCATGGGCTTCGGCCTTCTGCTGCTTATCGCAACGCCCGTGTGCCGCGTGATCTTTGGCGTGGTAGGCTTCGCGCTTCTCCGCGACAAGCTCTATACGGTTATCAGTCTCATCGTGCTTTGTGTGCTGCTGTTCAGCTTTATTGCCAAGCGATGAATTAGTGTTCGTCTCTGCCGGGGCGCAGCATCAGGTCTTTAATGGCTTCGCGAGGGTCTTTGCCCTTGGTCAGGATCATTTCCATTTGCTCAGTGATGGGCATTTCGATGTTGTGTTTGCGCGCCAGGCCCAGTGCTGCATGAGTGGTCAACACACCTTCTGCAACTTTGCCGCCGAGCGATTCCAGAATTTCATGCAGCTTTCTGCCTTCGCCCAGCGCGTGGCCCACGGTGCGGTTGCGGCTCAGTGAGCCGGTACAGGTCAGCACCAGGTCGCCCACGCCGGAAAGTCCGGCAAGCGTTTCGCGACGGCCGCCGCAGGCCACCGCTAGCCGCGTAATCTCAGCAATGCCGCGCGTCATCAGCGCAGCCGCGGAGTTGTATCCCAGGCCAATGCCGGCGGCAACACCGGCGGCAATTGCGATCACGTTTTTGAGCGCGCCGCCAAGCTCCACGCCGATGACGTCGGTGGATGTGTAGAGGCGCAGCGATTCAGAAGAGAACTCATGCTGAACGCGAGCGGCGATAGCGGGATCATGGAACGCGGCGGTGATAGCTGTTGGCTGTCCTTGCGCAACTTCCAGCGCAAAACTAGGGCCCGACATTGCGCCAATGAGCAGATCGCGCGCTGGAACGGTCGCGTTACTGCTGGCGACGCACGCGCTGATCACCTCAGTCATGCGAAGCAGCGTGCGATCTTCAACACCCTTGGTTGCGCTTACGATAATCTGCCCGTCGTGCATGTAAGGGCGCAAGCGCGAAATGGTGGCTCGCAAAAATTCCGACGGCACCACCGAGACAATGATCTCCGCATCGGCAACAGCGTTTTCGTGGCCCGTAATCTTAAGGTCCGTAGGAATGGGGAAGCCGGGAAAGAAAAGCGTGTTTTCGCCCGCGTCAATGATGTCCTGAGCAGCTTCAGGGCTATGGGCCCACAGCTTGATGTGATGACCGCCCCGGCGGTAGAGAGATAGAGCGATGGCGGTTCCCCAGGCTCCGGAACCCAGTACGGTAATTCGACTCATTTACGGGCTCCAAAGCGTGATTCCGTGCCTGCCAGCAGGCGGCGAATATTCTGATGATGTTTCACGATAATGAGCAGCGCCACGGCGAACTGCACCGCTATGAATACAGCCGGCTTTTGTCCGGTGACCATGAAAAATGCGAATACCGGGAAAAGTCCGGCCCCAAGAATGGATGCGAGCGAGACGAAACGGCTGAGGAACAGCACAACAATAAAAACTGAGATGGCAGCCAGCGCCGCCCAGGGCGCCGCAACCAGAAAGACGCCGAAGCCGGTGGCAACTCCCTTGCCGCCGCGCAGCTTAAGCCAGATGGGGAACATGTGGCCCAGCACCGCGCATAGCGCCGCGAGCGCCTGCACAGAGCGCAGCGGGGCATCGGGAATCAGCATCGATCCAATCAGGCCACCCACCCAGACCGCGGTACTGCCCTTCAGCATATCCAGTAGGAATGTGGCCGCGCCCAGGCCCTTGCCGACGGTGCGCAGCACATTGGTGGCTCCTATGTTGCCGCTGCCCACGGAGCGAATGTCCTCATGGCGGAAAATGCGCACCAGCAGGTATCCCGTTGGAATAGAACCAAGCAGATAAGTTACAGCCGCGATCAGCAAGCATGAACCGAGCATGACGATTGAGAGTTTAGCAGGTAAGGGGTGGCTCGGGTGCAGGTCCTTTGATTCTGGGGGTTTGCAGGCCGGCCAAGGATATGGTCCGCAACACGGATGAAGCGGGTTAAACTCCGGGCTCTGCAGCTATTGCTGCGTAATGGCCATCCGGGCCGAGCGGACTTCCGCAGCCAGGACTTGAAGAATCTTTACCATCAGCGCGAGTTCAGACTGCATAAGGGAGTTGAACTGATCTTGATCGATAAACCCGATTTTTGCGCCTTTTTGAGCCACCGCGGTCAGAGAATAGGGCTGGTTGGCGATCAGGGCCGGTAGTCCCAGCAGGGAACCATCCGTCGCCAGGCAGGAAAACGTGATCTCGTCGTTCCCGGTCTCCATCGAGACGGTAGCTTCTCCATTGCTCAGGATGTACAGGCCCACCGGCGGATCGCCCTGGCGGAACAGAACCCGGTCTTCATTACACAAGACGGGGGTCGAACGCTTTTCAAGCGCCTGAATCAGATCAGAGTCAGCAAGGAACGCCGAGGGATCGAGCTGCAAATCACTACCTGCCTTGACGAAATGAATGCGGCAGTTCCGAAATGGATCTGCCGCATTCATAATTGCATCCATGATACTTCCAGGTTTGTGATGTGGATCACGAACCCTCGGTTAACGCTTGGCGGGACCGCGTGGAGCAGCCATTAGGTTTTACCGAATCTATGGCTTGCCGGCTTTTTGGCGCGACAGTTCTTTCTCGAATGCCTGTTGACGATTGGCAATCCACGCTTTGTAACCGGCAGGGTCGATAAAAACATCTTTGTCTCCGTTTTGCCAGCGTGGAAACTTCTGTGCAAGCCCGAAATATCCACCGTGGGCGCCAAGGAAGATGTCGCACGGCAGGTTTTTGAGAACCTCGAAACCGCGCCTATAGTCGTCGGCGATCTTCGGGTATTGCTTATTGTTCACCAGTTTGTAGCCTTCGTTCACGTTCGGACTGCCGACGATTACAACGTGCAGAGTGCGGCCGCCTTCCACTTCGTCCATCGTCCAGGTTGTAGTCCCTTTGGTGTGGCCGGCGGTAAGGTGCGCGGTGAGCGTGACGCCGCCAAGGCTTACTTTACCGCCGTCATGCAGCGCTCGATCCACATGTGCGGGAGGGAAATGAAAATCTGTCCGCGTGCTGTATTCAAAGTCCGTTTTGCCGCCGGATTCAACCACAGAGACATCGGCGTCCATCACGTAATACTTGGCGCCGGTCTGTTTGAGTATGTCGGCGCTGCCCGCGCAGTGGTCGAAGTGTCCGTGGCTGATGAGCAGAATTTTAATATCGCTGAACTTGAAGCCGAGCTTTTCAACGCTCGCGCGAATCTGCGGAACAGACGATTCGAGATTGCTGTTGATGAGGATCAGGCCTTTCGGCGTGTCAATCAGATATGCAGCGAGATCGTCGCTGCCGACGTAATAAAGATTGCCGACGATCTTGAACGGCGCATGCGGCCTGGTCCACGCCGGTGTTTGAAAGTTAGGAAGTTTTTGAGCTGCCGCGAAAGGTATCGCGCATGTGAGCGCAACGAGCAGCATACTGCCGAGCATTCGGTTAAGTTTCACTGGCCCTCCTGTCAGGCCTTTGCTTGTTTGAGGATTTCGATGGCGCGCTCCAGGTGAACTCCGCGCGAGCCCTTTACGAGTACAACGTCACCGGGTACAACATTCTGAACCAGCCAACGGCCGGCCGCTTCCGCATCGGGCAAAAACAGCGAAGCTACACCGCCGGAACATGCGGCTGTGGCCAGATGTCGGGCATTGCCCTGTACGCCCAGAACCAAATCAATTCCTGCTTCCGCCGCAGTAAGGCCACATGTGGAGTGAAGTTCGGGCGCGTGTTCGCCCTGCTCCAGCATCTCGCCCGCAACCAGAATGCGTCTGCCCCGGGCGGGGCGCGCGGCCAGCGTACGAATCATCGAACGTAGTGCTTCAGGGTTGGAATTGTAGGAGTCATTGAGAATCTCCGTGCCGGCAATATCTAAAATCTGTCCGCGCTTGTCGCCGGCTGTGAGCGATTCGAGCCTGGCGATTGCAGCGTCCAGATCAACACCCGCTTCGAGAGCGACCGCCAACCCAGTGATGGCATTCGTAGCGTTGTGCTGTCCAAGCAGCTTCAATTTGAAGCTGCCTTCGCGCTCTGCAGCGCGGAAGTTCACATGCAGGCCTTCAAGGTCTTCCTTTACCGAAAGTATTTGCGGATCCGCGCAGGGGCCTTCGCCAAAATACACCACGTGTCCCGGAAAATCACGGCCAAATTGTGAGACGTAGGGATCGAGGCAATTGAGAAAGGCCACGCCGTTTGCCGGCAACGCGGCCACCAACTCAAATTTGGCGCGAGCTATGCCATCCTGCCCTTCAGCAAAATTCTCAATGTGCGCTGTACCGACGTTGGTAACAACACCCCAGTCGGGCGCGGCAATGCGGCATAAAGACGCGATTTCGCCGGCATGGTTCATGCCCATTTCAATCACGGCGATTTCGTGCTCGGGCTCAAGGCGCAGCAACTGCAGCGGCAATCCAAATCCGTTATTGAGATTGCCCTGCGATTTCAAGACCTTGAATTTTGCTTCGAGCGCTACGGCCACAGCCTCTTTTGTCGTGGTTTTGCCGGCAGAGCCGGTGATGGCTACAACGCGGTGTCCCCACTGGCGGCGAATGTGCGTGGCCAGCGACTGCAGAGCTAAGAGCGGATCTTCAGCAATGAGCAGCGGCGAAGCCAGCACATCATCCGGCAATCCAGCAACTCGGGCGCGCGAAACCACCGCAGCCACTGCCCCGCGAGCGAAGGCCGCCGCTATGAAATCGTGACCGTCGAGTCGTTCGCCGCGTACCGCAAAGAACAGTTCGCCCTGGCCCACGGTGCGCGAGTCAATGGAGTAGCCTGAAACTTTGATCGCGCCTGCATTGGCAAACGAAGCCGGCGCTTCCAGCACTGCGCCTGCTCCAATTGCCGCCTCTGCCAGCGTGAGTTTCATTGCTCCCCACCATATCCCATTCTGGCACCGAGTTCGCGCAAAGCGGCGCGCGCTACCTCAGTGTCGTCGAACGGAATTGTACTACCGTTCAGGATCTGTTCCTTCTCATGGCCTTTGCCGGCGATCAGAACCACGTCGCCCGGCTCCGCTGCTTCAACTGCGAGCCGGATTGCGCTGGTGCGATCAGGTTCCACGGTGTACTTGACTCCGGTCGATTTGAGGCCGGGTTCAATTTCGGCGAGGATCGCAAGCGGATCTTCGCTGCGCGGATTGTCGCTCGTGGCTACAACGTAATCGCTGCCCGCGCCTGCGGCTTTGCCCATCTTGGGGCGCTTGGTGCGGTCGCGATCTCCACCGCAGCCAAAGACAGTGATGACGCGCTTGCCCGACTCGGCAGTCATCTGTCGCGCGAGTGCGGTCAGATTGCGCAGCGCATCGTCGGTGTGCGCATAGTCCACGATAACGGTGAAGGGCTGGCCTGCATCGACAGGCTGAAAGCGGCCAGGAACTGGCTTGAGCGTGGGCACTGCGGCAACAAGATCGCTGAATGCGATACCGCGCGCATGTGCTGCGGTGAAGGCCGCCAGCAGATTGAGGATGTTCACTTCGCCGGCAAGTTGCGAATTAACCTGTGCGCTGCCTGCCGGTGTTTCAAGCTGCAGAACTGCGCCTCCGGGAGTGAGCGAGTAACTTGCCACTCGCCATTCGCCCGCGCCAATTCCATACATGCGAACTTCAGTGCCGGCCCTTCGTGCGGCCGCAGCAAGCTGCTTGCCGCAGTCATCCTGCGCGTTGATAACGGCTACGCGCGGAGCTGGATAAACCGTGCCGTCGAAGAGCAGCCGTTTGGCAGAGAAGTATTTCTCCATCGTCTGGTGATAGTCAAGATGGTCGCGCGTGAGGTTGGTGAATACGGCCACGTCAAATTGGATGCCAGACATGCGGCCCTGGTCGAGTGCGTGGCTTGAGACTTCGGTGATGAGTTCCGTAGCTCCGCGCTCTGCGCCTTCCGCCATCAATGCAAATAGGTCGCGCGATTCGGGCGTAGTGTGCACGGAGGGGCGAACCTCACCGGCAACATGGAATTCAATGGTGCCGATGAGGATTGTTTTGCGCGCGGCGGCGTTCAGCAGTGATTCAGTGAGAAAGGCAGTGGTCGTCTTGCCATTTGTGCCGGTGATGCCGATGGCGGCGAGCTTGCGTTCCGGATGGCTAAAAAATGCTGCTGAGGCCTGGGCCAGGGCGCGGCGTCCGTGCTCGACTTCAAGCGCGGGCCGGCCTGCTTCATAAACCGTCAGATGGTCGAAAGTGTGCGGCGAGTCTGTGATGATGCCAAGTGCACCTGCGGCAATCGCTTTATCAATATATTTATTTCCATCCGTCGACCCGCCTTTCATGGCGACAAAGACAGAGCCTGGGAGAACGCGCCGCGAGTCATATTCGATTCCGGTAATGGGTGCGTCGGAGCCGCCAGTTGCATTGTCGGCGGTGATTTCGGAGATAAGATCGTTCCAATTCATTCTGAGTTAATTGTAGTTGGAACACGATGGAATGCGGAAAGGTCACGATCTCATGTATCGACTAATGTCCGCAGCGGACGACGATTTTAGTGTTCGGCGCGACCATTGCGCCGGCGGCGGGCGCTTGCTGGCGGCATGTTCCGTTGCCGACGATCTGCACTTCGAGTCCTGCGGCGGCGGCCTGCTCAATCACTCTGCGAATTGGGATTCCGGTAAGCGAGGGCACGCGCACTCGATTAGGATCGCCGAGAGTGACGGTCTGCGGCTGCTGCTGCACGGCACTGGCTGCGGGTGGCGCAGGCGAGTTGGCCACAATCTGCGATGCTGCGGGCGAAGTGGTTTTTGCCGGCGCAGTGGTGCTGGTTGATGCGGGCTGTGGCTGTGGACCTCCGCGCAGGGGATCGTCGCTTGGAAGATCGTTGGCTGCCTGGTAGAGTGCCTGGATGTCGCTCTCGTCCACGCTCGAGTCATCTTCAGGGGCGGGTTTTACAGGCTTGGCATTCGCCACCGGCTTCAGGTCAACATCGTGCGGCACTCCCAGGTATTCGAGCACCTGCTGCGCAACTTCAGCGAACACCGGTGCAGACACGCTGGTGCCGTAGTAGTCGCCTTGCGGCGTATCGATGACCACCGCCACAGAGATCACAGGATTGTTCACGGGAGCGAAGCCGGTGAATGATGCAATGTGCATTGACTTCGAATACTTGTGCGTATTGGGGTCGATCTTTTGCGCGGTGCCGGTTTTGCCGCCGGAGGAGTAGCCGTTGAGCTGCGCGGGCTTGCCGGTACCGAACAGCACTACGCCTTCCATCATTTTGCGCATTTGCGCTGCGGCCATGGTGGAGATCACGCGATGCGAACCATCGGGCAGGGGATTGGGCAGATCCTCGCCGGCCTTGAAAGGTTGTGCCGCGAGAGATTGCTGCGTGGGCGAATCCACCTGGCCGGGAAACAAGATGTGCGGTGGCAGATAAACGCCGCCGTTGGCGATGGTCGACACCATGGTGACGAGCTGGACTGGAGTGACAGCAACTTCCTGTCCGATGGCGATTGAGCCGATGGACGATGCGCCCCACTTTTTGACGGGCGCCAGCAGGCCGCGCGTTTCACCGGGGAGCTCGACGCCTGAGCGCGAACCAAATCCGAAGGCGCGAATCGAATCGTAAAACTTGTCAGGTCCCACCTTGAGCGCGAGCTTGACGGCGGCAACGTCGCTTGAACGTGCCAGGGCGGTCGCTACCGAAACAACCCCGAGTCCGCGATCGCTCTTGTCATCGTGGATTACGCGGCCCGCGAGCGTGATCTGTCCGCCTTGGCAGTCAATCATGTCGTCCGGCGTTACTACTTTCTGGTCAAGCGCGGTGGCGTAGGTAACAAGCTTAAATGTGGACCCCGGCTCGTACACATCGCTTACCGCATGATTACGCAGCCGCTCGGGCGTTGTGTGGCGATAATCATTGGGATTGAAATCGGGGCGAATGGCGAGCGCCAGAATCTGGCCGGTGTGGGAGTCCTGCACGACAACCGTGCCGTTAAGGGCCTTGGTACGCTCCATCGTGTGGTCCAGCGCTTTCTCTGCCATGTACTGGATGTTCTCGTCGATGGTGAGCACCATGTTGCGGCCCGGCTCCGGCTCGTGCTCGCTTGAGCCAAGCACCTGGCGGCGCGCGTCCATGGCGGTCAGCATTTCGCCGGGCGTGCCGTGAAGCTGCTCGTCGAATTTCTGTTCAAGGCCGCCGAGCCCGTTGTCATCTACACCCACGTAGCCAAGCACCTGCGCGGCAATGTTGTTGTCAGGATAAAAGCGCTGAAATTCTTTCTGGAAGAAGATGCCCTTGAGGTTGAGAGCGCGCACGCGCGTTGCTATTTCAGGACGGACGCGGCGCGCGATCCATGCAAAGTTGTGTCCCGAGGCAAGCCGCGCGGCAATCTCACTTTCGTTGGTGCGCGCGTCCGCGGGATCGGTATGCACAATGGCCGCAAGGATGTGGGCGGCAGCTTTCTTGTCTGCAATTTGCGCAGGATCGGCGTAAACAGAATCGACCTGCACCGTCATTGCCAGTTCGCGCAGGTTGCGATCGTACAGTACGCCGCGGCGGGGAGCGACCTCAAATGTACGCTGCTGCTGACGCAAGGCGCGTTCAACGTATGCATGGTGCTCAACAACCTGTAGCAGGAAGAGGCGTATGGCAATGGCCGCGACCCAAACGGCGAAGAAGAGGCAGATGAGCCAGAAGCGAATTCGTTTTAGGGGAATAACCTGCGAGGGATTATTGCGTGAACGAGCAGCTCGAACGGTTGCTTGTGCCTGCATGGCGATTCCCAACTCCCAGCTATAGGAAGAATGCTCTCAGCTGTCGGTTCCTGGCTTCGCCAAGCTTGGGCGTGCCTGCTTTAAAAGTAATTCAATTCTTTCAAAATTTCTCTGACTCACGATCACAAATGCCAGGAACCGACTGCCGAAATACCAGCTTCCAAATTACTGCGCGGGTTGAGCCGGAGGAGCCATGCGGGCTTCAACCGGCGCATTCACGTCTCCGCGCAAGTTGGGATGAATTACTTGTCCGGGCTGCGGCGCAACCAGGCCAAGTCCGCGGGCCATGGTATCAATGCGTCCCGGCTGCGTGAGTTCGGCCTGGGCAAGACGCAGTTGCCGGTTCTCTTCGCGCAGCTGGCTGAGCGTCTGCTTTTCCTGCTCCACGCGATAGCTGCCTTCGATGGCGTAGAAGTGCTGCATGCCGTAAACCATCACAAGCGAGAACAGAAAGAACACGGCAGCGGAGAAGAGGCGCATTTCGCGCAAGCGTACCGGATCAGGCGACTTTTGCAACCGCGTATTGTCAAGGTGATGCGCGAAGAAGAACTCAGGCGTACGAACACGGCGTCGGCGCGTGGGCTGCTGCGCCAGCAATTCAGTGTTGCGCTCGGCAACTCGTGCCTGCCAGTTAAGGCCGGCCTCGAAATAAGTTGTTGTGCATGCCGCCATGTTGCTCTCCTCTGTTACTTTTCTAGATCTTGCCTTGTGTTCTTTCCGCCGCTCTCAACTTTGCGCTGCGTGAGCGCGGGTTACGATCTGTTTCTTCTTCGCCTGCTGTTACCGGCTTCCGGGTCAAAATCTCCCAGATTCCTTTATGTGCTCCCTCGCGTAGGCTGTCTTTCGCGATACGGTCTTCAAGAGAATGAAAGCTGATGATTACGAGTCTTGCGGAGGGCTTAAGCAAATGGGGTGCGGCCTCAAGCAAGTCCTTAATTTCTTCCAATTCGCGATTGACGTAAATACGGAGAGCCTGAAAAGTTCTGGTTGCCGGGTTGATAAAGCCGTGTTTCTGTCCGTGTTTCATTGCCGGGACGGCTGAGGCTACAATCCGGGCTAACTGTCCCGTAGTTGTAACCGGCCGCCCCCGAACAATGGCTCTGGCGACTGTCCGCGACCTCCTTTCATCACCGTTCTCGTAAATGAGATTTGCGAGCTCGCGCTCGTCCATCTCATTCACCACTTGTTCGGCGGTTCGCCCTGAACGCGTATCCATCCGCATATCCAAAGGGCCGTCCGCCTGAAAACTGAATCCCCTGTGCGCCTCATCCAACTGCAGGCTGCTTACGCCAAAGTCGGCCAGCAGGCCATCAATCGAACCCGGCTTAATGTGCCGGCTAATGGAACTGAACGCCTCGCCGATATAAGTGATATTCGGCGCCTTGCTGCCCAGCTCTTGGCGCACGCCGTCTAGTCTGGGCTTTGCCAACGCCAGCATTTCGGCGTCCCTGTCGAATCCGATCAGGTGGCCTGCTGGTCCCAGCCGCCGAACGATTGCTTCGGAATGGCCTGCAAACCCGAGCGTGCAATCAACGTAGGTCCCGTTGGGCCGCACACGGAGAAAATCAATCGCTTCATGTAAAAGAACTGGCACATGGCGTACATTTGGCTTCGACATGTGCTCCCCCTGAGGGGTTTGTCTCAACTGCGGCGGCTGAGGATCGCGGCTACTGCCTTGCGATCGTCAGTCGTCATTTCGTTTGCAGCGAGATTCTGTTCGAAAATCTCGCGGTTGTGTACTTCAAGGAAAACCATCTTGCCAAAAACCGTGACGTCTGCATCAAGCTGTGCCTTTCCGCGCAAAATCTGTGGCAAAAGCACTCGACCCTGGTTATCCATCTCCACCTGCTGGCCGTAATAGCTGGTCAGGTTCAGGTACTTCTGCACCGCGTCGTCCATGGTGCTGAACTCGGCTAATGCCTTTTCCCGCTTTTCCCACTCCGAGAGCGGCCAAACCTCGGCGCTCTTGCCATCCACGCTGGTGATGTAGAACTGGGTCACGTTCTGGGCGTCCAGAATCTGCTTGAAAGCAGCTGGAAGCTTCAGCCGTCCCTTCTCATCAACCTTCGCCGGGTGGTTTCCGCGAAACATGACATCGCCTCAAAAATCCTCCGCATGGCATTTTCTGGTGCCGCGGGGTAGGTTCCTGCCATTAGTTCGGTTAGTCAGGCTGGTTCCCCCCAGCGGGTCTGGCTCCGAAAATGCAGCTACTGAGCAAAAGATCGCGGTAGAATTGGCCTAGTGAAGTTGCTTTTCAGCCAGTTCTAACCACTTCGCTCCAAATTTGACCACTACAAGGTGAATAGTACCCTTGATCCAATGTGCATGCCAGTGGAAAAACGCTTAAATTGAGTGGATTCAGTGCGCGAATGTGGAAATTTCAGCTAATAGATTAAGAATCTCTCAAAACCACAACATCTTGTGTTGATCACTTCGATTCCAACGCTGGACAGGCGATCCGGGTCGTGTTAGGTGAAGAAAAAGCGAAGATAAGTGATTTTTAAGTTAGAACTACGAGTGAGCACGTCAATATGTACGCTGATTTACCCTCGATCGTACCGCATCCCGTCAATGTGATCCCTCTGCCGCTTTCGCCTTATCTCTGGCCCTCTCGCGAGCGCGAATTGCCAGCAACTGCAGCAGGTAGACAAACACCAGCAGGTTGACGGCAAGCAGGCTGAAGCGGAACCACGTTTGCCGTCTGAAGATCTCGATGATTTCAAGAGGCAGGAACGAGGCGGTAATGATCAGCGTGAGGTACTCGGCCCAAACTTTCTCAAAATAGAGTCCGATGCCCTCGACGTAGCTGACAGCGGAATAGGCGAACGCCAGGATGCCGATGCGACGCAGGATGGGATCATTCAGCAGTGAAGCCCGGTCGAGGATGATGTTGACCAGGCGCGACTCGGGATTGAAACGGAGGTGGTCGGCCAGTGCTGCCAGCTCGTCGCCCACATCCTTATGCAGCATGTGGCGCGCTCCAAGGCCTATGAGCGCAAAGAGGATGGCCTGCAAGGTCTTATAGGACGCGATAAGCACGATCCATTTGTTGTGCTTGGTTCGCGGTTTGATTTCGGTGATTGAAGAACCGGTCATGATCCCTTGCGGCGGTGGCATATTGGGGAATGAGTGCCTGTCTCTACGGTAAATGATGCACGTTGATTCTGCGAATCGCCCGCAGCGGTGCCTTGTCCCACGAGCATCAGCTCTTGCGAGCCAGGTAGAGGTTGTAGCAACCGGGAGACATCATTGCATTGTCCTTGAAAAACGGGGCGGCGTCCCAGGCCCGCAGCTGTTCGAAACCCGCCATCAGAAAGACATGTCGAATGTCATCGCGCGTCCAGCTAACTTCTTCGACGCGCTCGCGCCGCCGCTGCCAGCTGCGACCCTGACGAATAAACCAATCAATGTCGCTCCAGGCCTTGTCGGCCTTGGCGCTATGACCGCTACGCATCACCATCACGGCACCGGGTTTTTCAAGGCACACCGTTCCCGTCCAGTATTTCCTGAAGCCGATTGGGGAATTGATGCTGAAGAAGAAGTATCCTCCCGGCTGAAGAGCACGGGCGACACACCTGGCCACGCTGCGAAGATCCTGCTTGCGCGGAATATGATTGAGCGCGTCGCCTTCGCAAGTGATCAGGTCGACGCGCTCAGGGAGTTTGAAGCTGCGCATGTCGGCTTGAAGCACCGGCACACGAAAACGTGTGCTGCGAACTTTCTGGCGTGCGAGTTTGCACATGTGCGGCGACAGATCGAGCGCGTAGGTGCGAATGCCTCTGCGGGCAAAACCGATGGCGGTTGTCCCCGTGCCGCAGGCAAGATCGCACGCAGATTTGACGCCCGGCAGAATGCGTTGCAGCAGGCGTTCCCGCGCTGCATCAAGCGGTGAGTGAATCGGTAAGAAGAAGTCGTCGTAGTACTGCGCGAGCCAATGATAGGGTCGAACAGCGGGAGCTTTCATCGTTCCCTCCCGGAGAGGCGAGGATAAAGCACCGCTTATCAGCTTCGCAATTGAATTTGGGATGAACAAAATGCACACGTCGACAGCGGTCGCACAGCAGCGGATCGGCAGACAAGCTGAGACCCCGAATCAATTTGGCCCTGCCAATGAAACAGGAAGCGCCTGTGTCGAACTGCGATGCGGATTCGCGGAGAACGGGATGGATCGTGTCGAGCGGGCACCTAACTTGAAAGTATGTATGGTGAGTGGACGAGCTTGTTACGAGCCGAATGAACTGGCTGCGGGAAGCGTGAAGAGGAAGCGGCTGCCGTGTCCGGGGGAGCTCTCAGCCCAGATGCGCCCACCGTGCTGCTCCACAATGCTGCGGCAGAGCGCCAGGCCCAGGCCGGTGCCACCAAGCGCGCGCGAATCGGAAGCGTCGCCTTGCTGGAATCGGTCGAAGATGCGCTCCAGCTTGTCCTGAGAAATGCCCCGCCCTTGATCTTCAATAATGAAGCACACGTCGCCGAGACTGGATGAGCCTGGCTGAGCCCCCGTAGCCGGCACAGGCTGAGCGGCAAGGCGAATGGTAGTATCGTGCCCGGAGAACTTGATGGCGTTGCTGACAAGTTCGTTCAGCACCTGCAGGATTCGATCTTCATCGGCAAAGACCACGGCTTTGGTTGATTGAATGGTCAGCGCGATACGCGCATTCATGGCGACGTTGTGAGCAATATCGGCAGCGCGGCGCATCAGGTCAATAGCTTCAACCGGACGGCGATGCAGCGGCAGGCGGCCCTTTTCCACGCTGTCGAAATCGAGAATGTCATTGACCAGGCGGATGAGCCGGTCGCTGTTGCTGATGGCCATCTCGATCATCTGGCGCTGTTTTTCAGGGCGCTTGTCGAGAGTTCCCGACGCAATCAATCCCAGCGATGCACGCATGGAGGTAAGCGGCGTGCGCAGTTCGTGACTGACGGTGGAGATGAATTCATCTTTCATGCGCTCCAGGCGCCTGCGCTCTGAAACGTCTTGGAACGCGATGACCATGCCGGAAATCTGCCCGGCTTCAAGCAGCGGATTGGCGCTATATTCCACGGGAAAAGCGGTGCCGTCTTTGCGCCAGAAGACTTCGTCGCGCATGCGAATGGACTCGCCGCGGCGCAGCGCCTGCAGGATTGGACTGGTCGACTTGGAGTAAGGAGTGCCGTCTGCGTGGCTATGGTGGATGAGCTCATGAAGGTCGATGCCGGTCAACTCGGCGGTAGTATAACCGAGAGCGCGTGCGCCGGCTTCGTTGATGAAGGTGAGTTTTCCGTCGAGATCGATGCCGTAAATTCCGTCGCCCACGGACTCCAGGATGAGTTCGCGCTGGCGCGTTGCCAGGTGCAAAGCCTCTTCGGCTTCGTATTGCTCGGTCACGTCCATGCCGTGATTCAGGACGAACGGCCGCTCGCCGGGCAACTGCATGCGGCGACTGCGGAACGCAATGCGGCGATAGAGGCCGTCGCTGCGGCGCAGTGGCAGCGCGCCTTGCCATTCTTCCTGTGAATGCAGGACCGCCAGGCACTCCTGAAACTCTGCCGCGCCGCCTGCATCCATCAACTCTGTGACAGAGCGGCCGAGCAGCGCTTCAGACCGATAGCCGAGCGTTTCCGCAGTGAACGCGTTCAGCGATGTAAGACGGCCTTCCATGGAGCATGTGAAAACAAATCCAAGCGAGTTCTCAACCACCTGACGATAGCGTGTCTCACTCGACATCAGCGCCATTTCGATTTGCCGCTGTTCGGTTACATCCTGGCCGCTGATGATGAGGTATTGGATTTCGCCATTGGGGCCCTTGAGTGGACGAATGGTCCAACTGATGCGCCTGGTATTTGGATTGGCAGTCTCTGCTGCGCTTCCGCCGGCGCGCCATGGTGTTTCATGCGGACCGGAGTCCTGGCCTGCAGCCGCATTGCGAAGTTTACTCGCGACCCAATCGCGATCGGCGGGCTCGATGACTTCATCAACGAAGGGGCGTCCGATGGCCTCGCTGAGCGCGAGGCCCGTGAGCAGAGCGCATGGCTGATTCAACCGCACCATGCGGCCAGCGGTATCGAGCACAATGACCAAAGCCGGAATTGAGTCCAGCGTAGCGGCTACGAACAAGCGTTCTACGGCAAGAGCGCGCTCCGTGCGTTGCCGTGTGCGCTGTGCCTGTTCCTGCATGCGAATGCGGCTGTAAAGCTCAAGCCGCGTGACCGCCTGATGGCCAAGAATTTCGAGGAGTGTGAGATGCTCCGGTTTGAAATGATTGGCTTCGACGGACAACACCGCCAGCGTGCCAACCATCTGCTGCGTGCTGGTAACCAGCGGAGTTCCGGCGTAGGAAAGGCAGGGCCTGGCGCCGGTCAGTGGAATTCCCTGAGGAAGAAATCTGGAGTCTTCTCCTGCGTTGTTGATGAGCAGCGATGTGCCTTTTTCCAAAGTCCAGTGGCAACCAGTCGTGGTGCGGGTCTGCTCGATTCCTTTGAAGCCGAAGCGGGATTTGAACCAGAGCCGGTTGTAATCTGCCCAGGCGATGTAGGCATAATCTGCCCCACAAAGAATCGCAGTGAGCTCGACGAGCTCATCCAGTGCCGGATCGGGATTTCGGTCGAAGACGCTGAATTCCGAATGCAAAGACACATCCGGTGAATCAAAGCGTTTCGGGCCTTGCATCGCACACATAAGTTACACGCAGACGAGGTAAGTATCTGAAAAATATTATGATTTGGCTCTTACACAAATAGGCCAATTTTGTGGAAATTGAAATGCCACTGTGGTACTTCGATAACCGGGCGATGGATTCAGTTGTATGTTACCGGCGGAACCCTGCTCCCTGTTACCAAGTTGATCAGGCGCCAGAGCACATGAAGATTCTTCACAAATGGCCCGGATTTGGAGACATTCGCTTAATTCGCGGTTGGCAGCTTGCAGCAGTCTCCGGCGCCGGCAGGCTCGTTTGAGCCGGCGTCCAACACTACTTTCCAGTTGCCATCCGGTTCTCTGCGCCACATAGTGATATACCGGCCACTGGTGAGCACAGGATTTCCATGGGAATCTTTGCTGCGCCCCTCGTAGTGGCCCCATGTGTAGCCCATATCGCCGGATGGTCCCATCATGGCATCAGTGGGTGTCCAGGTGAGCTGGTAATCTTTGGGCGACCAGTTGGACGATTTGGCGATGGCGACCTTGCCGATCTTGGGAGCAGCGCCGTTGCCCAACGCGACACCGTCGCCCGCAAACCAGTCAGCAAACGCCGCGCCGCCGCGCTCGGCCACATCTTTGGCAAAGCGTGCCTCGAGTTCGTAAAGCAGTACTTTGCCTGGTTTGACCGTGGTATCGGTAAGTGGGTTGGGAGCGCTGGATTGCGCGCCCGGCTCAAGCAGCTGTCCAGAAGCGGTGCAGGGGACGAGCCCCGCAATGAGTCCAGCAACAAGCACGAAACGCAATCCAAACTCTGTAATCACTGATCGAACCTCCCTGGAACGAACAAAGACGCCTGCGCTCATCGTACAACTTTTTAGACTGCTGCCTGGGCAGGACCTAGTGCAGATCCACGACCTCGAATTACAGCAATGTCACGGCTGCACGTATCGCGCGTCACCGAATCAGAGAACATGCGGGCGTTAGATTGCGCGCATGGTTGCGTACGTTTGGTATGGCGATGCGCTGGCCTTGGGGCTGGCGTCGGGGCCGGCGTGCCTTGCAGCCTGCGGGCCTGTGCTGGTCCCTTCATTGCTCGCCGGCCAATCTGGAGTCGTTTCGAATCTGCGAACCATTGCCGTTTTTCTCGGGACACGGCTTCTGGGCTATTTGCTGTTCGCGATCGTTGCGTGGCAAGTCGGTGCCCTCGCCTCCATGCTGATCAAGCCGCACCCGTACGTCATCGGCCTGGTGTATGTGCTGATGGCTGGCGTGCTGGCCTGGTACGCATACGCGGCCGGGCGCAATTGCACGGGCGATTGCTCCACGGCAAAGCTGGTGACGATTCAGGAGAAAGGTTTCGCACAACTGGCCAACGATTCGAAAAAGACCTTGGCAGGTGTTGCGGCGCTTGGTTTCCTTACTGGACTCAACTTCTGTCCGCCGTTCATCGTGGCGGGAATCAGGGCGGCGGAACTTGGCAGCTTGACGGGCGCACTGCTGTACTTCGCCGTTTTTTTTGCCGGAACATCCATCTGGTTTGTACCCTTCGCGGGCCTGGGTTGCGTGGTGCGTAATCCGGGGCTGATTACGGTAGCGCGCATGACCATGGGTCTTGTTGCTCTTTACTACTTTGCACTCGGTTTGTACATGTTGCTGGGGAGATAATCATATGGCCACCAACATTCAAGTACTGCGGGCAGCAGGCCCGGCGCGGCGCGGTATCGGCCGGTCTATTCTGCTCACGCTGCCGATCATGCTCTGGTCGCTTCTGATGTTTGCGCGGCCCGATGCCGGTCGTGATTTGAAGTCCAACATCGCCGGTGGAATCACAGCGATCTTCATGGTTTTACTTTTCTTCATGATGATGCGCACCGGTACAACGCATCGCTGGCGCAGATTGTTCTTTGTATCGGTCGGCGTACTGTTCCCAATCGAATTCATTCACACGGTGTTGCAGATGCGCGGCACCATGGGCATTCCGATTGAAGAAATGATCGCTGGCCGGACGCCGTTTTGCTTTCTTCCTATTCCGTTGCTGATTGTGCCGGCGGCGCTTACGCGCACCGTCATCTTTCCCGGATCGATTTTGCCCGGGCAGGGGATGGCGGGCGACGGAATTGCTGCGATGGTCGGCATATGGCTGGCAATCTCGCTTGTGATCGGCAAGGGCTGGTGCAGCTACGCGTGTTTCTTTGGCGGTATTGAAGAAGGGGTAGCTGCGATTCCCAAACAAGCCAAGATTCGCAAGCTTGATCCGCGCTGGCACTATCTGCCCTGGGCAGTCTTGCTGGCGATGGTGCTGCTGTCGCTGGCGTTGTTTGAGCCTGCTTATTGCATGTGGCTGTGCCCGTTCAAGGCCGTTTCAGAGTACGTCGCCGCCAGAAACACTGTGGGCCTTATCCAGAACGTCATTTTTATTGTGCTGTTTGCCGCGCTGGTTATTGTGCTTCCCTTCATGACCAAAAAGCGGACGCAGTGCTCGTTCCTTTGCCCGTTTGGAGCATTTCAATCGCTGTTCAATAAGATCAGCGTGTTCGACGTGAGGATCGATCAGGACAAATGTCGCGCCTGCGTTCTCTGTCAGAATGCGTGCCCGAACATGTCGCTGACAAAAGAGTCAGTTGCCAAGGGAGAGGCACTGATGTCGTGCATGAAGTGCGGCGCATGCGTGGATGCATGTCCTCGCCATGCGGTCTCGTGGCATGTGAAAGGAACCGATGTGGCGTGGAAGCCTGAACGCGCCCGGCTGATGTTTCTTTATGGCGCATGGGCAATGGCCATCCTTTTCGGCGGCAGCATTATTGCGCAGGGATTGGCCACAATT
>JADGNO010000152.1 GCA_017883405.1 Occallatibacter sp. | reverse complement strand
GGCGTAACTGTTTCATTTCAAAATGGATGGAAAAACGTCCCAGTTACCAACTAGTAAAATGAGCGGTCCGATTTCGGGCTTTTTTAGCCACTTTTCGCAACAAATCAGGGCCAAAACGTCGAAAAAGACGCGCTTTTAGATGATTCGAAACTTTGAATCCACCAACCCGCTATCATGAACTTGAGCCGTGGCAAACACATCTGATTTCAATGGCAAGTGGGCGTTGGTCACCGGAGCGAGCGCCGGCATTGGTGCGGCTATGGCGCGTGAACTCGCCGGCCACGGCGCAAAACTAATTCTCACCGCGCGGCGACAGGACCGCCTTGAGGTTCTCGCGCAGGAGCTTTCAGCGCGCGGTACTGAGGTACGAATCGTCGCTGCGGATCTGTGCGACCCTGATGCGCCGCAGCAGATTTACGAAGCCACGGTAGGTGCAGGCATTCCCGTCGACATCCTCATCAACAACGCCGGACTGGGCCAGTTCGGTGTGTTCGCTCAGTCGCCCATTGAGCAGGAGCTTGCGCAGATTCGCGTCAACTGCGAAGCCATGGTGCATCTTGCGCGCCTCTTTGTCCCGCACATGGTGGAGCGCAGACGCGGCTGGGTGCTCATCGTCGCGTCAACTGCGAGCTTTCAGCCGATTCCGTATCTCAACACCTACGCAGCCACCAAGGTGTTCGACCGCTTCTTTTCGCAAGCGCTCACTGAAGAGGTGAAAGAGTTCGGCGTCAAAGTGACGGCGCTCTGTCCCGGCCCCACGGAAAGTGAGTTCTGGGATGTGTCGCGCGCCAATGCATTCAAGCGCCGCATTCAGCCAACGCAGGAAGTCGCAAAGCTCGGCATCGACGCTCTCGCGCGCGGCCAGCGCACCATCATCGCCAATGTACCTGGCCGCATCACCGCATTCATGGTGCGGTTTCTGCCTGTCGGACTCATCACCTGGTTTGTAGAAAAGGCCGCGCGCAAGGAAGCTTACAAGGCGCAGCCTTGAGATTTCAGCTGAAGCTCAGTCGTGTCTCGACGGCATAACAATGCTGAAGGAATCAAAAAAGCGCGCCACATCCTGATCGCGCCGCGCGTCTGCGGAAGGATAAGCAGCGGTCAGCATGTAGAGCCGATGCCGAGCCAGCACCAGCCGCGAGCTGAACACGCCTCCACCTGCATTGCGCGCTGAAAATTCACGGCCCGGAAATCCCTGCTGGCTCACTTCCGACTTGGTCACCAACAATGTCTGCGAGCGGTCCAGCGCATCGGTCAGCGCCATATCAAGCGTGCGTTCGGGAACGTGCTTGTTGATCCGCTCAACCGGCGCGTCTTCTTTCCAGGTAATCGAATAGCAAATCTGCGAGTCAGGATAGGCGTAAAGCATGTCAGCCTGCTCTGAACCGCCGTGATCGTTGTACGCGGGTATCTTCGTTTGTTGAGCGTTGGCCGGCATCTCAATCTGAAAGCCGTCTACCGTTCGGTCAACCTTTTGCCAGATAATTGTTGCCGATTGGGCTGGCTGGCCTGTTTGCCTGGTTGTTGCCTGCTGCCCGACGCTTGGGGATGCGCCGCCCAAACCGAACTTCTGCCGATGCTGGTAGACGAAGAGTCCCCCGGCAACCGTAAGTATGACCAAACCGAGATATCCCCAACGATTCACTTCAACAAGAGTGCCAATTCGGACTACCGGATGCAAGTCCCGCGCCAGACTTGGGTTGCCCAAACACACATTTGGTCCCAAAAAGGAACAATATCTATCCTCAAGTTCGAAAATAATTCAGACAAACCGCCTGACTTACTTGCAACCTTTCTGGATAAAGAGCATCCTATTAATTAATTAGCAGAGGCTTCCCCGAAAATCTCCTTCCAAGAAAGGTACACACTCCTTCTTGAAGGTCCGTATGGACCTCTTCTCCCAAAATCCCCCTGGATCCCCTCCTTAAATTGCCTCTCGAGCGGGCCTACCGGAAGGTAGGCCCATACGCTCTCTGCTAATGAGACCAATCGAGACATAACTTTCAGTACCAATCTTCCAGCTAAAATTAGTTCAGATGCCGCCCCGCAAGAAGCCAGATTCAACACAAAAATCCGCTCCGCCAATGTCCGACCGTAACGGCGACATCTCCACCGTAGATAAACTCTTCCATCACGCCGGCCTGGTGCGCAGCTTGCGCGGCAAGTCCGAAGCGGTAAACCGGTCTCGCGTTGACCGCCTTGAACGCCTGGCTCCGGAAGAGCTGTTCCGCGCTGCGCTATCGCCCCCCACTGCGGCAAATGGTGCTCGATATATGCCGGTGCAGGGATGGGAAAAGATTCCGTGGCTATGGCACGGCTTCAGTACGCGGCAAGGTGGGGTAAGCCGAGCTTATTGCGCTGAGGATGCTCCGGGAGAGTTGAACCTGGGTTATACCCAGGCTGACGAACGCACCGCAGTTGCGCATAATCGTGCGCTATTTACAGAGGCTGTTACCGGCGATCCTGCTACGCCACTCATCACGCTCCGCCAGATTCATTCGAACCTGGTGCGTGTAGTCACAGCCGCTGATGCCGCGCGACAGCAGCCATGGAAAGCCGATGGCATCATCACCAACGCTACCGGCGTGCTCATCGGCATCCAGATTGCGGACTGCATTCCCGTTATCGTTGCTGACCGGAAACTCCGCATCGTCGCTGCGTTCCATGCGGGCTGGCGCGGCACTGCAAAGCGCATTGTGGAAACCGGCGTGGGCCGCATGCGAGCTGAATTCGGCTGTCGCCCGCAGGATATTGTTGCTGCCATCGGCCCCGGAGCGGGCCCCTGCTGTTATGCCGTAGGCGAAGAAGTGCTTTCGGAGTTTGACTCGCAGTTTGTTTACAGTCGTGAGCTGTTTCACGAGGTGTATTCAGCCGATGCGGTGCACAACAAATATCCCATGCTGTTTCTTACGCAGCGCGCACCAGGCCACTCGCCAATCGGTCCTGGCCTGCATTTGGATTTGATCGAGGCCAATCGACGCCAATTGCTTGATGCAGGCCTGCGAGCGCAGTCCATCCACGTAACCGGCGGATGCACACACTGTCAGACGGACTTGTTCTTTTCGCATCGGGCCTCGCGTGGTTACGCAGGCCGCATGATGGCTGTTATCGGCATCAAGCCTTAATCACTCTCTACTGGAAAGAATGCGCGAACTAAGCCCCGCCTGTTTATTTCCAGGGCGGGGCCGTTCGGTGCATAGAAGTTTTGCTCAGTTCCTGCCAGGTTTAAGCGGCGCTGGAGGCTTCTTCAGGGTTTACCAGGTCGCGGAGTTCCTTGGAGGGTTTGAAGTAGGGAACTCGCTTGGCAGGGACGTCAACGCGCTCACCGGTCTTCGGGTTGCGGCCAATGCGGGGATTGCGCTGGCGGATTCGGAAAGAGCCAAAGCCGCGAATCTCAATCTTGTCGCCGCTCTGCAAGGCTCCGATCACGGAACCGAAGATGGTTTCAACGATGACCTCGCCATCGCGGCGTGTCAGATCACCTAAGGCGGTTACCTTTTCAACCAGGTCAGCCTTCGTCATATACGTTGGACCTCCGCTCTCAGCATAACTGGATTTTCCCCGGTAAAGCATGGAAAAATCAAGCCTCTCCCCACATTTTAGCCTTTCGCCATCAGCAAGTTGGCTGGGATTATCCCCCGCAACGATTGTCCATTGCCCGCCTCGGGGTTTGCTGTATCATGTGCTGAGCCCACCGGAGATTCATGCTGGTTGGACCCGGTTGAATTAAAAGCAGGCTTCAGGGAAGCTCCTATTGCATGTCTTATCCGATTTACAGCATCGTCATTCCGGCCTACAACGAGGCCAGCCGCATACCTGCAACTCTGCAGGCGGTGATCGAATGCGTGCGGCAAAAGGGCTGGTCGGCTGAGGTAATCGTTGTGAATGACGGCTCATCCGACGCTACTGCGGAGGTGGTGCGTAATTTTGCTGCGAGCGCGCCTGAGGTGCGGCTTCTGCAGAACCCCGGGAACCGCGGCAAAGGCTACAGCGTGCGGTCAGGGCTGCTGCAGGCGCTTGGCGAAGTTGTCATGTTTACCGATGCAGATCTATCGGCTCCGATGGAAGAAGCACAGGGCCTGTTTGACGCCATCGCAGACGGGGCAGACATCGCCATTGGTTCGAGATGGCTTGAAAGAACGCGTCAGACCATTCGCCAGCCGTTGTATCGGCAGTTCTTTGGCCGCTGCTTCAACGGCGTTACACGCTTTGTTATGGGATTGCCGTTTGCTGACACACAATGCGGGTTCAAGGCGTTTACACGTACTGCGGCGCATACGATCTTTCAGCTTCAAACCATCGAGCGCTGGGGCTTCGATCCTGAGATTTTGTTTATCGCGTTGAAGCGCGGCTATCGTATTCAGGAAGTGCCGGTAAGCTGGGCGCATGACGAGCGCTCGCGGGTTAGCTATTTAAAGGACGGCACGAAGATGCTGCAGGAGATCGCTATTGTCCGCTGGAACGCCTTGCTTGGCCGCTATAGCAAGGACGTAGAGGGCATCCACCGCCCCGGCCTGGTAAAGTAACCGGACTCTGGCCGCTAGCCGGCAAGTTCAGTCAAGAATTATTTCCCCCATAGGACTCCCGTATATCCGGCGCGTGTTTCGCGGTCCTCATTGGTAAATTCCAACTGCTGTGCCGTCCCGATTGAGACTTATCCCAGCCGCACTCCGTCCTTCTGTCAGGGAGCGGATTATCCACTCCGCGCAATCAATTTCACGATCGTTAGGAGTTACCCATGCTGAAGAAACTCGCACTTGCAGTTATGTTCGTCGCGCTTGGCTCGATAAGCGCGCTGGCCGCCGACTTTAACGGCAAATGGACCGGCGACGTTACCACGCCTCGCGGCACACAAACGCTCACCTTCGATTTCAAGGTTGACGGCGCAGTGCTCACCGGCAAGGTGACCACGCCTCGTGGCGCCAACGATATTTCGAATGGCAAGGTCGATGGCGACAACATCTCGTTCGAGCAGGTAATGAGCTTCAACGGGAACGAAATGAAGATCACCTACACGGGCAAGGCCGACGGCGACACCATCAAGTTCACTCGCGCGATGGGCGAAATGGGTTCTACTGAATTTGTTGCCAAGCGGGCTCCCGCAACGCCGGCACAGTAACTGAGCGTTTCAAGGTAGACGGGCGGAGAATACAACGCTATATTCTTCGATTAACTTGGCCCGCTGCGTGCCCCATCCTTTTCGTCGACCTCCTCGCGAAAAGGGTGGGATCGCACGAAACTTCCCCTGCAAGAAACACTCTTTAAAAGTGTTCGTTCATGAATACCTGAACGGCCTTTTTTCGGGTACATCGTCTTTTTGAAACCGTGAAGGCAGCAGCACGCCGATTTTCGGTTTGTCTAGACGAATATTGTCGTCTTTCCCTGTTTACCAAGGTATAACTTCCGGATGGGCGACACTTCCAGGTGCAACACTATTCCGGGTCCCTACGGCGTTTACCGTTACCAATTCTGAATGGCCTTCCAGTTGGTGGCCAAAGCGGATCGTACAGCCGGGGCATTTCCAGG
>JADGNO010000151.1 GCA_017883405.1 Occallatibacter sp. | reverse complement strand
GAACCCTCCACAGGCAGCCAATCATCGCCTATGTTAGCTTTAAAACAGCGGCCTGAAGCGAGCTCGTAGCTCAGTTGGTAGAGCAACGCCCTTTTAAGGCGTGGGTCCTGGGTTCGAGTCCCAGCGAGCTCACCACGTTTCAGTTGCCGGGTCTAATTTTGCTGGTTTGGCATCGCCCCTTTCAGGGGCTTTTCTTTTTTGGGCTCCGGTTTGCGCCAGGCGAAAGCCCCTCTGCCCCTACCAATGAGCAGACCTTCATGAAAACTCTCTAAATGACCTGATCTTCCGCCTTGTCGATGTTGGCATCTTTTCCCGCACGCGACCAGGCCACGCGAAGATCCGACACTCCATGGAGCGAGAAGTTCTGTTGCCGCGGCGCAGTGATGGCAAAGAAGTCGGCGCGGTGGACATCTTCAAGCCAGAACGCCGGGCGCGGATCGGAAGCCAAGGGCGACACCTCCACGTGCGACATCTCAAGATTGCGAAGAGGACGAACGAAGAAGCCGTGCGAAGGCGGCGGACCCATGCGCAAAATCTCAGGGTATCCGTCTTCGTTCTCAGGCACCTTGATGGTGCGCCATTCCGGCATCGGTGCAAACGCATCACCCCAGCCAACGCGCATCCTTTTTGGCAAACCCTCATGTCCGAAGAAACAATTGGAGAGCTTTACATCTTCGATCAGGTTCGACGGAATCCCCGAGATGAGCGATGCGGTGGACGCAGCCGAGTTGTAGCTCACAAGGTTGGAGATGACGACGCGGCGCAGCGCGCCCGGCCGCATGGTTTCTTTCGGGCCGCGATTCCGCCGGTTCAATCGCAGAAACAGCGGCGCGTCGATGATGTCGCGCATGGTATTGCCGGTGATCGCAATGTCTTCAATGTAGGCGCCATCTGAAGATTCAAGCGAGATTCCCTTGCAACCTTCAATCACGTTGCCGGTGATGGAAATATTTTTAAAGCCGCCGTTCGATTCTGTGCCGCACTTGATGCGGCCTTGGCGCGACACGGGAGCTTCCTCGTCAAACTTCTTCCATGTGCCGGCAAGTACGGTGCCGAGCTCGTAGTAACCGCACACGTAATTGTTGGCGATGGTGACGTTTTCAGTAGCGCGCGCAACCCCGAGCGCGTAGCTCGACTTGGGACATATGGCGTCGTCCCACGGAGAATTGACCGTGCAATTTGAAACGCGCACATTGCGGCAGCAGTCAATGTCGAGACCGTCGCGATCGGTATCGATGAGCAGGTTCTCGATGGTGAGGTTGTCGACCCCTGTTGCCAGAACGACGAAGTGGCCGCACTTGAGCGCGCTGAAATCGCGCAGCAAAACGTTGCGGCAATTTTTTAGCGCAATAGCTTTGTTGCCCACGCCTGGCTGCTCGGCCATGAATACTGTGTATCCGCCGCGCATGCCCTTGCCGCCGCCGTGCGAAAGACCTTTGCCGAAGATGAGGCCGGGGCCAAGGATGCTGATGTCGTGCTCGTTCTCGGCAAAGAACAGCGAATTGCGCCAGTGGTTGTGGCCAAAGTCCTGATACGGTGTCCACGGATCGTTCGACTCGACTGCGTCGTAGGTGCCGCCGTTGTAACCCGTCGAGTCGCCGGGCTTGGGCGAGTCCGCCGCTTGAATTGTGCAACCGCGCGAAAGAAACAGTTCGATATTGGACTTGAGGCGGATGGTGAAGCACAAGTACGTGCCCGCGGGAAACACAATTGAGCCGCCGCCCTTTGCCGCTGCCGCCTCAATCGCCCTATTGATCGCAGGAGTATCAACAGTTTTGCCGTCGCCAGTAGCGCCAAAGTCGCGCACGTTGTACGTCGCTTGAGTGGAGGGTGCTTCAGTCTGCGCTGAGGCCGGGGAAACATGGCCGACCGCGGCACCAAGAGCGAGAGGAGATACTTTAAGCAATTCGCGTCGTAGCATGGCGCCAGAAGCATAGCAGCCAGCATACTTTGAAAGATAGCTTCTGCCGGAAGTTGATGCCGCAAGCGTTGTATTGATCCCGCCTGCGGCATCGAGCAATCTTTACTCTGTCGGAATGAGAATTTCAGTCACGTTCTGATCCGCGGCGGTTGTGCTGGGATCGGTAACGTAATTCTCGATGCAGAAATCGTCGCGTTGTGCGATTCCCTGCTCCGCGACCAACTCAAAAACGCGGCCAGAAGCGGCAGGAAGATCTGTATACGCGCCGGTGAGTACAAATTTGCTGTACTTGCCGCCTTTAAATATTTCGTATGAAAATCCGGCAGGCAGATTCTTTGGTGAAGACTCAATTGCGAATCCCGCGCGATAGGTCTGCGAGCCACGCTTGTAGAGGCTCATATATTTAGTGATCTGGTTGTTCTGGCGCAGAGCCGGCGCAAGCTGATGGGCCATTTGCCACGCTTGCCCGGCATTCTGAGCGAAAGGGCCAATCTTCTCGATAAATACATAGTGGGTTTCAGGCCATTGGATGATTTCAGGGACTTCAGTGAGATTCATTGGGGGACTCCTTGGGGATTAGTAACGATGGAATAGACGTTCCAGATAGCGCCGCAAGTGATCCAGGCAGTCTGCCGCCACTTCGGAGCTTTGCTGGGCTTTTGCCAGGATGAACGCGCCCTGAATTACTGACTGCATGTAGTAAGCCAGGCTCTCGACGGTCCAGCGAGGCGTAATGCCGTACTTACGGACTGCGGCTTCAATGTCCGCCGCAAGGGTGGCCGCATGCGCACTGATGCAGCGGTCGCAGACCTTGCGGATGAGGGGATGCGTTTCATAGGTCTCCTGCACCATGGTTCCGAGCAGGCAGGTATAGTCCGGCAGGTCGCCCTTGAGGATGGCCTTGCGAAAATCCACATAGCCAAGCAGCCGGTCAAGCGGGTCGGTCAAGCGCCGATAAGGAGCTTCAGAAAAAATACTTTCAGCCATGGCAGAGAAATGCTCTGCCGCGGCGATTGCCAGCTCCTCTTTGCTCTTGAAGTGGTGAAAGAACCCACCCTTGGTAAGCCCGGCGGCCTCGCAAATATCCTCAACGCGGGTAGCGGTGTATCCTTTGGCGCGGATAACGTGCAGGGAAGCGTCAAGGATCCGAGTCTTTGTTTCACTTTTGATTTCAAGAACCTGCATACAAGACCAACCAGTTGGTATGAACATACCGACTGGTATGTATCTTGTCAATGCCGCTTTTTCCACAATTTGCGGGGTAACTGCGATAGTGAGTTCGCCAATCTGGCCTTCATTGCCGGAGAGTGGTAGCGACGGCCAACTCACTTCCAAGTTGCGCGGCATAATCACCGATTGAACTTCTAGCTCGCTCAGGGTCGGCTGCTCGCAGAATCAAGCCTGCATGCTTGCCACTGCGGACGCAGATGACGATGGCTGGATCAGCAAAGGCTTCGAGGTTCGGCGCCGCTCCCTGCGAGGCGCAAAGCACGCTGCCGGCGTAACCTTCGTAGCTGTCCGGAACCGCGTATCCGGTATGGCGGAGGTCGGCGATTTCAAGGTTAGCCCATTCGCGCCAAAGACTGACACCGGTGGCCGCTTCCACGAGATTGTCCATAAATGAGTCCCATGGAAACGTGTCGCCTGCGTAGGTTTCGTCGGGGAATGCGCCTCCGACTCCCGCGCCGATTTCAAGAAAGTAGTAGCTGCCGTCCACCTTCGAGCGAATTAGTTGCGCGTGCGTAATTCCGCGCACCATGCCGAACGACGGAGCCAGCGCGCGATTGATTGCGGCAAGCTCTCTGGCGTCACGGCTGTTGCGATCGACGGTGTGCATGGTGTGCACAGTACCCGCCTGAGCAATTTCGCCACTTTGCGTGCCGCTCTCGTGCACCACTGAAAACTTGACTTCGCAATCGCTGACAATGGAGTCGACGCGGAACGAATCGCCTTCCACTATCTGCTCAAGAATGTAATGACTCTGAGCGTCACCCAGATTGTCGAGAGTTCGCCATAGTTGCTCGGGATCGCCGATTCTCATGGCTGCCGACGCGCCCATGCGCGGGCGAAGCAACCATGGAGCGGGAACACGCGCCATGTAGTCACGCAGCTCGTCGTAATTCAGCACTCGGCAAAACCTGGGCACCTGGTATCCGAAGGCGCGGGCAATCACTCGTTGCGCGAGCTTGTCGCGATAACATCCGGCGGTGGTGGTTCCCATGCCAGGCACGCGCATGTGTTCACGAATCTGCGCAGCCGTCTCCAGGAATTCTCCGTTGAGGGCAACCACGCGATCAAAGCGGCGGCTCCGCGCCACCCATGACACAGTGTTCAGAATCTGCTCGCGATTGAGTCCCGCCGGCATGGTGGCCAGTTCTTCGAGACTCTCGCGCGGCCAAGCGGCATCGCGATGCTGATCGAGAGTGAGCAGCGTGACTCTGACACCCATTTCTGCGCATTGACGCAGAAAGTCGTGGCCCGTTTCATAACTTGCCAGACAAAGAAACCGCTCAAACCCGTCCACGATCGGTCCTCATTTTGAAATTGTTTGTGCTGCCGGTCTTGGGCAGCTGCCTTGGAATCTGGTGAAAAGAGTGCAACGTGGGTCCTGAATTAGGATAGTTCTACCACAGCGGATGCAGTGGGATCGGAGTTCCACCTTCCGTTCCATTTGACGTTGTGCTGGATTTTCAGGTTATCCGGACTTATTGATGCTTTCAGCAAAAACGATCGCCGAGTTACATGACCGGCTAACGGAACTCTGGCACCGGTCGCCCACTGATGCGGATGAGAGTGTTGCGCCTGCCGATGCGTTCCTGCAGGTAGTGGCACGGCAACATCGCGCCAATTTTGATTTGTGGCATATTGAAGATGAAGCGCGGGCACCCGGAGCGACGGACGCGGACCTTGCCCAGGTAAAGCGAGACATCGATAGCACCAACCAATTGCGCAACGATCTGGCCGAAGATCTGGATAGTGCGCTGCTGCACTGGCTGGAGCCGCAGCAACTACCCAACGTGAGTGCGCCGCTTAACTCCGAATCGCCGGGGTTGATGATTGACCGGCTCTCAATTCTGGCCCTGAAGATTTACCATACACGCGAGGAAGCTGAGCGGTCCAACGCGGCGCCGGGACACTCTGAGCGCAATCTCGAACGGCTTGCGATTTTGGAAACACAGCGCGGTGACCTTGCAGCCTGCCTTGAAGATATATGGCGCGAGACGGTTGACGGCACACGGCAGTTCAAGCTCTATCGCCAAATGAAGATGTACAACGACCCATCCCTTAACCCGGCTGTCTATCGCAAGCTGGCCGGCCACAGTTCGGAATCGAGCCGTTAAAATCCCCGCGCATGACCACCCATTGACGTCTTACGGGGTTATGCGTATAAAGAGGGCCTGAGTATCGTTATTCTCCGCAGGTCGTATGGGAGAGGACGAAGTTGATCCTCCACCGGCTTTCGGGGAGACGCCTTTTGGCAAAATCATGATGCAAGATGCGAAGACCGCGGCCAATAGCCGCAAAAAACCTGCACCGGCGGCCGCTAAACCAGACGGTCAATCGAGCGCGGCATTCCAGCACTACCAGGCTGCCGTGCAACTACTCCAGCAGGGCAAGTACGATCGCGCCCTGGCTGCGTTTGAAAAGCTGCGGCCCAACGCTCCTATCGAAATCAAGGAGCGCTGCAGGGTCTACATCGTTACATGCCAGCGGCAGTTGGAAAAGCCGAGTCTCAGTTTTGCGACGCCCGAAGAGCATTTCGATTTCGCTGTCGCGCAATTGAACAACGGCTACTACGAAGACGCGCGCGACCACTTCAACAACATCCTGGCCCAGGTTCCCGAGGCCGACTATGCGTTCTACGGTCTTGCGTTGTTGAATGCAGTCACCGGTCAATCGCAGGAATGTCTTAACAACCTGGCGCGCGCCATCGAGTTGAATCCGAAGAACCGTTTGCAAGCCAGAGTCGACAACGACTTTCAAAGCATGGTCGACGACCCTCGATTTACAGAATTGCTGTATCCTGAAATCCCGTAAATGTCTTGACTCCCTCACCCAATGTAAACGGCAAACTAGCTCCAGCACAGTCTGGTGACGTCGATGTTCTCGCCTCAATCCAACCCATCAGGGTGGTTGCGATTGGCGGCGGTACCGGACTTTCTACGCTTTTGCGCGGCCTGCGCCGACATGTCATTGCGCCCGGCCAAACTGGAGCAGCCGGCGGTTCCATTGCCGATCTGGCTGCGGTAGTCACGGTTACCGACGACGGCGGTTCTTCAGGACGTTTGCGCACCGGCTTCAACATGCTTCCGCCCGGAGACCTGCGCAACTGCATGGTTGCTCTAAGCGAAGAGGAAGCGCTGCTGGTGCGGCTTTTCAATCATCGCTTTGTGGGCGGCGAAGCTCTTAAAGGGCATAACTTCGGAAACCTGTTCCTTGCCGCGCTCACTGAAATTACCGGGGACTTCGCGCTCGCGGTTCAGCTGGCATCCAAAATTCTTGCCACGCGCGGCCGCATTTATCCTGCAACCACGGCGAATACAACGCTGGTCGCGGAGATGGAAGACGGATCGTTTGTACGCGGCGAAACCAACATTACCGCCAGCAAACAGCACATCGTGGAGTTGACTCTGGATCCTCCGGGACCTGCGCCGCTGCCGGAAACAACAGTAGCAATCCAGAAAGCGGACTTGATCACGGTTGGCCCGGGCTCACTGTACACTTCGCTGATCACGAATCTTCTTGTTGAGGGAATTCCCGCGGCACTTGCTGACGCGCGCGGATTGCGCGTATTTGTGTGCAATCTGATGACGCAAGCAAATGAAAGCCTGGGCCTAACGGCGGCAGAGCACATTGAAAAAATTTACGACCACACGCGCGCGCCTATCTTCGATTGCGCACTTGTGAATACCGCCCCATTTTCGCAGGAGACGCTGGCTCGCTACAAAGCCGAAGGCGCTGCGCCGATTGTTGCTGATGTGGAGCGCATTCAGGCCCTGGGCGTTCGCTGCATCACCGGAGACTTTGCCAGCGAAGAGAACGTGGTGCGCCACGCAACCGACCGAGTGGCTGAGGCTCTGCTTTCGCTGCGACGTGCAGACGTCCCGCAACCCGCGTAGAAGAATTTGCTTTTCTCCTGAGCTGCATTTGCCTTAAAGTTGTTCGTACGCGAAACGGTTCGTACGCAATCTTCAACTCAACAAATCTGCCACCGATTCAAGGAGATATTATGCGCAAGACTCCGGTGTTGTTCACGCTGACGTGCCTTGTAGTATTCGCCGCCATTGCATGGGCGCAATCAAACCAGAAGCCGGGCCTTTGGGAAATGACCAGCACCATGACCTGGCAGAAGTCGCCCATGCCTCCGGGAATGACGATGCCCGCGGGTGGCAATTCCCCCTTTGGCGGCGGCGCACACACGACGCAGGTTTGCCTTACCAAGGAATTAATCGACAAATACGGCACTCCGCCCCCACAGAGCCGCAACAATCAATGCCAGATGAGCAATATTGTGAAGAAGGCGAGCGGCATGTCGGCGGACTGGGTATGCAGCGGCATGATGGCCGGTAAAGGCACGGTTGAAGCAACGTGGACCGATCCCGATCACTCAACCAGCAAGGTGCACTTTATGGGCAGCATGCAGATGGGCCCCAATGCAACGCCAGTTGAATACACCATCGAGTCGACCTCCGTTTTCAAAGGCACAGACTGCGGTAGCGTGAAGCCGATTACGGTGCCGAAAGAATAATTCCGCGCAATCGATGCTGCGACGGCGTCGTTGCAGCATTATGTTTCCACAGTGCGCTTCAATTGTCCGCAGGCCGCGAAGATATCTCGTCCTCGCGGCTTTCGCACGTAAGCAGGAATGCCTTCCGCCGCAAGCACGGCGCGAAACTCTTCTACTCGGCCAGACGCGGGCATTGTGTATTCGATGCCCGGCCCTGGGTTCCACGCAATCAGATTTACTTTGACGGGCAGTTTAGTGCGCCGCGCCAGGCGCGCCACTTCCGCCGCGTGTTCGGGCCTATCCGTCACATCGCCCAGCAAAACATATTCAAACGTGATGCGTTCGCGCGAACGAAGTTTTATTTTGCGCACCGCATCTAAAACTGCTTCAATCGGCCATTTGCGATTGATGGGCATGACTTCCGCGCGCACTTCATCGTTCGGTGCGTTCAGGCTGATGGCCAGTTTGGGTCGCACTTCGGCGGGCTCACCTGCAAAGCGCTCGATGCCCGGCACAATGCCGGAGGTCGATACAGTCATGCGCTGCGGACTCAAGCCGACTTCTTCGACAAGCAAACGAACCGCAGCCATGAAGTTGTCGTAATTCAGAAACGGCTCGCCCATGCCCATGAACACGATATTCAGTCGATCGCGTCCAATCTCGACTCCATGCCGCGCCAGCACCGCCACCACCTGACCTGCAATTTCGCCGGCGCTCAAATTCCGCTGAAATCCGAGTTTCGCTGTGAGGCAAAACTGGCAATTGACGGCGCAACCCACTTGGCTTGAAACGCAGATCGTCGCTCGGCTGCGCGAGGCGGTCAGGCTCATTTGCTCAGTCTCGCTGGTTGCGACATCGCTCAGGCTGCCGTCACCAGCTTCACCCCCGTCGCCCTCGGGCATCCAAACCGCCTCAACCGTCTCGCCTGCGCCGCCGCTTCCCTGCACCAGGTAGCGCTCAGTACCGTCGGCTGACCGAAAAATCTGGGCAATAGAAGGGCGGCCTATCTCCCAGCCGGCGGCATTCAGCTTTTCGCGCAGCTGCTTTGAGAACGTGGTGATGTCGCTGAGGCTGGTAACCCGCTGGCGATAAAGCGCTTCAACCAGCTGACGGCCCCGCCACGCCGGTTCACCCATTTCCACCATCACGGCTGCAAGAGAAGCTGCATCTAAGCCGAAGAGCGGTCTTAGGCTTCCCTGATCGGGAACGTTGGGCTCGGCATCGATCTGCACTAGATGAATAGGTTTGCTGGTCACCGCATCCCCAGTATTTCATCTCTGAAGGCAGCCCGAACCTCAGCGGTCAAATCCTTTGAATTCTTACTCACCGGGCCCTGAATGTGCCATTCGAATCCGAGTGACCTAAATCGAGACAAACTTGATGACGATGACCGAGAGAAACCTTCGCCGTACCGTACTCCCCAACGGACTGATTGTTTTGACCGAGCGCATGGACCATTTGCGTTCCGTAGCCATGGGGGTTTGGACTAAATCGGGTTCGCGCTGCGAACCTGCTGAGACAAATGGCATTTCACACTTTGTAGAGCACATGCTCTTCAAGGGCACTAAATCCCGTTCGGCCCAGCTGATTGCTCGCGAGATGGACGCAATCGGCGGCAACCTGGACGCCTTTACGGGCAAGGAGACAATCTGCTTCAACGTGAAGTCGCTTTCAGACCACGTGCCGATTGCTCTCGACATACTTGCCGACCTGATGTTGAACCCGGTATTTGCTCCGCCGGATATTGAGCGCGAACGCGGCGTCATCCTTGAAGAGATCAAGATCGACGAAGACAATCCCGACGTGCTGGTGCAGGAACTGTTTACGCAGAGTTTCTGGAAAGGGCACCCGCTGGGATGGCCCATCCTTGGCACAACGGAGACTGTCGGCCGGCTTGCGCAGGAACAACTGTTCGACTACCACGGCGGCCGCTTTCACGCCGGCAACATGGTTTTCTCGGCGGCTGGCTTGCTTGACCACGACAAGTTTGTTGAGGCAGTTGCCGAAAAATTCTCGCCGCTATCGCTCGGCGAGCCGCTCACTGAACTTTCAGCGCCGGAGCCCAGCGCGCGCATTGTCATGCGCATCAAGAAGTCGCTCGAGCAGGTGCAGATCTGCATGGGCGTGCCTGCGCCGCCCATTACCGATGAAAGTCGCTACGCTGCACTGCTGTTGAATACTGTGTTGGGCGGAGGCATGAGTTCAAGGCTCTTCCAGACCATTCGCGAAGAGCGCGGAATGGTCTACTCCATCTACAGCGACCTGAGCCCTTACCGCGATACCGGCACGCTTTGTGTTTACGCCGGAACGTCTGCGAACAAAGCTCTTGAAGTGGTGAACCTGGTGCTGGCCGAGTTTCGCAAATTGAAAGAAACTCCACTTGGGGAAGAGGAACTGAAGCGCGCCAAGGATCAGCTGAAGGGCAACCTGCTGCTTGGACTTGAGAGCTCGAGCTCACGCATGGCCAATCTGGCGCGACAGGAAATGTACTTCCACAAGTTCTTCTCAGTGGACGAGCTGATTACCCGCATTGACGAAGTGGACGCAGCCAAGGTGCAAGCCATGGCGCAGCGCCTGTTCGATCCAGAACGCATTGCGGTAACTCTGCTGGGGCGCCTCAGCGGCGTAAAGCTAACGCACGGGCAGTTGGTCTGCTGAAGAGAGCAGTTTTCAGTGAACAGAAGTCGGTCGAGCAGCGATGCTACTGCCGACTGTTCACTGTCCTCTGTTCCCTGCCTTTATGAGCGTTACATTTCCTTTTCGCGTCTATACGTTGTAGCATTTTGTTCGTAAGGGCCGGGAGCTTCCGGCCTGCTCTGCGAGGCACTGGAAATCCATGATAAGCAAGTTCAAGCTCCCGATCGGCCGTTCCGGCTCGAATTCGTCTGCCCCTGTCCAAAACAATCGGCGTCCTGACGGCTTTACGTTGATGGAACTGCTGATCGTGATTGCCATCATTCTGATCCTCATGTTGATGGCCATTCCCACCATTGGCAGCTTGACGAAAAAAGGCAATGAGACTTCGGCCATCAACTCCGTTCAGACCATCACCAAGGCCGAGATTCAGTACCAGTCGAGCTATCCGGCCAATGGCTATGCCTGCACTTTGCCTGCCTTGGGCGGCGATCCCAATTCTGGTCCTCCCAGCCCGAGCGGGGCGCAGATTTTGCAGGGGGATTTGATTTCGGGATACAAATCCGGGTATATCTTCGCCATCACCTGCAAGGATAAGGTGACGATCAACGGCACTGACCGCTCCAACGGGTACACCATTACGGCTGTGCCGCAGACGGTTGGAAAGTCCGGCGACCGCGGCTTCTGCAGCGATCAATTCGGCGGCGTCAAGTACGATCCGGCGGGCGGAACTGCCTGCACACAGAACCTGCAATGAAGTTTGCCCATGGCATCAGGCGCGGCTGCATAATTGTGGCCGCCGCGCTGCTTTCTGTCTCGATTGGCGCGCAGCAAAACGCGCCTACTGCGCACGACATCGCGGCACGCGTCGACCGCCACTACAATCAGCTGCATTCACTCAAGGCCGGGTTCAGCGAGACTTACCAGGGCATGGGCATGAAGCGCACCGAGAGCGGTACTCTGCTGATGATGAAGCCGGGGCGCATGAAGTGGGACTACAGTTCTCCTCCCGGCAAAATCTTCCTGCTGGATGGGAAATACGCGTGGTTCTACACCGCCGGCGATGCACGCGTGCAGCGCATTCCCTCAAAAAGACTCGATGATCTGCGTTCTCCGCTGCGCTTTTTGCTGGGGCATACCGAGCTTGAAAAAGAAATGGGCAACCTGACTATGACGGCAGGACCAAACGGCAGCTACACGCTCACCGGCCAGCCCAAAGGCCAGGAAGACCGCGTGCGCCGGCTCGCGCTTACGGTTACCGCAGACGGAGTGATGACGGCCATCGACGTGGAAGAGACCGGCGGCGCGCTCACGCACTTTACTTTCAGCGACGAGCAATCCAACGTGGCCATTCCTCCGGCAACATTCCAGTTCACCCCACCGCCGGGTGTGCCCGTGGTCGATGCGCTGCCTCCGGCTGAGCGGTAGCGCTCTTCAGACCTCCAATCCCAAACAATGCCTTGTGCGGTCCCGCACATCCAAGACTGCGGCTCCAGATGTGTAGTTATATGCACACCTGTAGCTGGGAAATCCCGGTACACGGATTGGAGACCTATGAACGATCTGGCGGAGTCTGTTGCGCAGGCTTTTATCAGGGCCATTAACCGGCAGGACGCGGACGCACTGGCTGAATTGATGACCGAGCAGCACCGTTTCATCGACGGTATGGGCACGGCCTTCGAGGGGCGCGAGACGCTGCGCCGCGGCTGGACCAAGTACTTTCAAATGGTGCCTGACTACACCGTGGCCGTGGACGAGACGTTCTGCGACGGCCCTGTGGTCGCGATGCTCGGAACAGCGCAAGGAACCTACGCTCCCCACGGCGAAGTAAAGCCGGAAAACCACTGGACCACGCCCACAGCATTTCGCGCCTTCATCCAGGACGGCAAAGTGGCGGAGTGGCGTGTGTATTGCGACAACGAGCCAATGCGGCAGCGGATGGCAAAGAGCGTTTGAGCTTTCAGATCCTAGCTTCTAGCTTCTGGCTTCTGGCTTCCCGACGAAGAACTCACGTGATGTCGAGATCCAAATTTCTGCATATTCTTGTTTCAGCACTCTTGATTGTCTCCATGCCTTTGACCACTGGGGCCCAGCAGGTTTCCGGGCTTTCCAGGCAGGCAGCTGGAATCAAACGCATAGCAGATACCCTGAGCCCCTGGTCTCGAATCAGCAAACGATGTGCTAACTTGTTGATTCGTTTAGGTTGGTAGTGCGTCTAGTTGGACCTAAATGCACGGTTTTCGGCAGCAATTGGATCCAAGTTGGACCCAAGTTTTGGCATGCGATAGATTGTCAATGCCAAGTAAGGGCTCTCTAACGCTCCGGCGTTTCTCGGTCCTGATGCAGAGACAACGCCAGGACCACTCCCGCCTCCTCCTGGTGGGTCAGTTCATGAGACGGGGATTCCGCAATATTTGACCCGAATGGGGTGCAACGAAGCCTTCCAAGAATTGAGCAAAACAGGACAGACAAGAGTCTTGAGTCAAGACGATTGTGGATGAGGCTTGAGCTTGGTTGGGCTCAAGCGCGGAGAAGTCTGTCCCCAAAGTTGCGACTGCCCCAAGAAGCGACTAGGGACTGCGTTGTGGGCCAGGCTGCGCGGAAAGCTCTGCCCAATGACGTTGTGATTGAGATGAAAGACCCTCAATGCAAAAGCCTGCTCATGACCTGGTGATTGAGACTTCAAATCGGTCACTGGTATCGGTGACGCGACCGGCAAATCGTTCGTGGGAGGAGATATGAAAGGCTTACTCGTAATGGTTTCGTTGCTTGCCATATGGCCGT
>JADGNO010000150.1 GCA_017883405.1 Occallatibacter sp. | reverse complement strand
TGCCCTCATCTCTCGTACAGCATGAAGTTTGCACTCCTTCTTCTTGGCACAACCGAGGGGCCTACCCTCATCGGTTAAGCAGTTACGCACGCTCCGCTCTTGCGAGCTTCGCGTGCTCATGGCGCACTATCGTCGGCAAACCGGCCGAGGGGCAGGCACTCTTCAAGACCCTGAATGAAGGGCTTGAAGAGATTAGGGTGAGCGCAGAATCCTTACCCCGCCGGCCTCGTGTTTATTTTGAGGAATGGCATGATCCCTTGATCAGCGGCATCTGCTGGGTAGACGAGCTGATCGAGATTGCCGGAGGGAATCCGATCTTTCCTGAGCTGCGCAGATGCGGAAAATCCAAAGATCGTGTCGTCGATCCAGGCGCGGTCGTCGTTCGCGATCCTGAGGTGATCCTCGCTTCATGGTGCGGTATGAAAGTGGATATTGGACGCATGATAGCCCGTCCGGGATGGTCTCAAATCAGCGCCGTGCGCAACTGCAATCTCACGGAGATCAATTCCAGCATCATTCTGCAGCCCGGCCCAGCGGCACTTACCGACGGAGTGCGTCAAATACACCAGATCATCGCGCAAGTAGCCACAGCGTAGGCTCAAGCCCATTCGAATGTGAACGACCCGCCGCTCCTGTAAAATTTAGTTCAGATGCACCGCTGCGCTGCTTTACAAATGCGCGGCCAATATTTCGCTTCGAAAACTAACCAGCACAAGTAGTTTGAAAGAGGAGTTTCGCTGATGGCCCATTCAAATGCCATGCCTTCGCCGGTTGCTTTGCCGGGTGTCTCAAAGATAGTAGCTGTCGGTTCCGGCAAGGGCGGTGTAGGTAAAACCACTGTCGCAGTCAACCTGGCCATTGCACTTTCAAAACTCGGCAAGCGGGTCGGCTTGATTGACGCTGACGTCTACGGACCGAATGTGCCGCTCATGATGGGCTCGTCGCAACAGCCGCGCGTAGGCCCTGGCAACCTGATCATTCCCAATGACACGCACGGCATCAAGACGATTTCGATCGGCTACATTTCGCCCGGCGACAAGCCGCTGGTGATGCGCGGCCCCATGTTGCACCAGATTATTCGCCAGTTCCTGCAGCAGGTTGAGTGGGGCGAGCTTGACTACCTGATTATCGACCTGCCTCCGGGCACCGGCGACGTGGTCATCTCGCTAGTGCAAACCGTGCCGTTGACCGGTGCTGTCGTTGTGTCCACGCCGAGCGATGTCAGCCTCGAAGATGCACGCAAGGCGCTCGAGATGTTTGCACAGGTCAATGTGGAAGTGCTCGGCATCGTAGAAAACATGAGTCACTTTACGTGCCCGCATTGCCATGAGCAGATCGACATCTTCTCAAAAGGAGGCGCGGAACGCACCGCAAAACAGTTCAACGTTCCCTTCCTCGGCTCCATTGAACTGGTGCCCGCCATTCGCGAAGGCGGCGATCGCGGCATTCCCGTTGCTCTGGCAGGCCCCAAAAGTCCGCAGGCCGCCGAGTTCTATGCCATTGCCGATAAGGTAATGGAACGTGCGGAAGCCGCAGCAGCGGCCGCCACGGACGTGATTGAGATTCAATAACGCGCCCTGCAACTACGCAAACACTGAAAGCGGGGCAAATGCCCCGCTTTCGTCTTCAGGTCAGGTCCGATTCCGGTTAGCGCCAGTGACCATCAACCATGACCCAAGTGCCGCGCTTGTGTTGCCAGCGGTTTTGCACCCAGCGTTGATGCTCACGGGGCGGATGATCCCAGCGGCCCGGAGTCCATGCGTAATGGTCGTTGTCGTAGCGATGATATCCGTTGACCCAAACGGATCCCCGGTCAGGACGCGGACCGCGACGCTCATAAACATTCGGCGGCGGCCCCACGCGAATCGATACCTGTGCCAATGAAGCCACAGGAGCCATCGCGATTGAGAGCAAGATTGCAAATGCGATTTTCTTCACGGTAGTTCACCTCTAGCGGGTTGAGCGTCTCCGGAAGACGTTACGTGCTCCGGCTTCTCGCGAACATTACCGTGGAACGGCGGGAAGAGTTGCAGATTCGCAGTGAACCGCGCTTAGTTCGTTTTTACTCTCGGGCGATTCTGATGCGATGTACTGCATTGCTCACTGGTGTTGTTTTCGACAATACTGCAATTTGCGCTGCGGATAGTCGGGACCAGTTTTGAGGCTTTGCAAAATCCCCGATTCTTCAGGTTTAAGCAGTGGGCGCAACTGGAGAGTTATCGGTAGCTCTTCTCATGTTCACCGGTGGAAAAATGTCTCCCATGCGCTGGATCTGCGCTCCCACACTCTGCAACTTCTCCTCAATCCGCTCGTAGCCGCGATCCATGTGATACACGCGATCGAGAATCGACTCGCCATCGGCCACCAACGCAGCCAAGACAAGCGACGCGGACGCGCGCAGATCGGAGCACATGACCGCTGCCGCAGAAAGCGGCGAAGGCCCGCGCACGGTCGCCGTGCTTCCATCAACTTTGATATTTGCACCCATGCGAACCAGTTCCTGCACATGCATAAAGCGGTTCTCAAAAATGTTTTCTCTCACTTGGCTGGTGCCCTCGGCCTGCGTGGCAAGCGCCATATACTGAGCCTGCATGTCGGTCGGAAAGCCTGGGTATTCTTCGGTGGAAATATCGGCCGCACGTAACCGCTCCGGGGCCTGCACGCGCACTGCATCGGAGCCAACGCTCTCCACCCGCGCACCTGCCTCCTTCAGCTTGTTCAGCACTGCGCCAAGATGCGAAGGATCGCAGTTGGCCACCGTCAAATCGCCGCGCGTAATCGCTCCGGCAATCAAAAACGTTCCCGCTTCAATGCGGTCGGGATTGATGCGATAGGTTGCGCCGTGCAGGCTGCTCACGCCCTTCACGCGAATCACCGCCGTGCCCGCGCCTTCGATCCTGGCGCCCATCGCCGTCAGCAACGCAGCCAGATCCGTTACTTCAGGTTCGCGCGCGCAGTTCTCCATCAGCGTCTCGCCCTCGGCAAGCACCGCGGCCATCAAAAGGTCTTCGGTCCCCGTCACTGTGATTTTGTCGAACACCAGGTGCGCGCCTTGCAGGCGTTCCGCGCGCGCCTCAAGATAGCCGTGTTGCTGCGTGATGTTGGCGCCCATCTTTTCAAGGCCTTTGATGTGCAAATCAATCGGCCTTCCGCCGATTGCGCATCCACCGGGCATTGCCACCCGCGCTACTCCCGCACGTGCGATCAGCGGCCCCAGCACAAGAGAGCTGGCGCGCATGGTTTTTACAATCTCGTAACGCGCCACCGGATCAGACAGCGACCGGCAACTGATTGTCATGCGATCGCGCGCGCTGCCCTCCCGCTGCCCAACCACTGCGCCCATGGACGCAAGCAGCTTACGCTCGGTCTCAATGTCGCGCACCTGTGGAATATTTTCGAGCGTGACTTCTTCTTCCGTAAGGATGGCCGCTGCCATGCACGGCAGCGCCGAGTTCTTGGCGCCTGAAACGCGAATTGTGCCTACCAGCGGATTTCCGCCGCGAATGACAAACTTGTCCATACGTTGCCCAACAACCAGCGCTCAAATGAGCCGCTCGCTCCTAAGTTTAAATGCGCGCAACGGGCGAAAATGGAATTGAAGCTCGCTCAGACGCGGAAATCTACGCCTGAACGCAGCAACCCCGGCACGAGATCATTCGCGCCGGGGCCAGTGGAACTGAATATAAATTAATCGCTTTTCAGTTGCCGTTCACCGCCGCCGGAACCAGGTTCAGCCGTTCCGTCAGCGCGAATTGCAGATAGGTGCCTTCATCCAGCGTGGCCTGCGGATGGCTGATAAGCAGATGCGCCGTGATAACACCAGCGCCCACGAGCGATCCTGCCAATGCGCCTGCCGGACCTGCCAGAATAGCGCCAGTTACCGCTCCTGCACCCACTGCGCCGCCGTATTCAATGCTGTTGCGCTTCAGGTGCGAGCCAGGATTGATGGTGCCCTCGCCGTTCACCCTGGTGTTTGAGCCAGGTGTCGCCGTCACCTGCCCATACATTCTGAAGCGCGAGCCGTCCGGGAGAATCACTGTTTCGGGAACCAGGTTCATCGATCCATGACCGCCAAAGCTGCCGGTGGACACACGCGTAATACGCCCGTCGATCTCCGAGCCCGCGGGAATCAGTACGCGGTCGTCCTCAACAACATCAGAAGCCACGCGGCTGCGGAACTCTTCGCCTTCCTCGCTGTACGTTGTCGAAACTCCATTCAACAGGCGAACGCGAATCAGGGTTCCCTCCCCCAGTTCATTCGCTCCCAGTGGAGCCGGATGCACGATGTCGCCATCAGGATCGGCGGCGATGCGCTGGCTCAGGCTTGGTCCTCTCGGTGGATCAGGAGCGATCTGCACAATGCCGCTGTCGGTGCCGTCCGCCGGAATCGCGTTTGCCGTGTTCACCGGAGCAGTTTGCTCGGTCTGCACCTGCACCTGATCCTGCGCTGGCGCTGGCTCCGCATAATGTGCCGCTGAAGGCTTTTCAACCGGCGCCGGCGTAGCAATGGCTGGTGCGGGTGCAGCCTCTGCCGGCGGATCGGAAACAATCGTGTCATTCGAAGGCGGTTTTGAAGTTCCTTCGAACTGGCCGGCCTGCTGCGCTGCAAGCGAAGCAGCGGTTGCGAACATCAACGCACAGACAAAAATCGACCGTTTCATGTAAAGCTCCATTTCCGGAACCCTGCCAGACGCAAAGGGGCTTCCAGGGGCGGACAGTGCCTATATTCTTTAGACCCGATGAGAGGCAAAGAGTTGTATCACGCGCCAGTATCCGTCCCGTCGTGAACAACACCGGGCAGCTTGCCCAAATTAAGGCTAGCGCAGGTGGATAGCCACAGGAACAGCGTCGCAAGGAGAGGTGCCCAGCAATGCACGAATCAACAGAGTTAATGCGCGGACCGGGCAGACGACCCAGTTCCCAACAGAGTCGTCTACCGCACCAACCTGCGGGTGTCCCATACTTGCGAGGTTTCATCGTGCAACGGTGGGAAAGCACAGCTCTCAACCTTCCCAAGACATCTTGCCATCTGGAGCGCAGCTTTGCGGAGTCGAAAGTATCTGCAGTTGCCTTTCAATCGCAACGACAGTCTAAAAAAGCACAATTTTCGGTTTGCCGGTCACCAACTGCAACGCGGACTTCCGATTGCCCCGTCAGGGAATTAAGATGTCCGGGACCGTATAAGTTGAGGTGGAAGGATGAGGATATGTCTCGTTGCGATATTGTTTCTTCTCTGGATTCCTTCGCCCACAATTGCGCAAGGCAGTGCTGAGAACAGTTCAACCGACGGTTCCAAAGCAACGAAGCAATTTGAATTTGAAATATTCTCAATTCGGCCCCACAAGCCTGGCTCCGCTCCATCGAACCTGCAATTTACCCAGAACGGGTACATTGCAACTACAGATCTCGGGTTTGCGATCAGGCTAGCCTACTTTCCGCCGAACTTGCTCAAGTGGTCTTCGTGGAAGATGCGGAATGCTCCAGCCTGGGTAAACACCGATTGGTACGACGTAAACGCGCGCGTCGCGCAGGGGGACTTGCCAGCCTGGCAAGCGGATGTAGCGGCCTGGCAGAAATCGGCTAACTTCGGCGATATGAAACTCCTGCGCAGTGCATGGCAAGCAGCGCTCAGGGAACGGTGCAAAATTGCGGTGAGTACAACGCCCGTTAAGGTGCAGTATTTGGACCTCATGGTAGAAAAGCGTGGTGCACAACTAAAAGACACGGTGCCAGGGGCAATCAAACCGATAAAGTTCAAAACCAGCAAGTTAGGGGAAGGGTTCTATATCGAGGACAACGGCGAAAGACGATTCGTTGGAGTATCTATGGAGGAACTCGCGGCTCTTCTAACCAGGTCAAGTCCGGATTGTCCCGTCCAGGATAAGACTGGCCTTACTGGTCGGTACGACTTTACGTTGCCGTGGTATGACCTGCAACATTATCCCGAAAGCGAGTTCAGCAATCCTCTTGATCGGATGCCAATCAGCAGGATCGGGCTCAAGTTGAAGCGAGGAACAGGGCCTGCATACATTGTCAACATCGATCACATTGAAAGACCCGATCCAAACTGAACCCGTGCCACGATGAGCAACGCCGTAGGCGCAAGAATCATTGGCCCCGCGCTCCAGAGTGGGGAAACACGTCAGGCAGCCATCCTTTGTTTGTAAGACGTACAGGGTGCCCCATCCTTGCGCGGTTTCATCGCACAAGGATGGGAAAGCACTAACCTACAGCAGCCACACGCAGTTTCTAACTGCGGGCCGGGTTATGAAAATTCGGAGTTTTCTTTTTTTCGAAATGCAACTCTTGAAGTCCTTCAAGGTGTAATTTAGCCTTCGCCTTCAGATCCAATAGTCCCGCGGCCTCGAACTCGTACTTTTCTCCATTCGGAGCGGTCGCAATATAGCGATCAGCTTGACGGCCAGACTGATCAACTGGGATTCCCTGCGCCTTCAATTCCGCGATTGCGTCAGACACTTCTTTATCCATGATTCACTCCCGCGCTCAAATTTTTAATGAGAAGACCCGACTCGACGCCGGGCATTCACCTGCGTGCCCCCTCTTGATTTGGAGGTTGCGGCCAGTCTGAAAAAGACTCTGGCTGAGCTGGTTAGCCGGGAAGTCCTGGGCGGACAGTATGCACTGCTTTTACTTTTTCGCCGTCCCCTGCTTCCGCTTTGGCAGACTCAGCCGCTGCTTCCTCCAGTTGCTCGGAGTGCTTCAGAGCATTCCGAGAGTGCTCGTCAGCCTGCTTGCTGAGTTCGTGGGCGGATTGGTGATCTGCTTTGCCGTGGGCGACTGCTGCGACGGCGTGGGCGTGCGATGCCAGATTGTGAAGTTCTGCGGCTTGATCGTGCGAACTCTGGGGCATGGAGTTTATTTCCCTCTCTATACAAGATGCATATCCAATGCGCCAAGTAGCCCATGTCCTCGGTTGAATCAGCTCCCGTACCAACTTCGGGGTGCCCAATGTCCCGTGGGTCCCCACTAACAGGTCTTTGCCAGTGGTGTGGATGAGAATCTGCTCACCCGGGCCACCGGCCACTACAGACCCGCTTTCGGCCAGAGATCAGGCGGCATTGTAATTTCTGATCTACTTCCACGCCTGCAAACACGAATCCCCCGGCATGGTCCATCCATACCAGGGGATTCGCGATTAGGAGCTCGAGTTGGTACTTGTCGGCTCTTCGCGCTTTGTCGGTGGATCGCCCAAACGCATCTGTTCAGCCTGCACCTGCTCGACAATCTTTTCCGGCCTATCGTCCGCGACTAGTTTGTGCGACAACAGCGGGCGTTTTGGGAATAGGTGATTGTGAACGTCTGATTGATGTCCAAAGCTCATGATTGTCTCCAATCGCTTGCTTGTTGGTTGTGAGATGCGCTCGCCTGGAGGAAGCCGTCATCAGCTAGAGGCGAAAAGGGAAGTTCTCGTACTCCCCAATTAGACGCTTCAACTGACGGTAAAGTCCAATTTCCCATTTCGGCCAGACGCAGCGTATCGGCGGGTGGCTGTAGATCCCTGGCTGAGTTAGGTCTCCCACCATCTACTGGGGCCCAATGTCCGGCGTCCCCAATGACAGGTCTTCGCCAGTGGGGTGGATGTCCGGCTTTTCGGACTTGGGATCGCACAAATCTCAACCGGACACTTTTCGTGATTCATACCGCTTCAGTAGAAGAAAGCGACGCCACGCTGCAGTCCACTCCGATCCAATTTCGAAATTCTTGGCCGAGCCGCTCCATTTCCATCGCCTGACGGGTCAGTGCAATTCATCCGCGCCATGTGACCGACACCACACCGGCACACGCAGCCTGGCTTGTTAGAATCGGAACGGTATACACACGTTCTTTTTTGTTCTCAACCTTGAGAGGAGATTCCGCGAGTGCAGGAGCTTTTGAGTTCAATTCAAAGCGCCGCCGGAGAGGCTCTTGCCGTGGATCGCCGTCCCAAACTGAATGACCGGCTGCAGCATCGCATTATGAGGAGTGACATGACGGAAATTATTGCCATTCGTGCCCGCGAAATTCTTGACTCGCGCGGAAATCCTACTGTTGAAGCGGACGTAATTCTTGAGAGCGGCGCCATGGGCCGCGCCATTGTGCCTTCCGGCGCATCCACCGGCGAACATGAGGCTGTCGAGCTTCGCGACGGCGACAAGACGCACTACATGGGCAAAGGCGTTCTGCAGGCTGTTGAGAACGTTGAAACCGTTCTCGCACCGGAACTGGAAGGCATGGACGCCGCCAATCAGCGCCTCATCGACCAGACCATGATTGCGCTCGACGGCACACCCAATAAAAGCAAGCTCGGCGCCAACGCCATTCTGGCAGTGTCCATGGCCTGCGCACGCGCCGTTGCGCAAACACTTGAGATTCCTCTCTACCGCTATCTTGGCGGCGTCAATGCCAGCATTCTGCCCACGCCCATGCTGAACGTTCTTAACGGCGGTGCACATGCTGACTCGAACGTCGACTTCCAGGAATTCATGATCATGCCCGTAGGCGCGGAGCGCTTCAGCGAAGCGCTGCGCTGGTCGGCCGAGACCTTCCACACCCTCAAGGGCGTGCTCAAGAAGAGAGGCTACAACACAGCCGTGGGCGATGAAGGCGGCTTTGCTCCGTCGCTCAAGTCGAACGACGAAGCGATCGAGCTCATCCTTGAAGCAATTGAAGCAGCCGGCTACAAGCCCGGCGAGCAGATTGCCATCGCTCTAGATCCCGCGTCGAGCGAGTTCTATGACAAGGAAAAGAACAAGTACGTCTTCAAAAAGAGCGATAAGCGTGAGCTGTCGAGCGAAGAAATGGTCAGCTTCTGGGACAACTGGAGCCGCCAGTATCCAATCGTTTCGCTTGAAGACGGCCTGGCCGAAGACGACTGGGCCGGATGGCGATTGCTGACCGACAAGCTCGGCAGCCGCATTCAATTGGTTGGCGATGATCTGTTTGTGACCAATGTGAAGCGCCTGCAGCGCGGCATTGAAGAAGGCGTAGCCAATTCGATCCTCATCAAGGTCAACCAGATCGGCACGCTCACTGAGACACTGGAATCGATTGAGCTCGGACGCCGCTATGGTTACACCGCTGTCATGTCGCACCGCTCCGGTGAAAGCGAAGATACATTCATCGCCGATCTCGCGGTGGCTACCGGCGTAGGCCAGATCAAGACCGGCTCTGTGAGCCGCACTGATCGCATCGCCAAGTACAACCAGCTTCTCCGCATTGAAGAAGAGCTGGGCTCGGGCGCAACCTACCTCGG
>JADGNO010000149.1 GCA_017883405.1 Occallatibacter sp. | reverse complement strand
AATCTTGCGCCGCGCATTGCCCTGCGACTCGTGCCACGCGCGTACCAGCAGGATGCCGGTAAACTCGCCATGTGCGCCTGCTGCCGGCTGCAGCGTGATCGCGTCCATGCCCGTGATCTCGATCAGGCAGCGCTGCAGCAGATCAATGACCTCGAGAATGCCCTGCGCGAGCGAGTCGGGCCGATAGGGATGGGCCTCTGCCAGACCCTCAATCCGAGCCACCGCTTCGTTTACACGCGGGTTGTACTTCATGGTGCAGGACCCGAGCGGATACATGCCCAGATCGATGGCGTAGTTCCACGTCGAGAGCCGCGTGAAATGGCGAATGATTTCAATCTCACTCAACTCCGGCAAGCCGGGTGCGGTCTTCCGATGGGCTTCTCCAAGAAGAGAAGAAAAATCGACGGCAGGCACGTCGAGCGGTGGCAGCTTGTAGGCGCGCTTGCCGGGCGATGACTTCTCGAATACCAGCGCCTCGTTCTGAGTCTGGTGCGGGCGGACTTTACCGAGTGTTTTGGGGCCGGTGGTTTCATTCATCTGCGTCACAATTCCCTCTCCTCTAAAGCCGATCCTCTTGGCGAGACAAGTCCACAATCTGACTCGCTTTGTAACAGGGCACGACTTTAGTCATGCCGGAAGAAAGTCAAAAAATCACACGGGCTTTAGCCCCTGCACATCCTCTGCCTTGCCTGCAAGACTGGCCTTTCGAGACGCCAAGAAGCCAAAACAAAATGGATACTCACCAGCCGTAGGAGCAAGCCCTGCTTTCACCGGATTCTGCGCTATGTACTCGTGGCTTTTGTCCATGCTTTGGGCATCCATCACCTGCTTTTCCGAATACCCTCGCTGCCAAACTTCGCCCTTGTGGCCGAACTCCTGCGTTAAACGGTGCGAGAAGCGGCCCTTGATGAATTGCATGGCTTTCTCGATGGTCATGTCGCCGTCAAGTTCGACCAGCAGGTGAACGTGATCGGGCATGATGACGAAGTCGTGCAACTGGAATTTGTGCTCCGCGACCAGAGAACGCAATACGTCGATCAACAGGCCCGCATTGCGTTCAGTTTGAAAGAGACGCCGGCTCATGCTGGTGCGCGTGGTCGCAAAGAAGTACCGTCTCGGATTGAGGATGTCTTCTGACGACGCATTGCGGCCAGGATGGGCCATTGCAGGGGCTAAAGCCCGTCTCCCTTCAGGTTGCTGTTACGGCCCGGCTAAAGCCGTGCCCTGTTACAAAGCGTTGATAACTTCGCCGAATCATGCCTGGGTGCAAGCGAAATCGGCTTCCCTGTAGTTCCCATTCAAGCCTCTATCTGTTCTCGCCATTTTCGATACTGCTGAGTTACTCAGGCTATGCCCTCAGGATATGCGGGGGTGCCGCGAAATAGCCACCTACCACTCCGGTAGTTATAGCCAAGCTCAAAAGTTTCTTGTGCTGGATGCGATTCTTTGATTCTGCGAATTGATACGTTTGCTACGCAGGGCGTATCCTTGTCCCCATAAAACATTTCGATTTCAGTCTTTGTCGGGCTGTTCTGTTGCAACCATTCAGCGTATGAGATCTGCCACTTATCGACATTGATATATGCCCCGTTGGGAAAGCTCGCTGATGCAATGCAACCCGTCGAAAACAGAAAGCAGTAAATTCCTTGCTTGTGGCGAAACTCTCTTTTGATCTCGCTTGGCGTAAGAATACCGCCCCAAATGGAAACACCTTCTTTGTCGACATACTTAAGAAATGCTGAAGAGTCCCTGGATTTGATGACTCTCAGCATTTCAGCAACAGTAGCTCGCAGTTGAACTTCTTTTTTCTGCTGTTCTGCCTTAGTACCGCATGCTTCATCCACATTTTGAGCACGCATGCACAAAACTGGTGTGGTCAAAAGAACAAATAAGCCAACAACATTTCGAATAGCAGCGCGAGCTCTGTTTAAACTCATTTTGCCCTCCTTTACAAGCGACTTGGAGAGGTATGCAAATGTCAAGCTACGAATGACTTGGCACAGCTTCCATCACGCGCGCTGCGGTATCAATCTGTTCGCGCGTAATCATTTCGGTGGCGCACCACAGTGTGGCGTTGCCGAGTTCCGGATACCAGCGGCTCAGGTCAAGGCCGCCGACAATCTTTTCATCCATCAGGCGCTGGCTCCAGAGCGACGGCGCCTCAACAGTGCTGAGCACAAACTCGTGGAAGCGCGGCGCGCCGCTGAACAGCAGCTTCGACCCCGGTTGCGCTGCGAGTGCTTCAGCCGCGTAGGCAGCCTTGGCCAGGTTGTGCTCCGCCAGTTCGCGGATGCCTTCTTTCCCATACACCGTCAGAAAGATGGTGGCCATCAACGCAACAAGTGCCTGATTGGTGCAGATGTTGGAAGTCGCCTTCTCGCGGCGAATGTGTTGCTCGCGCGTAGCAAGCGTCAGAACGAAGCCGCGGTTTCCGTTGCCGTCTACCGTCTGGCCCACGAGCCGCCCGGGCATCTGGCGCAGGTATTGTTCCTTCGCCGCGATCACACCGCAGTAAGGCCCGCCGTAGCTGAGCGCAACGCCAAACGACTGCGCCTCCATGCGCACGATATCTGCCTCAACCGGTGGCCGCACGACGCCGAGTGAAACCGCCTCAGCAATCGACACGATGAGCAGCACGCCTTTCGCATGAGCAATCGCCGCGATCGCCGGAATGTCTTCAATCACGCCGAAGAAGTTGGGACTCTGCACCAGGACAGCTGCGGTCTCATTCGTTACTGCGGCTTCGAGCACAGCAAGATCGACGCGGCCGGTTTCGCGGTTGTAAGGGACGAGCGTTGAAGGCAGTCCCTGGTGCTTGGCGTAAGTCGCCAGCACTTCGCGGTACTCGGGATGAACGCTAGACGCCACCACCGCGCTGTGCCGGCCGGTCACGCGCATAGCCATCAACACGGCTTCGGCCGCGCCCGTGGAACCGTCGTACATGCTGGCGTTGGCTACGTCCATGCCGGTCAGCTCGGCAATCATCGTCTGGAACTCGAAGATGGCCTGCAGCGTCCCCTGCGTGATCTCCGCCTGGTAGGGCGTATAGCTGGTGAGGAACTCGCCGCGCTGCACCAGCGAATCGATAATCACCGGGCGGTAGTGCCGATAGCAACCCGCCCCCAGAAAGCTCGCATAGTCCGTCGCATTCTTCTGCCCGGCGGCGCGGAAATACGCAACGATCTCGCTCTCCGCCTGCTGACGCGGCACATCCAGGTCGCGCGCCAGCCGGTATTCAGCCGGAATCACGGAAAACAGATCATCGATCGACGACACTCCGATATCCGCGAGCATCTTCTCGCGTTCGGCGGGTGATTTGGGTAGATAGCGCATGGTTAGCTTCTAGCTCCTGACTTCAGCTTCCAGTCTCTTCGGAAATAAACGCCTCATACGCCGCCGTATCCAGCAGCGAATTCACTTCACTCGCATCCGACAATTCCACCTTGATGATCCACGTCTCGTGGGGAGCGGAGTTGATCTTGTCGGGCTCGGTCTTCAGCACCTCGTTCGCTGCGGTCACGGTTCCACTCACCGGGGAGTAGAGATCGCTCACCGCTTTCACGCTCTCCACCGATCCGAACGTGACGTTGGCGCTCACTGAGTCGCCGACCTTCGGCATATCGACATACACGATGTCGCCCAGAGAGTTCTGGGCGTAATCCGTGATGCCCACGGTTCCAATGTTCCCCTCCACCGAAATCCATTCATGCTCGCGGGTGTAACGGTAGCTGGCCGGATAAGCCATGCAGGTACCCTCTTTCTTCAGAAATCGCACAACCCATCAGTTTAAGGGCTGAAGCTCGGATTGGGCGAACCGCCGGCTGTGGAGAAGGTGGGCCGAGCGGCCTGGCCTCTTCGGCATCCTCAATCGAAGGTCCCGTCTGCCTTGTCAACGACATCGGGCGCTGTCTGCCGTCCGCCGCGCTTTGGCCGCGGGGCCAAACCACATGAAACCCGGAGCCATCGACCAGGGGCACCATTTGTGCCGGGGTGGAAGCGCTGTCCTT
>JADGNO010000025.1 GCA_017883405.1 Occallatibacter sp. | reverse complement strand
TGCGCCTGCGCGGGTTCGACGAGAGCGACGAGCAGCAACGCGGCGGGGAAATATATATTCAGCTTCAAAAGCTTCGGACTCCGGGGCTTGAGTAAAAGCGATTCACAGCGCGGATGAGTGGCTCGGCAAAAATCGGCCTACGCTGGTAGGCTAACACTAGGTATGAGCGAGAATTTGCACCAGTTACGCTGTTTTGGATGCGGCGCCAAGATTGCCGGCGCGCAGGCGCAGCCAGACTTCCGCTGCATTGAATGCGGCGAACTTTTTGAAGTGGAATATCCCGGATGGGTGGAGCGGCGCGGTCCAGAGCGCCCCAATCCGGCTGCCCTCAAATGGCTTTGGCGCGAACGCAAGAGCTCGTCGGAGGCATTGGATCACTCGGGCGTTTGGCGGTTTCGCGAACTGCTGCCCATTCTGGACAGTTTTGGCGACGCGGTAACGCTGCGTGAAGGCAATACGCCGCTGTATCACCTGCGTCGTGCAGCGAAGGCGCTCGGTATCGATCAGTTGTATGCCAAACATCAGGGCATGAATCCCACTGGCTCGTTTAAAGACACCGGCATGACCGCGGCATTGAGCGTGGCGCGTGAACGTGGCTTTGAGTGGGTTGCCTGCGCTTCAACGGGAAATACCTCAGCCGCAATGGCAGCCTATGCGGCGCGCGCGGGACTGCGTAGCCTGGTGCTGATTCCTGACGGAAAAATTGCGTGGGGCAAACTATCGCAGGCCATGGACTACGGCGCGATCACATGCCAGTTGAAGACTGACTTCGATGGATGCCTGACGCTGCTGACGCAAATCGTTAAGCAAGCGCCGATCTATCTGCTGAATTCGGTGAACCCATACCGGCTTGAAGGGCAGAAGACGCCGGCTTTTGAAATCGCTGAAGCATTTGACTGGAACGTGCCTGACCACCTGATTGTTCCCGGCGGCAACCTTGGCAACAGCTCGGCGCTGGGCAAGGGCTTTAAAGAGCTGCATGAGCTTGGCCTCGTTGCCCGCCTGCCGCGCATTTCGGTCATTCAGGCTGAGGGAGCCAATCCGTTGACGCGCAGCTTTGCCGCCAACAAGGGAACAGCACTTGAGCCGGTTGAGGCGCATACGCGTGCAACGGCGATTCGGATCGGCAATCCTGCATCGTGGCGCAAGGCGGCGCGGGCAATCCAGGAAACGGGCGGCTTCTGCCTTGATGTAACCGAGGCGGAGATTGCGATTGCCAAGGCGGAGATTGGCGCCGAGGGACTGGGCTGCGAGCCGGCTTCTGCGGTAACGCTTGCCGGCTTAAAGAAGCTGCGCGCGCAAGGCGCTGTGCGCTCAAACGAAACGGTGGTCCTGGTGCTCACCGGCCACACACTCAAGGACGCTGACTACACTATCGACTTCCATCGTGGAACGCTGCTTACTGAGGAAGAGACGGGCGGTCCGCAGTCGAAGGTTTCTGCTGAAATTGAAGGTCTGCGCCGCAACGCAGTGGTGGTGGATGCGACGATCGAAGCCGTGCTTGCCACGCTGAAGGACCGCGCGTGATGAGCGAACAGCAGGGTTCGCCCATAGGAGGTATGCGGCTGCGACTGCCGGCGACCTCAGCCAATCTTGGGCCCGGGTTTGACGCTGTGGCTATTGCGCTTGATTTTTATCTGGAGATCGAGGCTGAAGCTGCTGCCGAGTTCTCGATTGAAGCAACGGGCTTGAACGCCGATCGTTGCAGGCGGCTCGAGGACAACCTCGTTATTGAGACTTACAAGAAGCTGCTGCGTGACGCCGATCGGCCGATTGTGCCGCTCGCAATCAAGATGCATAATGAAATTCCGCTGGCGATGGGGTGCGGATCTTCAGCCGCTGGTCGCTTAGCTGCCATTGGGATGGCTGTGCACTTTGGTGGGCTGGGATGGGACACGCCGCGTGTACTGTACGAGGCTTATCTGCTTGAGGGGCATCCTGACAACATAGCGGCTTGCTGGCTAGGTGGTTTTGTCGCGGCTGCGTGTAAGGAAACCACGGTACATGTGGCGCGCGTGATTCCGTCGGAGGAGTGGCGATCGATCGTCGTGTTTCCTGCGGAGTCGCTGCCGACGAGCAAGGCTCGCGCAGTGCTGCCGGCCAGCTTCCCGCTGGCAGACGTGGTTGCGAATATTCAGGCGGTATCGATGCTGGGACTGGCTTTTGCGCAAGGCAGGAAAGACCTGCTCAGCATTGCCATGAACGACCGCATTCACCAGCCTTACCGTGCGCCAATCTGCACGCTGTTACCGCAAATGCTGCCCTTGGTGGGCGAGAACGGCATTATCGGAGCGGCACTGAGCGGTGCGGGGCCGGCAGTGCTGGTGATTGTTGAAAGCGAAGAGGCGCTGGAGCGTGCTTCGGCAGCAATCCGGGATGCGGTCGGCAGCTCACAAGAGGTAAGACTGCAGGTATGCAGATTTGTACACTCCGGCACCAGGCTGGGTGTTCCCGCTACCCGTACCTAATGGCGCGACTATTGCTTGATGGTTGAGAAATAAAGGGTTGCAAGTAGGTAAACATTCAAATTCAAACAGTAACTTACTTTACAGTCACCGTATTTTTGGTTACTAAACTGGTTACCTAAGTTTGCTTGATCTTTATCAAATGTCCACCTAAATTCGCAGCGTGGGCAGTTCTGGGGGAGGGCTGCTCTAGCGCCCGTGTACCCTTATGGGGTCCGGGCGCTTTAATTTGCAGTCATTCTGGCGGGTATAGCTGCCAAGTGCCGCAGGCTTAAGAGCTTACATTGCCGGCATCCGAGCAAAAAATGGATGAAGTTTACCCGGTTGGCGACCTTGCGACTTTCCAGAAGCATTGCGCATCTTATGCTTGGACGCTTTCCTGTACACTCAGAAAATAGCAGGCAAGCAAGGAGAATCATGGCTGGAGCGGGAGTTTTGGAAGTAAGCGATGCAACGTTTGACGAGGAAGTGCTGCGCAGTGAGCAGCCGGTTCTGGTGGATTTTTGGGCGGTCTGGTGCGGTCCCTGCAAGGCCATTGCGCCTATTGTGGATGGCGTAGCCGCGACCTATGCGGGCAAGCTCAAGGTTGCCAAGGTAAATGTGGACCAGAACGGCGCCACTCCTTCGCGTTACGGAATCCGTGGCATCCCGGCGCTCTTGTTTTTCAAGGGTGGCAAGGTGGCCGATCAAATAGTGGGCTACGTCCCGCAGGACGTGATTGAAGAAAAGATTCAGCGCCTGCTGGCATAAGGCGCGACAAGAATTTCAACAAGAAGTTAGGCTGGGCCCGGCGTTCACTCGCTGGGCCTTGTTTCGTTTGGCGTGAGAGTGCGGTCAGCTTCGGCCGCGAAACTGAATGATGCGGCGGCGGTCGCGCTTTGATGGTCTGTGCTCCGGCAACGGCGCATAGATCTGCATGGCCTTGCGCTCTTCCGCCAGCTTCTGGCGCGCTTCGCGGCTGGCATCTGTTTCTTTGTAGAGGGTCTGGGCGACTGCGGCTGGTCCGCGCATTTCGCTAAGCTGCATCACTTCGATGTGGAAGATGCCGCCTTCGTTCTCAGCTTGTACCATGCTGCCCGTGTGTACTTCGCGGGCAGGCTTGGCGCGGACTCCGTTGATCTCCACGCGGCCAATATCGCATGCTTTGCTGGCCAGGGCACGTGTCTTGAAAAAGCGCGCAGCCCAAAGCCATTTATCGATGCGCACTGAATTCAGTGGAGGCATGCGTAGATTCTAAACGTGGGAAGGTTGCGATGCGGGGAGTTACTTGCCGGGACTCATCCAGATGTAGAGGAAGTCAGCGTCGCTCGAAGTCTCCACAGAGATTCCTTTTTGGCGCGTGGCGCGATTGAGAGCGGAGCGGATGTTTTCTTTAGAGTCAGGAAGGGCTGAAAGGGGGACTTTGAGCGCGGTACCTGGCTTGAGCTGCTCGATATCGCCAAGCAGGCGCGTCACGATTTGCTTGTGCTTTCCATCGCGGGCCTTGGGCACATCCACTTGCTGGATGGCCTCAAAACTCGCCAATCCGTCATCGGAATCAACCGGCCTATTCGATTGTGTCGTCATGATGATGGCTCCGGGGAAACAGGTTTAGCGTGACGCTAAACTTTCGTAAACCTATCACTAACGTATGACTATAGTGATGCAGGGCAGAATTAACAAGTTTCTTTTTGCGTCTCCGATTATAGCTTTCCTAGTTAGTGACTTAAATAGGTCAAGTTTTCCACAGCCTATTTCAACCTACTCAAAACACGCTCAAAGAGGTCACCCGTATGTGGAAATCACTGCTAGGTTTCGAATAGAGGTACAAGGATATGAGCGGAAGACGCATCCCCCAAGTCGTCCCAATCGATCAAGTGCCACCGGCAGATACCGGCGCATACCGTCACAGCATTCTGGTTGTCGATGATGAGTCAATCATTGCCGACACGATGTCTGAAATCCTTTCGCGCAGCGGCTACCTGGCGATGACGGCGTACGACGCTGAAGAAGCGCTGGAGACGGCCTTGCTTTCGCCCCCAGAATTACTGATCACCGACGTAATGTTGCCGGGCATGAGTGGCATTGAACTGGCAATCACGATGCGGCGGATATTTCCAGACTGCAAAATCCTGCTTTGCTCAGGCCAGATGATTGCGCGCGATCTTCTTGCTACTGCCCGCAGTGACGGTCACCAGTTCACGCTGCTTACCAAGCCGGTGCATCCGAAAGAGATTCTCGCCAGAGTGGCGGAATGCATCGGCCAGTTACAGAGCGTTCCCTCGAAAATTGCACAAGCGTAATGAAGCGGTGCCGGGCCAATTTGAGCTGGAATTGTTGCAGCATATTTCAATTGATGCCTGATCGCTATTGAGCAAGAACCCACAATCAATTGGCAGGCTGTTCCTGATGGAAGTACTGCCAGATGGTCTGCGCAGTTTTGCGTGAGACCACCGCGGCCAGTGACTCGGTGGTGGCCTGCTGCACGTCGCGCAGGCTTCCGAAATGAGTCAGCAGCCTTTGCCGCGTTTGAGCGCCGACTCCCGGAATGTTCAGCAGCTCGGAGTCACGATCGCGCATGGCGCGGCGCTGGCGATGATAGCCAATGGCAAAACGATGGCTTTCGTCCCGAATCAACTGCACCAGGTGCAGGACCGGCGATCTGCGATCCATGACGATGGGCTCTTCTTCGCTGCCGTAGAGGTAGATAACTTCTTCGCGCTTGGCTATGGACGCCAGCGGCTGCGAAGTGAAGCCCAGCGATTCAAGCGCTTCAGCGGCCGCATGCAACTGCCCAAGTCCGCCGTCAACCAGCACCAGCGAGGGCATTGGCTTGTCTTCTTCTTTGAGGCGCCGATAGCGGCGTTCGATCACCTCACGCATTGAAGCGAAGTCATCAACGCCGAGGACGGTTTTTACTTTGAATTTTCTGTAAGCAGATTTATTCATTTTGCCGTCTTCCCACACCACCATGGAGGCGACGGTCTCCGCGCCCTGGATGTGCGAGATGTCAAAGCACTCAATGCGTTTTGGCAAATCGGGCAACATGAGGGCATCGGCCAGCGCTTCTTGAATCGCTTTGCGCGAGGGCTCCAGCACGCGGAAGCGTTGGGTATATGACTGCTTGGCGTTTTGTCCGGCAAGGTCAACAAGCGAGCGCTTTTCGCCGCGCTGCGGAACACTTACTTCGACACGGCGGCCGATGCGTTCGCTAAGCAGGTCGGCCAGCGTCTCACGATCGTCGAAATCCGCAGGCACGAGTATGGAGCGCGGAACATACTGCTGATCGATGTAGAGCTGCTTGAGAAGGGCAGAGAACATGTGTCCTGCATTGAAGGCGGTGGCTTCGCGCATGGCGGCAGCGTCTGCGCCTTCTTGATGAACATCGGCTGGCTCAAGCATTTCCGGCAACTCTTCCCAGAAGAACTCGCGGCGGTCGACGATTTTTCCTGAACGAATGTGGAACAGGTTCACAGCCAGGCTACCGTCTTCATAGTGGTATCCGAAAACGTCGGCGTCGTCGCTCTGCTCGGCGGTGGCGATGC
>JADGNO010000148.1 GCA_017883405.1 Occallatibacter sp. | reverse complement strand
GTAAAAACGGTAGGCGGGCGAGTCGGTATCCATGTTCTGGCGCAGCCCGTAGACGCTCGCGACAGGCTTGCCGCCAAACATGCCTGGGGGAATGCGGTCGGCTAAGATCTCGGGGTGCTGGTGGGCCATCCATGGGGGGATGGAATAGGTTGGCGTGCCGAGGATGACCTTGATGCCGGCCTTGCCCATCGCATCCACAATGTGGTCCATCCATTCGTACTCGAAGTGCCCGTCCTCCGGCTCCCACAGGCTCCAGGTGGACTCGCCCATGCGCACCACGTTGAGGCCGGCACCCTTCATCAGGGCCACGTCCTTCTCCAGGCGCGCGGCATGGTCGGCGTCGTCGCCGGGCATGTACTCGTTGTAGTAGGCAACGCCGTAAAGCACAGTGGGAAAGTTGAGATCGGGGCCGGCAGAGGCGGACGGCGCAGCTTGCGCGCCGGAGGGTATCGAACCGAGCAGCATGATGCAGGCTGCGAGTGCGAGAGAGCGATTACTCGTTAAGCGCATCGTCGATCCTCTCTTGAATCGAAGATTAAGTCTAACCCCGCAGGACTCTTTTCGGAATCGGATTCACTCTCGCCCGTCTCGGAGTCTGGATCATTGCCGGCATGTTCTTCGGGTACTGGAGCGCCCCAAAAAAGAGTGCGGGAGCCTTGTTTTCACAGGATATCGCTATGGCGGATGTGTCGGCATTCCGGACAGAACCCGTTTTTGGCCGAATGTCCGAGCCAGTCATCCACCCGGAGCCAGGAGATTGCAGAAAACAGTCGAGAAGGCGACTAGTCAGGACTAATCTGCGGTCGATGAGCGAATGGCTACAATGCGTCAAGTGAGGCTACAGTACGATCTTCGGTGACCGATAGAATTTTTTGAGCTATTCGCTGCGTAGCGCCTGCATCGGTTCAATTGAAGCGGCGCGGCGGGCGGGCAGCAAGGCCGCACAGCCGGAGACCAGGATCATTACGACAATCGCGAGAGCAAAGCTCACGGGGTCCAATGGAGACATCTGGTAGAGCATGGATTTGAGCGGGCGCACGGCGAAGAAGGTGAGCGGAACACCCACGGCGAGTCCGGCCACGAGCACACACAGGCTTTCACGCAGGATCATGGTCAGCACCTGAGCGCGGCTCGCGCCCAGAGCCATGCGGATGCCGATCTCGGTGGTACGGCGGCTCACGCGGAAGGAGTGGGAGCCGTAAAGGCCGGTGGCGACGAGCAATGCAGCCAGCACGCCGAAGAATCCGCCCATTGCGGCGAACATACGCTGCTGGGCATAGGACTTATCGAACTGCTCCTGCTGCGTCATGGGCTTCTCGATGGGCACATTGGGATAGAGCGCGGCGACTGCTTTGCGCACTTCGGGCAGCATTCCCATCGCATCGCCGCGCGTGCGCAATTCAATGCTCATGGGGCCAAGTTCAGGGAACTGTAAACAGGCAACGTAGGCCATCGGCATTGGCTCTTCGTCCACGGAGGTGTACTTGCTGTCGCGCACCACGCCGACAATGTCGAGCCGGAATTTGCTATTGCCCAGGTAGTGGCCCATTGGATTGGTGCCACCAAGATATTTCTTCACGAAGGTCTCATTGACCAGCGCAACTAAATGCGTACTCTGCGTGTCGGATTCTGCGATGTCGCGTCCCGCAACAATAGGCACGCCCATGGTGTGAGCAAATCCTGGGCCGACATTGTTCGCGCGCAGCATCTCGCCACGCTTCCTGACGCTATCCAATTCAAACCCATCATTATTGTTGGACCATCCGGAGCCGGGTCGATTCTGCGCCATCGAGACGGACTCCACGCCGGGAAGCTGACGTAGGCGATCGAGCAGCGAGCGATAAAAAACGTGAGTATCGGCCTGCCCTTGCGGAGAGACATTGAAAACCAGCAAGCCCTCGGCCTGTATGCCGAGATTCTGCTTGGCATAGTTGTGTAGTGTGCGCAGCAGCAGGCCAGCAGCCATCAGAAGCACCAGACAGATTGACATTTGCCCAGCCAGCACAATCCGCCCACCCACAACACGATTCCGGTTGGTCGTCAGTTGCGCGGCGCCCGACCGCAGTACACCCGCCACCGGAGCGCGCATGGCACTCCATAAAGGAATGAGGCCGAAGGCCAGCGCGGCCAGTGCCGAAACAAGCAGAGTAAAGAGCAGCACGCTGCGATCCGGGCTGAGGCCCGTTTCGATGCCCGACCAAGTGGCGAGCATGCGCGTGGCCGAGAGCGCAAAGAGCCAGCCCAGCGCCGCGCCAGCGCTTACCAGCAGCAGACTCTCGCAGAGCAACTGGCGAAAGATTCTTGACTTGCCCGCGCCAATCGCCAGACGCAGGCTGAACTCCCGCTGCCGCACCGTGTTGCGCGCTTGCACCATCATGGCTACATTGGTGCAGGCAATCAGCAGCACCAGGGCTACCAGGCCCATGAGAATCCGCAGCGGCTCGCGGTTCTGATCGTTATAGCCGCCTACGCCACGCGCGGGCACAAACTCCAGCAACGGCTTCCACTGTTTGGGATCGAAGGTACCGGTGGTCTGCTTGACGACCTCGGCATAACTGCCGGTGATCGCCTGCTGCGCCTGCATCGGCGTAACACCAGGGCGCAGCCGCGCCATCATGCGCAGACACCACCATTTTGGCGAACCGTAGAGCGTGTTGTCGCCGGCCGGCGTGCCCCATGCGTTCAGCTCCGGGCGATTTTGCAAAGGAATCCAGAAGTCGGTGGAAGTGGCTGGTTCAATGCCTTTGAATCCGTGCGCCGCAACGCCCACCACGGTCATGGGGACGCCTTTGATGTAGAGTGTCTGTCCAACAACGGAGGGATCGCGCGCATAGCTCCGCGTCCAGTAATCGTAGCTGAGCACCACCAGCGGCGCGTGGTTCATTTCGTCTTGCAGGCTGAAGCCGCGCCCACGCTCCATGCGCGCTCCCACGCCGGAGAAGAAGTTGCCGCTGACCTCTTCGCCGCTGGCCTCTTCCGGCAACTCGCCGTGCCGCACGGCAATGCTGCCGGTGAAGCTCAGCGGGACATAGGCGATCAATTCCTCGAAGACATCTCCGCGCTGGCGCAGCGCTTCAAAGACCGGTTCGGAAAACGAGGTGTCCCAGCTTCCGGATTGGGAGCCCCCCGGCGGCGGGTGCTGGCCATTGGACAGATGTACATAGGAAAGCCCCTCTGGACGGCTCACCGGCAGCAACTGCATGAGAATCGCGTTCATCACGCTGAAGACGGCGGTATTGGCGCCGATGCCAAGCGCCAGCATCAGCACCACGGTCAACGTGAATCCCGGCGACTTACGCAACTGACGCAGTGCGTAACGAAAGTCTCGAAGGAATGTGAACATCTTTCTCATCCTCACTACATGCTGTGACTGCAGGGTGCGGAAATGAGTACTGCACGTGCGCGACCAAAATATGTACCATTTCATCCATATTTCGGTGATCTTAGTCACAATTTCGGCGTTCTCCCGTGGAGAGGTGTCCGCTTATGGAATTGGGTGTTCGCAAGTGAACAGCCGCAGTTCGGATGTGACGCGGTCTGCCGATTGATGAAGCGAAACTCCGAATCAGTGTGGAAGGCTAACCAGACATTCAGCCGATAGGATCTTTATCGGCTGATTAACAGGCGAAGACGCTCATCCAACTTGGGTTATCCCCACGAAAGACGAAGAAAGACGAATCGGTCCTGAAAAACGCCGTTCTCGCCAACAATCCGCATGGGGCATCAGTAAGCGCATCATCGCTGAGGCGCGAATCGAGCGTCGGGGAGGCAGACTGTGGAGTTCAGGACGAACGAGTGGCCAATCGAAAGCATCAACGCCACGGCTTGATCTGGGGCTTTTGCTGTTTTAGGGCGGCATCGGCGAGAATGGAGGAGTGGCTATGCCTGATTCCTCCCGCAGCTTCGAAGCTCCTTTTACCGATGTTCCTGGCGCCGTGGCCGAGATTCGTGCTGGG
>JADGNO010000024.1 GCA_017883405.1 Occallatibacter sp. | reverse complement strand
GCATCCGCTGCGCTCAGCAGGGCCGTGTCCGGTTTCGGTTCCTTGCCGGCGCCTAAGGCAAAACCGGTTTGAAGGAACGCAATGCCTGCCGCAAACACAAGGAGCGAACGACGGGGAAGGATCATGGAAGAACCCCTTCCGATCTGCATCAGTTCAATGTGAATTCGTGAACTAACAAGATGCCGTTATGAATGACTGCATTGCCGACCTGGCGCTCAGCGCAATTGCCGGTCTTGTCCGCTTATGAAAACTACCTAGGAATGACGAAAATTGTTGGGCGTCGGTTTGTCCGAAACCCGTATGCCGATCCGCATGATTGAATCGTTGAAATCCTGCGCTTCAGATATGCCAGTCAGGTGGCTTTCGGGAGAATCGGGGAAGTCACACCCACCGGTGAGTCATTGTCGCAAATGCAAAAAGAAATCGGCAAGTGTTTTTCTGACATTAGTTTTGAGCATGCCGACATGGGGGAAAGATGAACAATCCTGTAAAAAAGATGGCTGCTTTTCTTCCGTTTCACCAAATTGTCAAAGCCACATTACAGGTTGGTTTTAATGAAATTAGCCAATAACGGCGCGGGTTCCAGGCGATGTCTGCCTGCGGGGAAATAGCCATGGAGCCCCTAGGCGAGGGACAAGGCGAGGCTCTCTCAAGGCAGCTGCAGGTGAGTGATTCACGCCCTGTGCCGCGGGATCGCAGCACAATTTGACGACATTTCAGTGACAATTGCCGGTGAATATGACAAAGAAATGACTCAGGGCGGTCGCAGCCAGGCTGGAATCCTTCATCTTCTCGCTCGGAATCCCAAAAAGAAACGGGCCGGAGATCATCCGGCCCGTTTGAACGTTGCGCGAATTCTCTGCCTATTCCTCGAGCGTGACCCACTTTGCCTTGTTCTGTGCTTCGATCACAAGTTGAGCCGCCAGCAGGCACTCGTCCTGATCCTGTGCCGTGTGAGTGCGATTCACGATGTCGGCTACGAACTGAGGTCCGAATGGGAGCGGCATCTGGTTGCAGTCAACATACCGAGCTTGCTTGTTATCAACAATGAACAGGTTGTTGCCCTGCTTTTTGACGCCCACGTCCGCATATTTGCGGATCTCGATATATCCTTCGGTGCCGAGCAGGAAGAGCCGTCCATCTCCCCAGGTACCCAGCCCGTCCGGTGTAAACCAGTCGAGCCGCACGTAGCCCAAGCCGCGATCGCCGCGCAAAACCATGTCGCCGAAATCCTGGAATTTGGGTCGCTTGGGATGGCGAACGTTGGCAATTTGCGAGGTTACGACTTCAGCCTGCTTTGAACCCGTATAGAAGAGGAACTGGTCAACCTGGTGCGAGCCGATGTCGCACAAAATGCCGCCGTACTGCTCCGGAACCCAGAACCACTCCGGCCGGCCAGTGCCGCCGCCAGCTACTCCGCCATTCTGAAAAATCTGGTGGGGAGCGATATTGATGGTCTGAATTACTTTACCGATGGCGCCCTGTTTAACGAGTTCACCCGCATAAACAGCGGCCTTTACTTCAAGCAGCTCGCTGTACATGATGGCGTAAATCCGTTTGGTCTCGGCAATGGTTTTGCGGATCTTGGCCAGGTCATCGAGGGTCGTAATGCCGGGCTTGTCTGAGAGTACGTCCTTGCCGGACTTCATGGCGCGTATGCCAATGCCGGCACGCTCGTTGGCGATCTGCGATGTAAGTACCAGCTGTACCTGCGGATCGTTGATGATCTCGTCCTGCGTTTTGACGATCTTCACGTCAGGGAAGCGCTTTTTGAACCCGGCCAGCTTATCTTCTTCTCCGCCCCAAGCAGCCACCAGTTCGCCGCCACCGCGCTGCACGGCGCCGATCATGCCGTATATATGGTCGTGGCTCATGCCGCATACGGCGAACTTGATGTGATTCTTTTGCGCATCTGCTGCCTGTGCTGCCGAGGAAACTACGGCGTCTTCAACTACAGGGTTGCGGAGGCCGCCCAAAGCCAACGCCCCTTCCGGCATACCTGCCATCATGGCAACCGACCCCATCATCCCGGCGTGCTTCAAAAAGTCACGCCTGTCTTTGAATCCGCTCATTTTGTTCTCCTGTCGAACAAATGATAGGGTAACTCCAAAAACCGGCTGAAAGCCAATTCAATTTATAGGCATCACTGGCAATAACCACTGAGAATCTTTCGGCGGCTGCGTGTTGCACAGAAGTTTGTGCAATCGTCGCGGATTGTGTAGAGGAGCGATCGAGAATCCGCGCAATAAGCAGCAATCCAATGCTCGGTCGGCAACTTTGAGAAAATAGAACTGAATGCTCTCATTGCAAAATGCCGGTAAGCGGTTCGGACCGCGAATTTTATTTTTAGAGGCCAACTGGCTCATCCGGGCGAAGGAAAAGACCGCGTTAGTCGGCGCGAACGGAACCGGCAAGTCGACGCTGATGAAGGTGCTGGCTGGCCTTGAGACGCTGGACTACGGCGACCTTCAGCAAACCAAAGGAATGAGTATCGGCTACCTGCCGCAGGAAGGTTTGCGGCTGACGGGCCGAACCGTCTTTGACGAATGCCTGACGGTGTTCGACGAACTGAAAGAAATGGACCGCGAAGTGGAGCGGCTGAGCGGGCAGCTTGCCGAGCTGGACCACGCTGGCGCTGAGTATGAGGCTGTGGCCGAACGCTACTCCATGCTGCAGGAGCGCTTTCACGCGCTTGACGGTTACGCGCTCGACGCGCAGGTGGGCACGGTTCTGACTGGACTTGGCTTTGGCAAAGAAGATTGGGGCCGCCAGACGGATGAGTTTTCCGGCGGCTGGCAGATGCGGATCGCGCTGGCGAAACTGCTGCTGGCCAAGCCAAACCTGTTGCTACTGGACGAGCCTACCAACCACCTTGACCTTGAAACCCGCAACTGGCTTGAGGACTATCTGCACAACTATCCGTTCGGGTACATTCTCATTTCGCACGACCGGTACTTTCTTGATGTCACGATCGACCGCACGGTTGAGATATGGAACAAGCGGCTGAATGTTTACCAGGGCAATTACTCAAAGTACCTCACACAGAAAGAAGACCGCCGCGCTCAGCTTGAGGCCGCTTACCGCAACCAGCGCGAGCAGATCGAACACCTTGAGGCGTTCATCAATCGCTTCCGCGCACAGGCCACCAAGGCCAAGCAGGTGCAGTCGCGCATCAAGGAATTGGAGAAGATCGAGCGCATCGAGATACCGGAAGAGGAGCCGGTCATACACTTCAAATTTCCGCAGCCGCAGCCTTCAGGCCGCATGGTTGTGGAGGTGGAGAACCTGTCGAAGAGCTACGGCGAAAAGCAGGTGCTCAACAATCTGCGCTTCGGCATCGAGCGTGGCGACCGCATCGCGCTGGTGGGCGTGAACGGCGCGGGAAAATCAACACTCATCAAACTGCTGACGGGCGTGGAGACGCCGACATCGGGCACGATCAAGCTGGGCCACAACGTGATCTCAGAGTATTTTGCGCAGGATCAGTACAAGGTGCTGGACCCTGAAGCACGCATGCTCGACGACATCAGCCGTGCCGCCGTCAAGGTGCCGGAGCTTCAGCTGCGCTCGCTGCTCGGCTGCTTCCTGTTCTCGGGTGACGACGTATTCAAGCCGTTGGGCGTGCTCTCGGGCGGAGAGCGCAATCGATTTGCGCTGGCGCGGATTCTGGTGTCGCCGTCGAATTTTCTTTTGCTCGATGAGCCGACGAATCACCTGGACATGCGCGCCAAGGACGTGCTGCTCGAAGCGATCGCTGCATTCTCCGGCACGGTGATCTTTGTTTCGCACGATCGCTACTTTATTGATCGGCTGGCGACGCGGGTGCTGGAAGTTGAGAACGGCACGGTGTTTTCGTACGAAGGCAACTACGAAGATTACACGCGCAAGAAGGAAATGCTGGCTGCGGGTGTTGCTGCGGCTTTTGCTGAGCCGCTGCCAACGGTATTAAAAAAACCGGTATCCACGGGAACGACGATTGTTATCGAAGGCGGCCCTGAGTCGGGCAATGGTTCGGGTTCACGCGCTCGTCGCCTGAATCCCATTAAGCAGAAACAGATGGAAGAGCGCTGCGTATTTCTTGAAGAAGAAGTGCCGCGCATTGAAGCGGCCATCGCACACACGGAGCAGCAGCTTGCGGTTTATGTTTCCGCCGAGGAGACGCAGCGGCTTACGGATTTGGCCGCGGAGCTGCGCAGGGAACTCGCTGAACTGACCGCCGAATGGGAAGAGTTGATGATGCAGTTGGAAAGCTGAAGACACGCATTCTGGGCGGGTGGCCCGAATCCTTGATTTATTTAGCTTCGGCGCCGAATCTTCTCGCGGGCGAGCCTTAGATTCGCACTCTGATCTGGAACACCCATTTAATCCATCACTCGACGTGTACCGCCAGCAAACTCACGCTGGCGGTACCCATCGAGTGGGTAAATGAGGACTGACAGCGCTGTGGTGCGCTACGCTGACTCAACGCTGCCCGCCCCGCACAAAGGGTGACGAGTATCTTCCTTGTCATCCAATTGGCTTTAACTCTCCCACTACTTTAGCTGCCCCACCATGTCGACAACCGTGAACAGCTGCACCGACGCTTGGGTGTGCACTTTACTCCCTCGCTCCATGGTTGTGCCCATCTCCATGTTGGGATGTACCTTGTGGAAATACTCGGTGACATGAGACCTTCCCGCAAATGCGGCATCCCAGCTCGGGTAGGTATCCACAGTTACAGACTGATAAGGTATGTTGGTGCCGCCAGGCAATACCTGAGTATTCACTGACCAGCCGCCGAGAATTCCGGCCTGCACCATCGACTCTGCCAAAGGCTGCCAGACTTCTTTTTCCCAACGGATCTCATCACCCATGTCTGGAACCTTAAAGTAATTGACGACGAGGTAGTCGCCCTTTTTCATGGCGCCAACTGAAATCCGGTTTTGAAAAAGGTTATTCGAAATCAGCTCAGTGAGAGCGTCGCGGTGATCCAAAAACTCTTGCGCGCTCATGGTGAGCCCGGCCTTTTTGAGCGTTGCGGCTACTCCGTCGAGCCCGGATGGCTTTGGCGGGGCTCCTGCATACATGGAAACGACTAGGTAATCGCACTCTGCCGACTTACCCTCGGGGATGACAGAGCGTACCAGCATCCAAGCGGCAACTTCGCCGGAGTCCACTCTGACCTGTTGATAGGCGTGGCCGTCCGTCGCCATCCATTTGCTGAACTCGGCGGATTTTCCTGGCTGGATCTTAATACAAGCAACGCGATGAAGGCCGCTCGGGGCTTGCTGGGCGAGTAAAGTGGCGGAGAATGCCGCAGCGATAGCGACACTGAGAAACGAACGGGGAATATTCATGTCGACCTCTCTCATTCTTGATCTCTAACTGGCCGGGAACAAGATTGCGGCGTGCAGCGTTGAGAGCAGGCCGAAGCATACCATTGCCAAATGGCATTGAGGAATTCTTATTATTCAATGCTATTCGGTGCTCCGTTCCAGCTCTCCACTCCGCGTGGGGTCCAGGCGCGCGAATTTGCATTGCCCTGGAAGGATCCAGAAAGCAGTGTGACGCTGTTTCCAGCACAGCATGCGCATGAATTAGCTTTGCGCTACTTTTTGGCTTTATAGCCTTGCCACACGTACTCCAGCGCTTCCGGCAGTGTCTGTGCTTTTGTGGGACGGTCTACGTGCCCGGCGTTTTCTGCAAAGACAAACTGGTAGTGATAATGCTTGGCCGCCAGCACCTTTGCCGTTTGCTCGTTGGCTACGACCCAGTCGTGCATGTTGTCGCGCATCGCATTGGGGTTGAACAGGTCGCGGTCGCCCACTTCCATCCAGATGCGAATCGGCTTTTTGGGGCTCTGCGGAATCAGGTGATCGTGAAAACCCCAGGCGCCGTGCGGTGTTTCTGGATTGCTGGGCCATTGCTGATTGATGAAAGTGCCGGAGTAGCTGAGTACGCGGTGATACCACTCCGGGTGATACCAGGCCATGATGAGCGCGCAGGATGCTCCTGAACTGCCGCCGGTCGTGGCGCGGCCATCAGGGTCGTGCGTCAGCTTCACCTTTGCTTTGGATTCGACGCGCGGCAATACTTCGTGTTCAACAAACTCGGCGTACTTGCCTGACATGGTGTCGTACTCAAGTCCGCGCTCGCTGCCCTGGGCATCTCCACCGCCGTTGCCGATGGAAATGGCGATGATGGCCGGAAGCTTGTGCGCGGCGATCTCGCTATCGAGCGCCGCGAAGAGCAGGCGATCGGGCCCGTCCGCACCCACGATGAACGGAGCAGCGGTTCCCGGCACATACGACTTGGGCACATACACGGCAACTTTGCGCGTATAGGGCGCGGGATGGCTGGTGGTCACGATGAGCTTGGCCGGGTCGTTGGGATCGGGCGTGCCGAAGGTGCCGGGGTCGCGCTTGATACCGGGGTAGTACTTGCTGTCGGCGGAGTCCATGGTGAACTCGACGACTGTTCCGTTCGGCGTGTCGGTGGCCGTCATGCCAGCAGCGGGTGTATGTGTTGGTCCAATGATGAAGTTGCCGTCCGTGTTTGCCGGCGGTACCTGGCCGTCCGGCAACTCTTTGGCCGCGACATAGCCGGCAGTGTGCGGATCGCGTGTGGGCGGCGTGGGGCGAACACTCGCTGAAGCAGCAGGAGCCTGAGCTGCAGGAGTTGTCTGGCTCATCGCCAACTGAGAGAACGACGAAAGACTCGCCACGACGAGGATGCCGAAAAGTGGTTTGATCAAACGCATTCAGCCATTGTCCGACATCGCCGCTCCGGTGAGAAAGCATTTTCTATCGCGCTCTGAGAAGACCCCCGGAATCCTCGTGCATAATCAAATACACGATGGCACTTTTATGGAACCCCGAGAGCTGGTCGCAGCGGCTGGCGGAGCTTGAAGCACAGTCCGGCGACCTGAAGGAAGCGCCGCTGCGCCGCGACGTGCGCTCGCTGGGAATGCTGCTGGGCGATGTGCTGCGCGAGCAGGCGGGCGACGAACTGTTTTCCGAGGTCGAATCGCTGCGGCAAGGCACGATACGCCGTCGCGATGCCGAGGCGCGCGGCGATAATGACGAGGCAGCTCGCAATGCCGACAATGCGCTGGCATTTGTTCACTCGCTGCCGCCGGAACAGGCCATCCTTCTTACCCGGGCGTTCGCCTTCTATTTCGAACTCATCAACCTGGCGGAAACCAACCATCGCAAGCGCCGTCGCACGGCTCTGCGCCTGAGCGGCGGAACGGGCCGGCAGCGCGGTTCGCTTGAGGGCACTCTGAACGAAATGCGCCGCGTAGGTATCAGCGCGGAAGAAGCGCTGGACTGGCTGAGGCGCGTGCTTGTTGTTCCGGTATTTACGGCGCATCCTACTGAGGCCGCGCGGCGATCGGTGATGTTCAAAAGGCGCCGCATTGGCGAGTTTCTTGCCATGCTCGACCGCATTCCTGTGCCCGAACAGGAGCTGGCAAGGCTGGAGCAACTGGTGCTGGCGGAAATTACCAGTCTCTGGCAGACGGATGAAGTGCGCTCGCGCCGGCCCACCGTTTACGACGAAGTGAAGATGGGGCTCGACTATTACGACGTGTCGATTTTCGAGACGCTGCCTGAACTCTATTTCGAGATTTCTGAAGCACTGCATGCTGCCTATGACATCAAGGTGGACGCGCTTGAGTTGCCGCAAGTGCTCAGCTTTGGCTCGTGGATTGGCGGCGACCGTGACGGCAACCCGTTTGTTACGCCGGAAGTTACGCGCGACGCGGTGCAACTGGCGCGCGGCCACCTGCTGCTTTATTACCAGCGCCAACTCGATCTCATCATCGACCTGCTGACCACGAGCGCACAGCAGCGCCCGGCGAGTGAAGACCTGATGCGGCGCTTGCGGGCCTACGTGGAGCAGGTCCACACACCGGAGGCGCAGGTTTTTGGCGCGCAGTATGAGTTTGAATATTACCGGCGATTTGTCATCTGTGTGAAAGCGCGCATACAGCGCACGCTTGAGCGGATTGGCGAGGGGCCGTCCGGTGCGAGTTTGCCGGTGATGCCCTACACGCTTTCGCGCTCGCAGGACAAGCTGGCGCAGGTGCTTTCACCCTACGGCTCGGTCGAGGAGTTCCTTGACGACCTCGATTCGTTGCGCACCTCGCTGGCGGCGAATGGCGGTATTCGCATTGCCCGTACACTCATCGATCCGCTCATTCTGCAGGTGCGCACTTTCGGACTGCATCTGCACACGCTGGATATTCGCCAGCATGCGCGGGTGTTGCAGGCGGCACTGCAGGAAGCCATCAGCGACACCATGGCGCCGTCGCTCCCGACCGGGCTTTCGGCGGAAACATGCAGCGTGCTCGAAACCTTCCGCATTGTGGCCGAAGTGAAGAACGGATGTTCGCCGGAGGCTATTCGCCAATACGTTATCAGCGGCGCTTCATGCGTGGACGATGTTCTGGCGGTGGTGCGGCTGGCGCGGCTCGGTGGTGTACGCGTTGAAGGAGTCGGCCGCGATCCGGGCCTGATGCCGGTGCCCTTGTTCGAGTCGATTGAGGATCTGCGCAATGCGCCCGCCGTGTGCCGTGACCTGTGGAGCCGGCCCGATTATCGCAAACTGATGGAGAGCTGGGGGAACTGGCAAGAGGTCATGCTGGGCTACTCCGACTCAAATAAAGACGGCGGCATGCTGACTTCAACGTGGGAGATTTTCCGGGCGCATCGCGATCTGCATGTTGAGGCGCGGAAGGCAGGCATCAAGCTGCGGCTTTTTCACGGCCGGGGCGGCACAGTTGGACGTGGCGGCGGGCCTACCCATCGCGCCATCTTCGCCCAGCCGATGGATTCATTCGACGGGCAGCTACGCATTACCGAGCAGGGCGAAGTGCTGAACTTTAAATATGCCGACGAGGTTCTGGCCGAACGCAATCTTGAGCTGATGATTGCGGCTTCACTGGACGCGTTGGCGCGGCCCAATGCGCGCGATCCCAAAGGGCACTTTACTGGGGTGCTTAAGCCGGAGTGGGAAGCGGCTCTGAG
>JADGNO010000023.1 GCA_017883405.1 Occallatibacter sp. | reverse complement strand
GGCCCGCGGGGTAAGGATTCTGCGCTCACCCTAATCTCTTCAAGCCCTTCATGCAAGGTCTTGATGAGTGCCTGACCCTCGGCCGGTTTGCCGACGATCCGCGAGAGCATTCCAATCATTTCAAAGATCTCTGCAAGGCTGCGCTGATTGAAATTGAGAACGGGAAGCCCTCGCAGCACGAGCTGGCGTGAGATTTCGGCTTGCACGTCGGAAAATGTCAGGACAAGGTCCGGCTCGAGCGCGAGGATGGCTTCAAAATCAGCGTCTCGAAATGCCGAGATGCGCGGTTTGAGCCGGGCTTCAAGTGGACGATTGGAAAAACCGCTGATGCCGACAATGCAATCCTGCGCGCCGAGCATGTAGAGAACTTCAGTCGTCTCGTCGCTTAAGCACACGATGCGTCGCGGATAGCTTGCCTGCGACTCTGGGGATGGGAGCGTAACGGGCATGATGAATTTTCAGTCAAGCGAACACAATTCAATTCGAAACAGGTTCACGGCTTGGTCTGCAAGGTTGCATCCGGGGGTGCCGTGGCGAGGCGTTCGTGGTGGCGGCGCGCGCTCTCGCGTTCGCGGTGTTCGCGTCGGCGCAGCGCGTCGGCGTGACGACGAATCTCATCAGGAGTTTCAGGCTGAAGCGCCGGGATGGTCTGCAGGCGGCCTTGCTCGTCCACCGCAACGAACACCAGGTACGCACTGGCTACGTGAACCACTCCGCCGGTCCGGGTATTTTCTGCCCACACTTTTACGCCGACTTCCATGGAACTGGTGAAGGCGCGATTCACGCTCGATTTGAGCGTGAGCAGATCGCCCAGCCGCACCGGGCGGATAAAGTCGATGTGGTCCATTGCGGCGGTCACCACGTGGGTTCTGGAGTGACGATAGGCTGCCATGGCACCGGTCAGGTCGATAAAGTGCATCAAGCGTCCGCCAAGGAGATTGCCCAGGGTATTTGTGTCGTTGGGCAGGATAATCTCAGTCATTTCCGATTGCGTGCTGGCCACGGTGCGCACAATGCGATTTTTCTCGGGCTCGTTCATCGGTAATCACTCCGTACAACTGCTGTCAGCATCTGCCCTGCGGCTTCAATAAGGAAGTTACAATCAAATTGTAGGCGCGGCGTTCTTACTGGCGGCATTGTTACAGTTTGGGCAATCCCCGCCAATTAAGCAAATTCCCAAAATGGCTTGGCGTTTTTGGCCGGATCTGGACCGATGGACAAGATTGCAGCACTCAAAGAAATTCTGGCGCTGGACCCCAAAAACAGTTTTGCCCGTTACGGTATCGCCATGGAACTGGTGAGCCGGGGTGAGACCGAGGCGGCGCTAGACGAGTATTCCACTTTGCTTGCTAACGACCCGGATTACACGGCCGGCTATTTCATGTCGGCCCAGACTTTGAGCGCCGCAGGCAGAACCGCAGAAGCTGTCGAGCGTCTGAAAACTGGAATTGCCTGCGCCGCTCGCGCCCGTAACACTCATGCTGTGAGCGAGATGCAGGCTATGCTGGATGAAATTAATCGCTGAGGAATCTTTCTTAAAGCTGGCGCATCTTTTTATTTGAACCGGGGTTAATTAAAGTGTCTGACTGTACCCCGGGGCTTAGACTTGTTTCAACTCGTCATTTCCAGTTTTCTCCTGCCAATCGGCGAAAGAGCATTGTTTCAAAGTGACTGCCCCACTTTGCGGGACAACATGTAGTCCAACATCCTTTTTGGAGCGTCTAAGTAAATACTATGGTGAAATACTCCATCGTTGTGCCCTTTCACAATGAAGAGGAAAACGTCACCGTTCTGTATGCACGCCTGAAACAGGTGATAGAGCAGGTGTCAGATAGTTTCGAGATGGTGCTGGTCGATGACGGGTCCCGCGATCGAACCTACAAACTGCTCGAAGAGATTGCCGCCGTCGATAGCCGGGTACTGGTCGTCAAGCTGCGGCGAAACTTCGGCCAGACGTCTGCGCTGGCTGCCGGTTTCGATCATGCGTCCGGCGAGTTCATCCTGGCCATGGACGGCGACCTGCAGCACGATCCGAATGACATTCCGGCCTTTGTTGAAAAGCTCGATGAGGGCTACGACGTTGTTTCCGGCTGGCGCAAAGATCGCACCGACAACTTTATGATGCGGCGCATTCCATCCCGGTGCGCAAACTGGCTGATGGCCAAGCTCTCTGGCGTGGATATTCACGACTTTGGCACAACCTTTAAGGCTTATCGCCGCGAAGTCATCCAGAGCATTCCGCTCTACGGCGAGATGCATCGTTTCATTCCTGCACTTGCAAGCTGGTATGGCGCGTCCATCTGCGAGATTCCGATTCGCAATACCAACCGCGAGTCAGGCAGGAGCCATTACGGTATCGGCCGCACGTTCCGCGTGTTCTTTGACCTGTTGACCATTCGTTTCCTGCTCCGCTACTTGACGCGGCCGCTGCATTTTTTCGGCGGTCTTGGAATGCTGGCGTTGACGGGTGGCTCGGCAATGGGATTGATCCTGCTGATCATGAAGGTCATGAATCCGGCCATGAGCATGATGCATCACCATGGGCCGCTGTTTGTTTTTGGTTCGGTGATGATTGTTGCCGGAATCCAATTGCTGGCCATTGGACTGCTGGGAGAATTGCAGGTGCGCCACCACTACACAAGCCAACACCCTTCTTCCTATACCGTGGACAGGCTGGTGCGTCTGGTTTCGTCGGATGAGCAAAATCTTCTTTCTGAAAGTAAGGAAGACAATTTCTAAAAGCAGGGAATAGGGAACGGGATTAAGAAATGCCGCCTTTGGCGGCATTTCTGTTTGGCTCCAAGTATTGTTCGGAGAGGGTAATGGAATATTCTTGCCCGGACCCACCCTGAAGGTTCATTCTTACTTTTGCCATGAAAGCAATCCAAATTCAGCAGACCGGCGGGCCTGAAGTTCTCGAGCTTGTCGATCTTCCCATTCCCGTCCCCGGACCAGGCCAGGTGCTCATTCGCATTGAGACCACTGGCTTGAATTTCATTGAGATTTACTTTCGCAAGGGCCAGTACAAGGCTGCGCTTCCTATAGTGCCCGGCAGTGAAGCTGCTGGAACCGTGGAGGAGCTTGGTCCTGGAGTACAGGGATTCAGCGCCGGCGAACTAGTTGCCTCAACCGCGGTGATAGGCAGCTATGCAGAGTACGCGCTGGTGCCTGCGGCGCAACTTGTTAAAGTTCCCGCGGGACTATCCCCTGAGAAGGCTGCAGCCGCTATGCTGCAGGGCATGACCGCGCACTACCTTGCTTACTCCACCTACCCGCTCAAGTCTGGTGAGACGGCGCTCATTCATGCGGGAGCGGGCGGCGTTGGGTTGTTGCTTACGCAGATAGCCAAACGAATTGGCGCGCGCGTCATCACCACCGTTTCAACTGCCGCAAAAGCGGAGTTATCGCGCGAAGCTGGCGCGGACGAAGTGATTCTCTACTCTGAGCAGGATTTCGAAGTTGAAGTAAAGCGCCTGACGGACGGCAAGGGCGTTGACGTTGTCTATGACTCGGTGGGCAAAACAACATTTGAGAAGAGCCTGAACTGCATAAGGCCGCGCGGCATGCTGGCGCTGTTCGGCGGGTCAAGCGGCGCAGTTCCTCCGTTCGATCCGATTCAGCTTAGCGGCAAGGGCTCACTGTATTTAACGCGGCCAACACTGTGGCATTACATTGCGACGCGCGCGGAACTTGAGCAGCGTGCGGGTGAGGTGCTGGGGTGGGCCGCGAGCGGAGAACTCAAACTCCGCACCGAGCATATTTACCCGCTGCACGAAGCGGCCCAGGCGCAGACCGACATGGAGGAGCGCAAGACGACGGGCAAGATATTGCTGGAACCTTAAAAGCAGCTTCTAGCTACTAGCTATTGGCTTTTAGCTTTAAGCTTCTGGGGCGAATAGACTGAAGCAATATGGCCGGCATTTCCATCACCTCATCTGATCGCGTTTTTGTTCTTACTGGCGCGGGAATCAGCGCTGAGAGCGGGCTACCGACATTTCGCGCGGAGGATGGATTGTGGGCCGGCAATCGGATTGAGGATGTGTGCACGCCCGAAGCATGGCGGCGCAATCCTGGACTGGTGTGGACCTTCTACTCAAAACGCCGCGTCGATGGCGCGAAAGCGCAGCCGAATCCGGCACACTTTGCGCTGGCTGAGCTTGAAGGGCGCATAGGCGACCGCTACTTTCTTTGCACTCAGAATGTAGACGACCTTCATGAACGCGCCGGTTCAACGCGACTGCTGCATATGCACGGCGAACTTGCCAAGTCCCGCTGCGAACGCGATTGCGGCAAGCCACCCGTTGAAGATCACGCTTTCTATGCGAGCCTCGACGAAGTCGGGCGCTGCGCCTGTGGCGGAAGGATGCGCCCGCATATTGTTTTCTTTGGTGAAATGCCATTGGAAATGGATCGCATTCAGGATGAGATTCACAAAGCCACGCTGATGCTGGTGATTGGCACATCGGGATCGGTGTACCCCGCGGCTAGTTTCGTTCACTGGGCACGTCAGGGCGGCGCTCGCACGGTCTACATCGGACCCGAGCATCCGCTGAACGCTTCGGCCTTTACACAGATTGTGGAAGGCAAAGCAGGCGAAGTTTTGCCGGGGTTGTTCGATGTTGAATAAACAGGCTGGGCGCCTTGCTACTTGCGCGCTTTCACAAACTCACTGCGGCGAAAACGCAGGGCGGTCCAATCATCGTCAATCGCCACAGCCCGCACGGTTTCAAACCCCAGCTCCTTCATCGCATCCCACCCGGTATCACGATTGAAATCGCACTTGTATTTCTTTGAGCTTCCCTTGGGATAAGCGAACCACACTTTCGCATCTCCCTTGACACGTTTGGCAATCAGCGGGGCGAGCGAATCCACTTCGCTTTTGCGGGTGACGAACGCCAGCAGGAATGCTGTCTCTTTGACCGGTGACAGACTGCGATGAACCGTTGCCGCGGAAAGCCGGGACAGCTCAGGCTGAAAGCTGTCCGGTGGATTCAACACCACAATCTCTTGCTGGTCTTTCCAGTTGAGTTTTTCAAAAACGGTGGCCATGACTTTCTATCTTAGCCAGCCTCAAGAAATGAGACCAGAACTTTCGCGATCAAAAATGGAAGCGGTAGCGAAGCTCCGCGGAGATCATGCGTGGATCATTCCAGTGAAAGCCGCCAACTGTGATTGAGTTGTCCTGCAGTACGCGATGATTGGTTACGTTGATTACCGACGCGTTGATTTTCCAGCGCTCGCCCATTGTGTGTCCGGCCGAAACATCGAAGGTGGTGTGGGCAGGCAGATAGGTTCCGTTGTAAGGACCTTGACCTGAACCCGCGAGGCCGTTTGTGAAACCAGAGCCGTAGTAAACATTGGTTGCGAACCAGGTGCGCAAGGGCAGGTTTGCCGTAAAGCCTGTGTTCAACGTGTGGCGCTGGTCGTGATCCACTGGCCTGTAATCGGGGCCCAGTGCGCAGGCTTCATCGTCCGGCAGCGAGCACGTAAATCCGCCGATGATGTTGCCGCGCTGCTCGGCGATCTGGTTGGAATAGGCAAGATGAAAATGCCCCAGGCGTCCAAGTTCCGGTGACCGCAAGGTCATTTCCCATGCGCGCACCAGAGCGCCATCTACCCCGATGGGGAAGTACATGTTCGATTCGCCCAGGTTGGCGTGATCGAGGAAATTGTTGACGCGCGATTTAAACGTGTCCACATTGAGCATCCATCCCCGGTAGGGGATCACGACGCCGAACTGGTGTTCCTCATCGCGTTCCGATTTGAGAGGCGTGAATGTATCCTGACCACCGCCCAGGCTGCCGGCATAGTTCAACACTGAGCTTGAAACGGTCTGCACGGGCGCGGGTTGAAACGAGCGTCCATAATAGCCGCGCAAGACCCAGTTGAGGCGCGGGACGCGAACTGTTGCACCGATGCGTGGATATATGGCGCTTTCGTTTAACCCAGCGCGGTAGATGGAAAATCGCTCGCCGCCCTGGATGGTGACGTAAGAGCCGAGCCGCAGATGATCGGAGAGGTAGAATTCCACCAGTCCCGCATTGGCGATGGCGGAGGTGTTCGGCTGCGAAGGGCCGCTGCCGTCATTCACTCGCGCGCCGAACAGATCGTTTTCACGCTGGTAGAACGAGTACATGCCGCCCGATAAGCTATTCCAACCAACTTCAATGCGTGCGTCGGCCTGTGCGCCCACATAGTTCGAGTTCTGGTACCAGGTAGTGGCGACCGGAAGATCGTTGGCTCGTGAATCGTAGTCAGCTTGATTGAAGTGATAAAACGGCGCAATTGAAAACTCAGCTTTGGGTGAGAGCGTGTGAACCCAGTTGGCGATCAGGAAAGCGTCGCGCTCCTTTTGTCCATCGCGAAGGCCGTAAGAGCTGTAGTGGCCCGAAGTGGTTTGATAGTCGGCGGTACTGGGGTTGTAGGGAATTTGAAAGTAGTCCTGCCGATATTGCCCATCGATACGGATCTGATCGCGTTGCGTCTGGTTGCGGATAAGCGACGCGAAGACACTCTGCGAGTTGGTTGCATCGTGATAGACGGTGGGGATCGGTGTTTCAAGACCGTAGTTGGAGCGCGCCCCGGTGGCACTGGCGTACCATGCCGTTTTTTCAGTGTGGTCGCCGAATGAGAATTGAGATTCAGCCGCATAAAAGCTGGCTGCCGTGACACGCAGTTCCGCTTCGTGGTTGCGCTCGAATCCATTGCGCGGCAGCACGTCGAAAACCGCGTAGGTGCGATCGCCGACCTCAGAGCCATAACTGCCTCGCTGCGTCTCAAGTGAGTCAATGTCCTTAGGATCAATTTGCGGGCCAACGTTGGACGCAATTTTTGTGTTGGGAATCGAAACGCCATCGATGAGCCAGCTCACTTGATGCCCGCCGCGAATGTGGAGCATGTCATGGCTCACGTACGAGCCGGGAACGTAGTCGGTGATCATCTGCATGCCGAGCGTGCGGCCTGCGCCGGGAGTCTGATCGATCATGGTACGCGTGACCAGCGTGGCGGTGGTGGCAGTGTCTACCGGCATGGCCGAGCTTTCAACCACGACCGATTGTGTGTTTGAAGCAACTGCGAGCGGGATGTGCAGCACAGGATTTGTGCCCGATGTTACTGGCAGCGATTGCTTTGCCGTAGCGAAGCCGGGCGCGGCGATGCTGATGCGATAAACGCCGATGGGTACCTGTGGCAGTTCGAAAGCGCCCTCGGAATTGGTTGTGCTGTGGAGCTCGAAATCAGAATCGGCACTTCTTAGCGTGATTTCAGCGCCGGCAATGGGCCGATGTTCGGGATCGTGAACCACTCCGTGCACAGTAGAAAACACGGTAGCGTGCGCAACATTGGAAGAAGTGAGCAGAATGATTGCGGCAAATAAAAAATAAAGACGGGTACGCAAGAACGAACCTCCGAGAAGAACGCGACCGAGCCTGAGCATTCGCACTGAGCCGGAAAAATGGGACGGGCTCCTCGCGCAATCAAAATTGCCGTGACCAGAGATGCTTGTGGGAAGTGGTCAAGGTAGATTGCAATGCAGCGAATGCGTGGAAATTGAACGATGACGTTAGAGAGAAGCGGGAGGGGCGCGGCCGGAGCGCGTATCGATCGCGATCCTGATTACGACTGCGCTTGCGGTAGTAGGAGAGTGGGCTTGTTCAACGAGAACCGGAGCCCAGGAACGTATTAGAGCAAGGGCGTGCGAAGGAGTCAAAATCCCAAGCACGAAGCTCGGAAACGATGGACAGGTAGCCGGGGCCGTGAACGCAGGCGTGGAGCCGATGGCTCGTTCCAGCGCGGCGAGCATGTCCTGGCCCATGGCGCAATGATGGGCGCCGTTTCGGCGGCAACATGCGGGCAGTCGCGATTCGTCGCTGGCCTGAAGGACTCCCTGAAGGGGGCCGAGGGCAAAGAACAGCACCAGCAAGATTGCGAGGGGACGCCGCATCTGCCTTGATCGTACACGATGCACGGCGTTATTGGCATGGTTGCACGGGTGTCGATGGTCGCTGGTTTGCGGCAGTTTGAAATGTGGCCAAAACGACCTCATTTGGCCATCATTTATCATGGAGGTGTTCAGTTACTCAATATTCAACGCTCAGCAAAGAGGAATTTCAGGTGTCTGAAATCAAAGGTGCAGCTTCACTTAAGGTGCAATCGAACGCGGTTGTGCCGGGTTCATCGGCGCGACGCCCATTGCGCATAGCGCTCTTCGGTTTTGGAACCGTGGGCAGCTCGGTTGCGCGCATTCTGTCCGAGTCGAACTCTGACGTTTTGAAGCTGACCCACATCTTCAATCGCGGCGTGGCGCGCAAGCGCGTGGAGTGGGCTCCTGCTGGCGTTGTCTGGACTGAAGATGCGGAGGCGGTGCTCAACTCAGACGCCGATGTGATTGTTGAGCTGGTTGGCGGGCTCGATCCTGCGGGGAACTGGGTGCGTCGCGCACTCGAAGCGGGCAAGAGCGTGGTGACGGCCAACAAAAAGCTGATTGCATTTCACGGCATTGAGCTTGAGCGGCTGGCCGCTGCAAAGGGCGGGCATCTGAAGTATGGCGCGGCTGTGGCCGGCGGCATTCCCGTAATTCCCGGGCTCGAGCAGGGCCTTGCCGGGGATCGCATTGAGCGCATTGAAGGTATTCTCAACGGCACGTGTAATTTCATCCTGAGCAAGATGGACGAAGGCGCCGAATATGCAACGGTGCTGGCTGAGGCGCAGGCTAAAGGATACGCAGAAGCCGACCCCACGGAAGACGTTGGTGGATTCGATGCGCGCGCAAAGCTGGCAATCCTGATGCGCCTTGCGTTGCGGGTGGTTGTCGATCCGGAAGAAATTAAACCGCAGGCCATCACGTCGGTTTCGGCGGTGGACTTCAGCTATGCGCGCGACCTGGGATGCACGGTCCGGCAGATTGCGCGTGCGCACCGCACCAATGGCAGCCTGGCGGCCACGGTTGCGCCCATGCTGGTGGATCTGCGGTCGCCGCTGGCCTGGTCGCGGGGAACGGAGAACATGGTTGTGTTTACGGGCCACTATGGCGGCGATGTAGTTTTCTCCGGCCACGGCGCCGGCGGCCATCCCACTGCGGTAGCTGTTGTGAGTGACCTGCTGGCTCTCGCGCACGATTCGCGCCGCGTTGAAATTCCCTCGGTCCCGGCCAGGCTTGGCGCGGAATTTGAGGTTCCGCACTACATTCGCTTCACGGTCAATGACCGTCCCGGCATTGTGGCTGAGATTACAGGCGTACTGGCCAGAGAGCACATAAATATCCGCGCCATCGTGCAAAAGCCCGGCTATCCTGCACACGCGTTGCCCTTCGTGGTTACGGTAGAGCCGTGCAAGTCTTCCGCCATGGAACGCGCACTGGACGGAATTCGCAAAATGGATTGCCACATTTCAGATCCGCTCGATCTGCAGATGCTGGAATAGAATCAGTGCCAGACGGCCGGAAGATTTTCGGCTGTCGAGGCACGACTCCCCGAACACTGAGGTTCTATCTTGATCGGACATGAATATCGATGCGACATCTGTGGCGAGGATAACGATAATCCCACGCGCTGGATTGTTATCCGCTGTGACAGCAGCCAATTGACTATTTACAAATGGACAAAAGAGGCGGCCGACGCACCGGGCGCACGCCATTACTGCGGCGAGGCGCACGCGCAGGTGTATGTAAGTCGCTGGCTTGAAGCCGCCTGCTCTTGAAGCTCTCAGCTAATCGCGTGGTGCGAACGGGGCTGCGCCGGTCGACTCGCGTACCACCAGTTCAGGCATCATCACGATTTCAGCAGGGAACACCTTTTCACGATCTGCAATCCGCTGCAACAACACCTGCGCGCCGCGCCTGCCCATCTCGGTGAGCGGCTGGCGAACGGTGGTGAGCGCCGGAATGGAATATCCGGCGGACTGTATATCATCGAAGCCGATTACCGAGACGTTGCCTGGCACGCGAAGCCCAGCATCACTCAGAGCGCGAACGGCGCCGATTGCGGCAATATCGTTGAAGCAGAAGATCGCCGTGAAGTCGGTTGTTTTTTTCAGCAGCGCTTTCATTGGCCTGTATCCGATTTCAGGCGCCATTGGGTGGTATCCCGTCTTCATTGACCAGCCGTCAGAATCGATGCGGATGATCAGCGATGGGTCGAGCTTGATTCCGTACTCGTGCGCGACCTGCTGAATGCTTTCCCAGCGGTATTCAGAGTCGGGAATGGCGCGCGGACCGCGCATGATGGCGATTTTCCTGTGCCCAAGCTCGTAGAGGTGACTGAGCGCCAGCTTCGCCGCCTGGTAGTGATCCAGAACGATATTGGTCACGTTTTCATTTGCGATGTGGGCGGAGATAGCCACGACCGGAATTGGCACGGATATTTTGTCGGCCTTGGTGTTCAACATGAGAAAGCCGTCGACCGCGCGTTCCACCAGCATGCCGGGATACTTTTCAATCAACTCAGTGTTCCAGTCGTGGCAGGCTGTGAAATAAAAATAATGGGCAGCGGAGAGCTCTTCAACCACGCCGCTCATGACGCGGG
>JADGNO010000022.1 GCA_017883405.1 Occallatibacter sp. | reverse complement strand
TTGCATCACCAACTCAACCACGTCCAGCGAATCCGCGCTCAGGTCTTCCTGAAAGCTGGCGCCGGGGGTCACTTCGGCCTCGTCCACCTGCAACTGCTCGACGATGATCTGTTTTACCTTATCTTCAACGGCCATGCTGTGCTTCTCCTCGTATTTTTTGAAACTTCAAAAATCCTTCGGGGCTTCAACAATCGCTCCCATTCCGCCTGCCTACAATAACGGGCCGAGGCAGAGAAACACAACCATCGCTTACGAATAAAAGCGCATGGCCCCGAAACTTCAAGTCTAACGGGCGGGTGGGGGTGTGTAAAGCCGTGGAAAAACAAGAAAATAGCAATCGCTACCATCATCGTTAATGCGCTCAATCCGTGTGTTCCAAAGCACTGCCATTGCCGGGTAGATTCGCGTTGAAATTTGCCGGGAAATTAACAGCAGAAAGGCGTATATTCGGCGAAGAGAAGCTCATGGGGGAAGCAATGCTGCCATCGATTGCCGCTATGGTTGCCGCAATTGCGGGGATTCTTGTTGGATTCTGGCTGCGTGGCAAGTCTGCGCGCGCTGAAAACGCGCAGCTGGAAATGCGTGCCACAGAATTGACGCGCAATCTGGAGGGTGCGAAGGCTGATCTTGCGCTGTTGCAGGCCGAGTCGGCTTCGCGAGCGGGCTACCAAGCTCTGGCCGGCGAACGCGAGAAAACACTGGTATCCGTCCGCGACGAGCTGCAGGCCAAGGCCGAATCCGAGCGCGTGCAGGGTGCGCGCATCAAAGAACTTGAGGCCGAGCTACGCAACGAGCGCCAGAACATGGCGGAAAAGGTCGCTCTGCTTGAAACGGCGAAGCAGACACTTTCAAATCAGTTCCAGACGCTTGCGACTGAAATCCTGGAATCGAAAACGAAGACATTTTCAGAAACTAGCCAGACACAATTAGGCACGCTGCTTGAGCCGCTGAAGACGCAAATCAAGGATTTCCGCGAAAAGGTGGAGCAGGCGCAGAGCGACTCCAAGACAGGAGTTGCGAAGCTCGAGGGCCTTATCGGCAGCCTTGGAAGCCTGAACCAACAACTTGCGGAAGAAGCGCGCAATCTGACTACTGCCCTGCGCGGATCGTCGAAGACACAGGGCGATTGGGGCGAATTTATTTTGCGCGACCTGCTTGAAAAAGCGGGCTTACGCGAGGGACACGAATACAGTTTCCAGCAAAGTTTTACCGGGCTTGACGGCGAAGACGGCGGTAGAAAGCGCACCGCGCGCACCGATGTGATTGTCTATCTTCCCGGCGGTCGTAATCTCATCATCGATTCGAAGGTTTCGCTCACGGCCTATAGCGATTGCGTGAACGCCACCAGCGATGAGGTTCGTGGGGTTGCGCTCAAGGCACACCTGGCCAGCATGCGCGCACATATTTCCGGCTTGTCGAAAGCCGAGTACCATCGCCTGCCCGGCATCGATGCTCCTGACTTCGTGGTTCTGTTTGTTCCCATTGAACCGGCGTTTCTAATCGCACTTCAAAACGACACTGAACTGTGGGCCGATGCATACAAGCAAAACATCCTGCTCGTAGGGCCCACTACGCTGCTTTACATCATCAGAATTGTGAATGTTCTTTGGCAGCAGGAATTGCAGGCGCGCAACGTGCAAGATGTGATGGAACGCGGCGCAGAGCTCTATGACAAATTTGTTGGCTTTGTCAGCGATCTTGAGGCAGTGGGCAAGAGCTTGCGCAGCGCCGATCAAAATTATTCAACCGCGATGAAGAAGTTGTGCGAAGGGCGCGGGAACCTTGTGCGCCAAGTGGAAATGCTGAAGCAGCTCGGCCTTAGGACAAGCAAATCGCTACCGCAGAACCTGCTAGATGCCGCAGCCGACGACGAAGAGCCTTTGCTTGCGTTGGCGGCTGAAGCCGATCAGAACGGCGGGCTGGACGCCCTTTAGAGTAGAGCGTTCCAGCCGGTTCGATCGACGGAGCAGTTACATACCCGATTGCAATTGAGAAAGCGTCATCGGCACGGCGATGATGGCCGGAGCCGGTGCGGCTTTCGCGCGCTTGAGGGTCATTTCCATTGCGGGAAAATCTCCGGAGTCCGATTTCGAGTTGATCTTAATCTCATCTCCAGCGGCGTTGATTGTCCCCTCGTGAGTAATGGTCATTCCGTTGAACGAAACCTTGAACGAAATTTTGTCGCCGTCGACTTTGCCGTCGGTGATCGCCATGGCATCGCCCTGCGGTCCCTGTACGCTGCCCGTCAGCACGGCGCCATCCTGCTTGAAGGTGAACGCAATCTGCATGCTGTCGCCGCCGCCGGGCGCCTGCATCGCGGCATTCCATGTGCCGGTTATATCTGCTGCCCGTGCCGTTGTGGCACCACTCAACGCCAAAAAGATTGAAGCGCATGCGCAAAGAAATATTTTCATAGCAGTCCTCACAGTCAATTGAACAGCGAACCCATCATAAGAGCAGTCTGCCGTGGATGCCAGAAATTATTCGACTTCCCTGATCCCCTGGCGCAGTCGCTTCCAGGTCGACTCCAGGTCTTCAGGCAGAACGCGTGTCTCGGCAACGGTCGTCATAAAATTTGTGTCACCGGTCCAGCGAGGCATGGCGTGCAGGTGCAGGTGTGCGGCTACGCCCGCGCCTGCTGCTTTGCCAATGTTTAGGCCAAAATTGTAGCCATGGGGAGAGTACACACGGTTCAGCACGCGTTCAGTGAGCTGCGCGAGGTCGATGAGTTCGTGGGCGGTTTCTTTGGGGAGCTTGGCGAGCTGGTCGAGGTGCGCGTAAGGCATCACCATCACGTGGCCTGACGTGTATGGGTACGCGTTGAGGCAGATAAAGCAGTGCTGCCCGCGCAGTACCAGGCCGCCGGCGGCTTCAGCGCAGTCGGCACTCATTCCGTTGGCAATCGCGTAGTCAATGGATGCGATGAGATTGCAGAAGACGCAGCCTAGATTGCCCGGCCAGGCGGCCAGTTTCTCAGGCACCCCGGGGCGCACTGCACTGTCCGCCGTGGTGACGTAAGTAAAGCGCCAGGGACTCCAAAGATGATCCATACGTGCCTGTCTGATGGCGACGATTCGAGACAATACAGTTCAAGACAGTATAGAGCGGCCATCTGGAAAGTTGGCTTGGGGAGCAGATTGCGAGGTCTTCAAGTGAATCCCGCGCTTCAGAATTATGGTTATTAACCTGTGTGTCGGTCGTCACGAATGCCACGTTCAGGTGTGGTTAAAGCTATACCTGAGAGCGTTAAAAGCTGGTACATGGTGGCGAAATTCGACGCGGAATGGCATCGCCGTTGGATTGACCTTCGTTTCCCAGGTTGATACACTCATGAGCGTAGCTTCCTGCGCGGATTCCAGCAGTAAGTTGCGGCCGCCCCCCAGCAAGCCGTAGCCTGCCGGGTATTGTCCGAGGAGAAGATTCCGGTATTTCAGGCTCAGGTCAAAACTGAGTCGAACGGCTCCCTGGAGAATACTTTCGGTTGTGTTTCGTGTTGCGGTGGCAAGGATACGGCCTCACGGCATCTCCTGCAGCGGCAATCGCAGCGTGGAAGCCAACGCGGTCAGCAAGATTGACCGCGGCGCAAGGAATTCCGGAGCTCCAACCAATGTCAAACGTCCTCAATCCCGAACCCGAGAGCATAACCCTGAACACCGAATTGGAAACCCCCACACTAGAGCCTGCGACGGAGTCTGAGCAGCCGTCGTTCGAATCCACGTCCAACCCTGAGAAAGCCCAAATAGCCCAATCACCCGCGCTGGACGCCGATGCCTTAACCGAGACTGGCAGCACTGAAAATGCCGGGATCGAATCTGTGGAGGCCGCACCCGCGGAGGAAACTGCGCCGATTGCGCAATCCGATGGGACACCCGCGCCTACCCAGGCAGCACATGAATTTCATTCGGCAGAGTCCATGGACGACTTTTCTGCGGCGCTTGAAGCCTTTGAGCGCGAGCAAGCCGCCGAAGCGGCCGCTGTCGAGGCGTACGGTGACAAGCTGGTCACCGGCACGGTGATCAAGCAGACCGAGAAGCACCTGGTTGTGGATGTAGGCCTGAAGTCGGAGGGACTGGTTCCGATCGAGCAGGTCCAGGACCACACCGGTGCGGTCAAGTTCAATCCGGGCGACGTAATCGACGTGGTAATCGAGCGCGAGGAGCCGGAAGGTGGATACCTTGTCAGCTACGAGCGCGCACAGCGGCTTCGTGTGTGGGACACCATCGAAAAGGCTGCCAACGACAAGACACCGATGATCGGCACGGTTGTGAGCCGCGTCAAGGGTGGACTTACGGTGGATATCGGCCTGAAGGCATTCCTTCCTGGTTCGCAGATCGAGATTCGTCCGGTCCGCAATCTTGACGGCTACCTTGGCCAGCAGATTGAAATCCGCGTGATCAAGCTGAACAAGAAGCGCGGCAACGTTGTGGTCAGCCGCAAGGAAATCCTCGAAGAAGAGCAGAACGCCAAGCGTTCAACCACTCTCGAGCATCTTGGCGAGGGCGCCATCCTTACCGGCACCGTCAAGAACCTGACCGACTACGGCGCGTTTGTTGACCTGGGCGGAATCGACGGCCTGCTGCACATCACCGACATGAGCTGGGGACGCCTGACGCATCCGCGTGACCTGGTGAATGTGGGCGACGAGATCCAGGTAAAGGTTCTCAAGTTCGACAAAGACAAGCAGCGCGTATCGCTTGGTTTCAAGCAGTTGACGCCCGATCCGTGGCTTGACGCCACTGAGCGGTACCCGGTGGGCGCGCACGTCAAGGGCCGCGTACTTTCGGTCACCGACTACGGCGCGTTTGTTGAGCTGGAACAAGGCATCGAGGGCCTGGTGCATCTTTCTGAGATGACCTGGTCAAAGCGCCTGAAGCATCCTTCAAAGCTGGTCAAGCCCGGCGACGAAGTAGAGACGGTTGTGTTGAGCGTGAATCCGGCAGACCGCCGCATTTCGCTGGGCATGAAGCAGCTGCTTGAAAATCCGTGGGAGAACCTGACCGAGAAGTATCCGACCGGCGCAATCGTCGAAGGCCGCGTTCGCAATCTCACAGATTTTGGCGCGTTCATCGAGATCGAAGACGGCATCGACGGCCTGGTTCACGTTTCAAACCTGAGCTGGACCAAGCGCGTAAAGCATCCGTCTGAAGTTGTGAAGAAGGGCGAAAAGGTGAAGGCAGTTGTTCTGGGCGTTGAGCCGCAGAACCGCCGTCTGAGCCTGGGCATCAAGCAGTTGCAGCCTGACGTGTGGGAAAGCTTCTTTGCCACGCACCGGGTGGG
>JADGNO010000147.1 GCA_017883405.1 Occallatibacter sp. | reverse complement strand
AGCCGCAGATCTACACCATGAACCAGGATGGCTCCAACATTCAGCGCATGACCGACAGCGGCTACGCCGTCTCTCCCTCGTGGCATCCCAACGGCGGACTACTTGCCTTCAGTTGGAATCGCAAATACGGACCTGGCGATCCCGGTGGTCAGGATATCTACGTTTTCGAAATCGCAACCATGCACTGGTTGCAGGTGACACACGAGTCCGGTAACAACGATTTTCCATCGTGGTCGCCTGACGGGCGGCATCTCGTGTTCCAGAGAAAAATCGGCGGCCGCACACAGATTTGGACCATGCTTGCCGATGGCACGCATCAGCAACAGCTTACAAAGACCGGCGAGAATTCAATGCCCAACTGGAGCTGGAAGTAGACATGACCGTGCCTGAATCGGTGCGCCTGATCACTGATTACTACACGATTTTGGGAAGATGCTGATGAGGATGTTCTATGATTTTTATCGTTGACCAAATTTAGCGGCACAATGCGCTCTGCAAAGAAGTGCTTTGCGGCAGCGCTGGATAGCCGGTGTGGTTTGCGGAACAACGCTCATGGTTTTGCCGCATGAGCTGAGCAATTTGAGACGTACGAATTGGATGCAGATCTGGTTGAATTGAAATTGCCATCTAAAGGACGATTTTAAACAAGGCACAGAGCAAGCAAGACAGAGAACGCCGAATCACCGGAACTGAAGCATTAATTTTTTTGGAAGGGAGCACCACATTGCAGATACGGAACAGAATCCTAGTACCAGCTTTTTTGCTCGTCGCCTTGACGGCATTTTCGGGCTGTAAGAAACCAAAACCATTACCTCCTCCACCGGAAGCCCCGCCGGTAGCCGCAACTCCCGCCCCTACTGCGCAGATCACGGCTACGCCCAACGTTATTTCGGCTGGCGACCAGGTGCAGTTGTCGTGGCGCACCACCGACGCCACATCCGTCTCTATTGACGGCATCGGCGACGTTCCCACTTCAGGCGTCAAGACCGTAACACCCACGCAGGCGACTACATATCACCTGGTAGCTCGCGGCCAGGGCGGTTCTGCTGAAGCATCGGCAAGCGTTACTGTAAACGCGCCTCCTGCGGTGCAGGTGCCCACCAACACCATGAGCGCCGAAGAAGAGTTCAAGGCCAGCGTGCAAGACATCTTCTTCGACTATGACACCGACGATATTCGCGCAGATGCCCAAGCCACCCTCTCCAAGGACGCCAGTTACCTGGTGTCGCATCCAGGCGTGAAGGTTGTCATCGGCGGCTACTGCGACGAGCGCGGTTCCGACGAGTACAACCTGGCTCTCGGCCAGCGCCGCGCAGAGTCTACAAAGAATGCGCTCGTGCAGGCCGGAGTAGGTGGTGACCGCGTGCGCGTCATCAGCTACGGCAAGGAAAAGCCCTTCTGCACACAGTCGGACGAGTCTTGCTGGCAGCAGAATCGCCGCGCCGGTTTCACCATGGATCGGTAAGCAACAGGGATGCCCCGCACCATGCAACGCGGTGACGGACGGCAAGACAACGCGTTCATAACGTATGCGGCAGTCCCGCCTGATGGAGGGGCTGCCGCATGTTTCTTGTTATGATGAAAGGGTGATGAAGATGATTCGCACAGTTCGCAATCGAGTTCTGGCAGCGGCAATTTTTGCTGTGGTTCTTGCTTCGGCGCCCATGCCTGCCCACGCGGCGTCGAAGGAGATAATCCAGCTGCAGACCCAGGTCCAGCAGCTGCTCGACATGATGCAGCGTCTCCAGTCGACCATGGACACGCGCTTTGGCGTGCTGCAGAACCTGGCCCAGCAAACCGCCGACCAGGCCAAGCAGATGAGTGGAACCGTCAGCGATCTGCAGCAAAAGCTGAATGCGCAAAACGAAGGCGTCAGCGGCAAGGTGGATACCGTCAGCGGACAGGTGCAATCGCTGAACGATTCAGTGGATGAGCTGAAGTCACGCATCGCCAAGCTGGACAAGACAATTCAGGACATGCAGGCGCAACTCCAGAACATTCAGACGCAGCCCCAGACGACAATGCCCGGCGCTGCACCCGGAGGACAACCCGCGAATCCTGCCATGGGTCCTGCCGCTGGACCCGGCGGTCAGCCTGCAGGCGCTCCCGCGATGAACCAGGCGCCTCCGCTGCAGGACACGTTCCAAAGCGGCCTGCGCGATTACAACGCTGGCCATTACCAGGTCGCCGTCGGCGAGTTTCAGGATGTGCTGCATTACTATCCGCTCGACGATCTTGCCGGTTCCGCGCAATTCTACCTGGGCGAAATTGCTTACGAGCAGAAGAAGTACGACGATGCGATCAACGCCTACAACGCCGTGCTGGAGGGCTTCGCAGGCAATCCCAAGGCTCCGGCGGCCGAATTGCACAAAGGTATGGCTTTGCTGGCAGTAAACAAGAAGGACGCAGGCGTCCATGAGCTTCGGCTGCTGATTCAGCGCCATCCGCGCACTCCGGAAGCCGCCACCGCGCGCAGCAAGCTCAATGCAATGGGTATTCGTATTACAACGACGACCCCCACGCGTTAGTCAGATCAGCAGCAATAGAGAAGCCCCGCACTCGGCGGGGCTTCTCTATTGCTGCTCAGATAATTCTCACTCAACCCATAGCGTGTGGATCATTTGCGCCGAGTATCACGCTCTTGTGGTGGCGAACGTCAGCACCTTGCACCCAGAAAATCACGTCTTCTGCTATGTTGGTAGCGTGATCGGCCACGCGCTCAAGACTGCGGCTGATCATCAACGCGTTCAATGCCTGCGGAGCAAGGTGACTCTGCTCTTCCATGACCTTGGTGAGCGCCTTGTAGGCAGCGCGGTTCATGGCGTCCACGGCATCGTCCATGGTGAGCACGGTGCGCGCCAGTTCCGCATCTCCCTCAATGAACGCTTGCAGACTCTTGCGCACCATCTCGGAGGCCAGTGAAGCCATCCGTGGAATGTCGACCGGGAGATCGACAATCGCCAACGCCTCCATGTGACGCACGCGATCGCAGATGCTCTTTGCAGCATCGCCTACGCGCTCCAGATCGGCGTTGATTTTGATAACGCTCAAAATGAAACGCAGATCGACGGCCATCGGCTGCTCCATTGCCAGCAGATCGAGAGCGGCGTGATCGATGTCGCGTTCCAGGCGATTGATGGCCAGTTCGCTGCGATTTACCAGATCGCAGATGGATAGGTCGTGGACACGATATGCTTCGATCGCGCGCTGAATTGCCTGTTCGGCAAGTCCCGCCATCACCAGGAGATTCTCCTTCAGATCGTCGAGACTCTGTTGAAAGCGAATTCTTGTCATCCGAACCTGCCCGTAATGTAGTCTTCAGTCCGCTTGTCGCTTGGATTGGTAAAGATTTTGTGCGTGGAGTCGAACTCCACCATGCGCCCGTTCAGGAAGAAGCCGGTCTTCTCAGCCACACGCGCGGCCTGTTGCATGTTGTGGGTCACAATCACAATAGTGTACTGCGATTTGAGCTGGAAGATGAGGTCTTCTATCTTGGAGGTGGAAACTGGATCGAGAGCAGAGGCAGGCTCGTCCATCAACAGCACTTCAGGATCGACGGCGAGCGCGCGTGCAATACACAAACGCTGTTGCTGACCGCCGGAGAGGCTGGCGCCGGACTTCTTTTTCAAATCGTCTTTTACTTCATCCCACAGCGCCGAGTTACGCAACGACTTCTCAACAATCTCATCGAGTGCGCGGCGATTCGAGTAGCCGTTCAGCTTCAGTCCGGCAGCCACGTTGTCATAAATCGACATCGTCGGAAACGGGTTGGGCCGCTGAAACACCATGCCAACGCGGCGGCGAATCTGCACCGGCTTGGCGTCGGCGTAAATGTCCAGGTCGCCAATGCGAACGGTGCCGGTGACTCTGCCGACTGGGTTGGTTTCGTGCATGCGATTGAGGCAACGCACAAACGTGCTTTTACCGCAGCCCGAAGGACCGATGAGCGCCGTTGCATGGTTTGCGGGAATATGCAGGTTAATGTCCTGCAGCGTGTGATTGGTCCCGTACCACGCATTCAGATTGATGACCTCGATACCAACGCCCACGAGCGCGTTTCTCCCTTCATGCCGTGCACTGACGCCTTGAACTACCGGGCGCCAGTTTTGAGCTGGACCGCTGCCGCAGAATCGATTTGAAGCGGCGCGCTCAGCAACTGCTGCTGCTAGCTATTACCTTTCAATACGCCGCGGCTGGTTACAAACCTGACCAGCGACACGGAAACCACAATCAAAATGATCAAGACAAGCGACCCACCCCACGCCAGCCGGTGCCAGTCGTCATAGGGCGAAAGCGCATAAACGTAAATCTGCAGCGGCAGCGCGGCGATGGGCTGATTCAGGCTGAAGCTCCAGAACTGGTTTCCCAAAGCGGTAAAGATGAGCGGGGCGGTTTCTCCAGCGACACGCGCAAAAGCCAGCATGCATCCCGTGATGATGCCCGGCGATGCCGTCTTGACTGAAATGGAGAGCACGGAACGCCAGTTGGGAACGCCCAGGCCCAGTGCTGCTTCGCGAATGGAGTTCGGCACCATCAGCAGCATTTCTTCGCTGGTGCGGCAGACCGTTGGGATCATCATGAACCCCAGCGCCACGCCGCCCGATATCGCTGAGAAGTGCCCGGTAAACGGCAGAAACGGAATCTTCGGAACCACGATCAGTGAGTAGGCAGCGAGCCCCATCACGATAGAGGGCACGCCGTTAAGCACGTCGGCGGTAAAGCGAATGGAGTTGGCAAGTTTTGATCCACGCCCGAACTCGGCAAGGTAGATGGCGCCGCCGATCCCAATCGGGATACCGATTACGCTAGCGATTCCAAGCAGAATTGCGGATCCCAGAATCGCGTTGGCCATGCCTCCACCAGTCTCGCCCACTGGTTTGGGAATCTTTGTAAAGAAATCAAGGTTCAGCGAGCTGGCTCCCTTGAACACGAGGTAACCGAAAATTGCAATCAGTGGAGCAACGACGATGATGGTGGCAAGAATCGCCAGCGCAGTGACCATATGATCGGTCACGCTCCGCACCTGCGACTGAAAATTGGAACCGCCGTTACTCACCGCTGTCTCCCCAGGTTCTTTCCGTTCACGTTAACGAGCCTGCGCAGGCGTACCTCTTGTTACAGCCCAGATCAACAACTGGGCAAAAAAGTTCACAATAATGGTCACGATAAAGAGCGCCAGGCCGATTTCAGTCAGAGCGCTCAGGTGCATGTCGCCCACAGCCTCGGCATATTCGTTGGCAATCACGGTTGCCATTGAGCTGCCGTTCGCCAGCAACGATCTGTGAATCTCAGGCGTTGCGCCAATCACCATCGCTACCGCCATGGTTTCACCCAGCGCACGCCCCAGGCCCAGAATGATGGAGCCCACAATGCCGATGCGCGCGTTGCGCAACACGCCCATGCGGATCATCTCCCAGCGCGTCGCACCCAGCGCCAGCACGGCTTCGCGCTGCGAATGCGGCACGGCGGTCATCACTTCGCGCGTCAGCGAGGAGATAATCGGCAAAATCATGATGGCCAGAATTACGCCGGCCGACATATAGCCAAGGCCGGTCGGGTTGTCATCCGCAAAAAATCCCGTCCAGCCAAGCATGCGAATAAGAAATGGATTGATTTGTTCGCGCAAAATCGGCACCAGCACAAACACGGCCCATAGCCCGTAGATCACGCTGGGAATGGCAGCCAGCAATTCCGTGAGGAAGGCAAGCGGACTACGGAGTACGCGCGGGCACATCTCCGTAAGGAACACCGCCACACCAATCGCCAGCGGAACCGCAATGATCAGCGCAAGGAGAGAAGAAACAATCGTGCCGTACACAAAAGGCCGCGCGCCGAAGAACTGGTTCACCGGGTCCCAGAAGGTGGTCACATGCGTGTAAGGGTCGGTAAACGAACGATAAAAAAAACTAAGCCCGAACTTGTGCCATGACAATTCCGAGCGAACGACCAGTTCAAACGCGATCAGCCCGACAATGACAAAAATGCTCAGACCGCACAGCAGCATCAACCAGGAAAAGAAGCGATCGGCGTTGACGGAATTGCCACGCGAAAGCAGAAATCGCCGCTCGGCCGAAACGACAGGAGCAGTCGTTACGGTCGGCTGCTGCCCGCCGGGTTCGCTCGGCTCCGGCTGCAGATGTACTTGGGACATTCGAATTTCCGGCACGTTGACTTTCACCGAAATCAAGGCTAATGGCCGAATGTGAACAGCAGGTTACAGAACTGCTAAATGCCGTGCATGGAACAGGAAAAATCCACCGGCAGGCTGGAACGCGGCACCCTGCCGCCACAGAACTGCCGCAAAGCGCAGCCGTCTCCGGTAAGCTGTTGAACTGGAAATGGAAGCCTGCCCATGATGCGCACCAAACTCGGAATTTCAGCAGCAGCCTTGTCTGCCGTTGCCCTTGCCTTCATCGCCCTATGGTCCGCAGCGGCCCAAAGCCCGGCCCAGTTGGCCCAAGTCCAGATAGCCCAAATCGACCCGCCGCATCGCGACTGGCACGCTTCCTGGGTCACGCACCCAACAGCGCCGCTGCGTGAGCCGGTTGTGCTGCATTTCAGGCGCACGCTCTCCCTCCCAGCGGTCCCCGCCAGCTACCCGGTGCGGGTAAGCGCCGATAACCGCTTTATTCTCTATGTGAATGGGCAGCGTGTGGGCGATGGCCCTGCCCGCGGCGACCTGGCGCACTGGCGCTATGAGCGTTTTGACCTGGCCCCTTTCCTGCATACCGGGCAAAACCTGATCACCGCAACCGTGTGGAACTGGGGCATCTTTGCGCCACTTGCTCAAATGAGCGACCGCACCGCCTTCCTGCTGGAGAGCGAGGCCACCGGCGCTGAAGGCATAAGCACCCCCGATGGCTGGCAGGTGGAACTTGAGCCGGGGCACACCACACTCGACCGCAGCTCAGTCGACCTGAAGGTCTACTTTGCCTCAGGCCCCGGCGAACAGATTGATGCGGGCAAGTACGACTGGAACTGGCAGTCTGAATCGGTGGGCTCGAACTGGGTGGCGGTGGCAACGCCCATGCGCGATGCGATCCATGCGGACGCCAGCCGCGCACATTCAGCATCAACAACCGGCAACAACGCCTGGGACCTGGTTCCGGACACACTACCATCCATGGAGTATTCGCCAACCAGCGCTGGAGAGATCGTGAGACTTGACATGATCGGCTCAGAGCAGCCCGGACTGAGCAAATTCCCGGGCACTCCAGCTACATTGCCTCCCGGCGTTCATGTTCACCTCATGCTCGATCGCCATACCCTCACCACAGCCTATCCCGCACTCACCGTCTCTGGCGGCAAGGGCGCAAAAATCTGGCTCACTTACTCTGAAGGCCTCTACGACAAACAACAGCACAAAGGCGATCGCAACGATGTAAGCGACCGCGTAGCGCTCGGCTTGCGCGACAGCTTTCTGCCCGACGGCGGCGCGCATCGCACCTTTGAACCGCTGTGGTGGCGCACCTGGCGCTATCTCGATCTCGACATCGAAACCGCGGACGATCCCATCACGCTCGAATCGCTGAATGCTGCCTTCACAGCTTATCCCTTTCAGGAACGCGCAACCTTCGAATCGCCCGACCCGGATCTAAAACAGATTTGGGACATCAGCTGGCGCACCGCACGCCTCGACGCCCACGAAACCTATATGGATACGCCGTACTACGAGCAATTGCAGTACGTAGGCGACACGCGCATCCAGGCACTCATCTCCTACACGGTTGCCGATGATGACCGACTCGCTCGCCAGGCACTTGCGGCATTCGATTCCTCGCGATTCTCTGACGGCATTACGCGCAGCCGCTATCCAAGCTCGCTTGCACAGACCATACCCACGTTTTCACTGCTGTGGATCGGCATGATTCGCGACTATTGGATGTATCGCCCCGATCCGGAACCGGCGCGCCTGCTGCTGCCGGGCACGCGTTCCGTGCTTGCCTGGTTCGCGCAGTACGAGCAGCCCGACGGACTGCTGAAGCAGCTACCGTGGTGGAGTTTTATTGACTGGGTTCCCTCCGGCACCATTCCCACCTATGACGCTAAAGGCGAATCGTGCATGACCACGCTCCAGTATCTTGGCGCGCTTGAAGATCAAGCAGCTCTCGAAGGCGGCCTTGGCGATCCAGCGCTGGCTACCCACTACAGGGCGAGCGCTGCGCACGTCCGCTCAGGCCTCTACAGCCAGTGCTGGAGCGCGGATCACGGTATGTTGGCCGACACTCCCGACCGCAATCATTTCAGCCAGCAGGCAAATATCCTGGGCGTATTGCTTGACGTGATTCCGCACGAACAGCAAAAAGATGTCATGCCGAAAGTGATGGCCATTGAACCCGGCACCACGCCTGGCGGCACGCTGAGCGCTTCGTACTATTTCCGCTTCTACCTGGCGCGCGCGCTGGAACATACCGGTATGGCCGATGAATATATTGACTCCATCGCTCCCTGGCGCAAACTGCTGCCGCTGCACTTCAGCACCTGGCCTGAGGTCCCGGGCGAGTCGCGCTCCGACTCCCATGCGTGGACTTCGCACCCCATCTACGATCTGCTTTCAATCGTCGCAGGAATTGAGCCGGCCAGCCCAGGGTTTGCGACCGTGCGCGTGGCCCCGCACCTAGGTTCCCTGCCCTCGCTGACTGCCACTTTTCCGCACCCAAACGGGCTCATTCGGGTGAGCTACACTCGTACGAATACAGGGCTTCGAGCGGTTGTCATACTACCGGACAAGCTGTCAGGCACCTTTGAATTCAAAGGCAGGACCTGGCCGATCAAATCCGGCGAAAACTCCATCGAGGCGAAGTAATCTGGGCTGGTTCTCCACAGGTTGCATTGTGCACTACCATAATTCGTTGCCAAATCGATGTACCTGCGGTAAATAAGCGTTTACCAGTTCAAACAGAAGTGTTAAAACTCCAAGCATGCCCAAGAGCAAGAAGACTGGACAAGCCGGCCACATGAACCTGAGGATGCTCGCCGAGCATCTGCAGCTTTCGCAGACCACCGTGTCGCTGGTTTTGAACAACTCCCCATCTGCAAAGTCGATTCCGCCGGAGACACGCAAACGCGTGCACGATGCGGCTGTGCGTTTTGATTACCGCCCTAACTACTTTGCGCGTTCACTGCGGCAAAGCCGCTCAATGAGCGTGGGCGTGCTGGCGCCGGACTTGAGTGAAGGCTACTTTACCCGCGTCATGAGCGGCGTGGTTGAGGAGCTCTCCGCTGCCCATTATTTTTATTTCACCGCCTGCCACGACTGGAACACTGAGTTGATTGAGAAATACCCCGGCATGCTGGTGGAGCGCGCGGTCGACGGCTTTCTCATGTTGAACACCAAGGCCGACAAGATATCCGTGCCCATTCCGGTCGTGGCGATCTCGGCCCACATCGCAAATGAAAACGTGACCAATATTGTGCTGGATCACTACCAGGCCGCGAAGCTGGCGCTCAGTCATCTGTACGAGCTAGGGCACAGAAAAATCGCCATCATGCGCGGCCCGCGCGCCATTCCCGACTCTGAATACCGCTGGGAAAGCATTCAACAGGTCGCTCACGAGTACGGCATCAAGCTGGACCCATCGCTGATCATCCGCATCGATTCTGACGGCTGGTCAATGAAAACGGGCTATCATCCGATGGCGCCTGAAATCGGCTACAGGCCCATGAAGGCGCTGCTGAAAAAAACAACCGACTTCACGGCGATCTTCTGCTTCAACGATATTGCCGCAATCGGCGCCGTTCGCGCTCTGAGTGATGCGGGGTTACGCGTGCCAGGTAACGTCTCGGTAGTCGGCTTCGATGATATTCAGTCCGCCGGATATTCCATGCCGGCGCTCACCACCGTTCGCCAGCCGCTCACCGAGATGGGCAGGCGCGGCGCGCAGGTGTTGTTGCAGCGGATTGCAGATCGTGAAAAAGTGTTCCCTGCTGAAATCGTGATGATGCCCGAACTGGTGGTACGCGAGTCGACCGGCGCAGCCCCGTTCGCACCACGCGATTAGCTGAGAGCTTCAAGAGCAGGCGGCTTCAAGCCAGCGGCTTACATACACCTGCGCGTGCGCCTCGCCGCAGTAATGGCGTGCGCCCGGGGCGTCGGCCGCCTCTGTTGTCCATTTGTAAATAGTCAATTGGCTGCTGTCACAGCGGATAACAATCCAGCGCGTGGGATTATCGTTATCCTCGCCACAGATGT
>JADGNO010000021.1 GCA_017883405.1 Occallatibacter sp. | reverse complement strand
ACACTTTGCCGGTGACCATACTGCGAGGGATCACCCGTTCCCATCCCGAACACGGAAGTTAAGCCTCGCTGGGCCGATGGTACTGCACGGGTGACTGTGTGGGAGATTAGGTGATCGCCGGCATAATTCTTAAACAAAAGGCCATGCCTCCGGGCATGGCCTTTTTTGCGTTTCTAATCAATTCGTCTAACGCGTCGAAAATCCGGAACAGAATGATGACGCCGTGCCTATCCCTCAATGCCGACGGGTAATCTCGGCAGCGCGCCCGGTACTTTCGCTTCAGCCAGAATCACTTCGACCAGTCTCAGAATTTCGGCGACCGTCATCGTATAAACTTCGCGCTGCGAATCGTAACCCTCTTCGATCAACTGCTTTAAATAAAATCCGGCCACCTGGATCGCCATCTGGTCGGTGATCACCTTTCCCGAGCGCTTTCTCTGTTCGAGCCACGCCGTGCAGGGCAAGGCAATACACATCGGCCGTCCATTCACTTCAAAGCGCACATCAACAGCGTCGGCGTGGCGCGTAGCAATCGCCACTACATTCGCCTTCCAGCGGCAAAGCAGATCCTCGCCGGTCCAGCGGTCGGTTACACGAAAATCTTCGTACATGTTTTTAGCCTATCGTTCCGAGTGCAGATCGGCAAGTTCGCGGATCACGCCACTGTCATTCTTAACTTAGCGTCAACTCGGTGGACGCTGTTCTTCGCGCGCTGTTAGACTGGTAAGGTTGCAGTCGTAGTGCCTCCAACTATACGGACCCGTCTGCAAGTCTACCGACGAAGGAAAAGAAGAAAACTCCGTGGATACACAAACGCGTCATGCCCTTAAGGGCGATAAATTTGCCCAGGCCACAGCCGATAGCGTCAGCTGGCTGAGCGGTCACCGTTCCGGCGTCCTGCGCTGGGTTATCGGGGGCGGTGTGGTCATTGTTTTGGGCATTGCATTGGTAGTGTTTTTGACCATGCGCTCGACAGCCGCTGACACCGCGCTCGGCGCTGCAATGGATACTTACACTGCGCCGCTAGCTCAGCCTGGGTTGCCGGCTGGAAACGGTGTCTATGCCACAGCTGCGGACCGACTGAAGGCGGCTAACAAACAATTTGCCGCGGTGGCTCAGCAGTATAGCTGGATGTCGCAAGGCACAAAGGCCCGCTACTTTGCCGGCATCACCGACGCCGAGCTGGGACAGAATGCTTCGGCTGAGAGCGAACTGAAAGCAGCTGCCGGATCCTGGAATCGGGACGTTGCGAACCTGGCCAAACTGGCGCTGGCGGGGCTCTATCATCAGACCGGCCGCGACGCCCAAGCCATCGACGTTTACAACGAACTGGTAGCCAAGCCATCAGAGACCGTTAGCGCGGTGGTGGCACAGCTTGACCTTGCAGACCTTTATGCTGCGCAGGGAAAACAGGACCAGGCGCGTGCTTTATGGGCGCGGGTGAAAGACTCAGATAAGGAAGGCGCCGCCGGAGCCATCGCGACGCAAAAGCTCGGCGCAAAGCAGTAAAGCCGAATCATCCTTGCATTCGACTCGCGGAGCCAACGGTTTCGCGAGTTTTCGCTTTTACGCCGTACTTGTCTGGCGTTGATTCGAGCATTTTCCCCGTCGCCTGCGTCTGGTTTTCATGAGCACCAGCCAGGCCATATTCGCAGGTTGGATGGAGATCGCAAACACTACGGTCGATGATTTGGCGCGCGCCCAGGCGGAAGAAGCCACCCTAGAGGCGCTCGTAAGTCAGTATGCCTCTGCGCTCTATCGGGTGGCCTATTCCGTACTGCGCAACGCTGCCGACGCCGAAGATGCAGTGCAGGAAACCTTCCTCCGGGTATTGCGCCATCGCGACACACTTGATGAAGTGCGCGATCAGCGTGTCTGGCTTATTCGCATCGTGTGGAACATCGTTCTCGATCGCAAGCGGCGTGCAAAGACGCGCCCAGAAACCGATGACTTAGATGAACTGGCTCGCGTATTGCCGAGTGCGGGCCTTTCGGCCGAGCAGTTCGCTGCAGCGGCACAGCATCATGCGCATGTGTTGTCTTGCGTGGACAAGCTGCCCACAAAAGAGCGGCAGGTGCTGACGCTTTCGGCCTTTGAAGAGCTCTCGAGCGTTGAGATTGCCTCCGTGCTGGGTATTACCGAGTCCAGCGTTCGGTCTCGCCTGTTCCGCGCACGCAATCTGATGGCTGAGATGCTCGATCATGCAAGGAGCCAGCGATGAACACTCAGAATGCCTTTGGTTCAAATTCAAATTCGACTTCCCCGATTTCAGTTACAGGCGCAACGCACAATGCTGAAGCCACGCTGCGGTTGATTGCCGCCTTGCCTTCCCCCGAAGGTCTTGAGAACCGAGTGATTGCCGGCGTTCGTTCGGCTCCACGTTCAGGCCGGGTACTCGGCTGGCCGGCCTTGCTTAGTCCCTCCGGCGGCTGGTTACGCACGGCTGCGGCGGCGGCAATTGTCTTTGTTATTGTCGGCGGCGGGTGGGGCGTGTACTCGCGCGTTCAACCGAGCAGTGCGATCGTGGCGCCGCCGGTTGCAGATGCAGCCGCGGGATTCTCAAACGCGGGCGCTGTGCGTGTGCCGCAAACGCTGCCTGCGCCGCTGGTCGTGCAGCCTGCTCCGGTCCAGGTAACCCAACCGCAAGCAGCGGAGCCGGCAAACATGGCTCGCGGCAAGGTTGTACCCGGCAAGCATCATGAAACAAAGCATGTCGCGGGGAATAAGACTTCAGTGCAGGCGTCCGGGCCCAATACAAAGTAGCAGGCGTCGACTAAGCCTCTTTCAGAATCGCCTTGATGATCATTCCCAGGATGGCCAGGACGATCGCGCCCCAGAATGCCGGCGCAAAGCCATTCACTCTAAATCCCGGTACGACTGCGGACGCCAGCAGGATCATGAGTCCATTGATCACCAGCAGAAAGATTCCGAGGGTAAGAATGCTGAGCGGGAATGTGATGATCTTAAGCAGGAAGCCAACTGTGGCGTTCAGCAAACCAATCACCAGCGCTGCGATGAGCGCGGGCCAAAGCCCCAGCACATGAAAACCGGGAACGATCTTCGACACCAATATCAGCGCAATTGCGCTTAACAGCCACTGAAGCAGCAATGCCATCGTCTTCTCCTTTGCCGGTCCTGATTCGCCTCTACGCCTTCGAATACGAGTGGAACGCGGCGCATTGATCTACCGTATACCATGCCAACGGCGCGTGCAGTGGCCGTTAATATCTTGAAGGAACTGACTATTTGAGCTGCGCGCGGTCAAATCACATGAGGCTGAGAACTCCGGAGCGTCTCGGGTCTGCCTTAGAAATTGCCGGAGAATAAATCAGATGCGATCTGGATGCGCAGTACTGCTGGCGACCTTGATGATTGTCTCTCCGGCAATCGCTCAAACCGGTCAGGACCGGCCCATCCCCGATATCCGCCAGTTGATGAAAGAAGTTATCGAGCACCAGAAGAAGCTTGAAAAGGTGCGCGAGAACTATACCTACACTTCGCTGCAGACAGTGCAGGACATCGATTCCAACGGTCGCGTGACGAAGACGGAGACGCGCGAGGGCGAAGACTTCTTCGTCAACGGACACATCATCGAGCGGACCGTTAAGAGGAACGGAAAACCGCTCACGGGTCATGATCTGGACAAGGAAACCGAGCGCGTGACCAAGCTCGTTGAGAAAGCGCAGAAGACGCCGTCCGGTCAGCCGCTCGATGGGCCCTCGGTCAGCGTGAGCCGCGTACTTGAAATCATGGACGTTTACAATCCGCGCCGCGAAAACTATCGCGGCCGGCAGACTATCGTTTTCGATTTCAAGGGCCGCAAAGACGCCAAGACTCATGGGATGGTAGAAGACGCTTCGAAAAAACTGCAGGGCACCCTCTGGGTGGATGAAGCTGATCGGCAGGTGGCGCACATGGAAGTCAGCTTCGTCGACAATTTCCATGTGGCCGGCGGGTTGTTCGCCAACATTCAAAAGGGTTCAAACTTCCATTTCGACCAGGCGCCTGTGAACCAGGGCCTTTGGCTTCCGACCGGCGGCGAAGGTGCAGTGCAAGCGCGCATTCTGTTGCTCAAGAACATGCGCCAGCACTTCATCGAGCGCAACTACGATTACAAGGTATTCAGCGTGGATGCCCAGCAGCAGAAGGAATCAAAACTTGCGCAGCCCGCGGCGCATTGAGCAGCGGTCCGCCGGCTCAACCGCAGATTGAACCGGTTCCCGTCGCGTCCGTTAGATTAGAAGCATGTTCGTGCGGCGATTTTCTGTGATGCGCGTGGATGCGGCGGGCCAGCGCCATGCGTGCCCCATCGGCTGGATCGACAATTTTGCCATGCGCAACTTTACCAACGACGCCGTCTTTGACGACACGTTGCCCGTTGCTGACGGACTGCTCGAAGCAGGACATAGAGTTCCGTTAGCCGCCTGCAGCCCTCGATGGAAGATTGGTTTCGCCGCAAAGGCTACCTGAAAGCGGGCGACAGGCTTGAAGCTCTGGAACTCATCAAATAGCGCCCGTGCGTGTGTGGGGGCCGTTTTTTCAGGCCGCCATTCTGCTGTGCCAAAGGGCAAATTCCGCTTCGCGTCGGGCTTTCAAGCCGGCGTTTTCTTCGCCGCCGGCGATGTCCCAGTGCAGTAACTGTTCGGCTGCGTGCGCGTAGCGGCCGCCATTCAGGGCTTTCAGCAGTGTGGAAGAGGCAAGCCGGCCTGCGCCCAGGTTGAAGCAGAAATCGACAAGCGCATCGAACTGGCCCTGCGTGAGCGGTACCTTTACGAGGCGCGCAACTGCCTGCTCGGCGCAGCGCACATCGGTCGCGAGCATTCCGGCGGCCTGCGGCTCTGTGAGCCCGTCCGGAAACGACTCATGGTCGAGGAGCCGGTGGCCGTATCCGATGGTTGGAAATCCATTGACGTCGTTATAGCTGTGGCTGCGAAATCCTTCAGATTGCTTCAGTAGTTCCAGTCCTGCTGCGCTAAGCTGCATCGCGTCTCCAGAGGCAGCTGTACGAACTCTGCCCCAAGCCCAACGCTAGCAAGATGGTGGAATTAATCTGCAAAATGCGCAGCCGCGCCAAACGGGCTGATGATTTCGGTCCAGGTTACTTCTTGATTCTGAGCGTGGCGGAGAAATCCCGGCTCAGGCCGAGCTTGGTCGCCGCATCGTCCAATTCGGTCTGAGAGAAGAAGAATTGATGCTTTGGGTTGGAATTCGGGTAGAACTGAATGACGATCTCAGACTTTTCGACCGAATCATTTTTTCCATCGTGAAATGGATATCCGAGATCTTGCAGTAGGTGAAGCGATCCTTCGTCGCCCTTGGGATTGCCGGTATCTCCGACGATAGCGAATACACGCCTGCGTGTGCGCTTTGAATAGACAGATACGAAATCGCCGACCTTTACTCCGCGTCGCCGGGCCGTGTCACCGCGAACAACATAGTTGATTTTGCGAGCATCGACGTAGCGCCTTGGATCGGTTTCGTTCTTATTGTGAATGTCTGTGAAGGCGGTCTGAGAAATGTAGTAGCCAGGGAAGGGATCATCGGGGCCCTGCAGAATTGGGCGACCGTGTTGGTCAACCAGGTAGCCGACGAGTTTTTCGTCGGCGCGATTGAGGTAATGCGCATTGAGAAGAATGTCGAGCGTGCGCTTGCCCGGAGGACCGTATGCGTTCGGCGCTCCATCCACGTCGACATCCATGCGGAGGGTCAGGATCTCGAAGGATGGATGTTGTAGATTTTGCTGCCCGTGCACGGACACGTTCGCGAATAAAGCAAATGCCAAAGGGATGGCGATGGAGGAATTCAGGCGTTGGGAATTCTGCAACACTGCTACCTCCTGATATCGAATGACAGGAGCTGGCCCCGGAATCCAGCCCGGGCGTACCCATCTGTCTTCCTATTGTGCTCTTTCGAACTTCGCTGAAATCAACCGCTCATCCTCACTCCGTTTCGAGTGGACAAATGCTTAGAATATTCTCATGCTCTAAGGGCCAGGGCCGTTTCTCATCTGCTCGAATTAGGAGGATGGCTGGAGCTGTGCCTTTTTAGAGACAGCTTTTTCCTGAAATCACACCCAGTTATCCACAGAAATAATCCCAGCCTGAGGCCGCTTCACGAATTCCGGGGAGCATTCTGAATTGAGCGTAGACTGGCTCTGCATCTGGGTGATTTCTGCAGGGCCGGACTGATCCGGCTTCATTTTCCCAAGCGCTGTTCATTCCCCGCAATTCGCGGTTTCTTCGCTTTTTTCAGGCGACTTGGGAGCTCCAAAAACGACATTTTTAGTCACTTGGAGGGGGTTACTATTTTGCACTGTCTCTAGTGCAATTTGTAAATCACCTTATATCAGGCGCTTAACGGACTTTTGATCAGAACTCATTATTTTTCAACGAGCAACTCTGTAACGACGTCGCCGATTCCCACACTATGTTGATGTCGAGTTGGTAAAATGGGTGAATGGTCATGAAACGGAAAATACGCACACTGGGCCTGAACACTCCGCTGGGAGTCTGTGTCTTGGCGGCCTGTTCATCGGTTGTGCTGACTGCGTTGGTGGTGGTCACTTTCACCACGCGGACAGTGCTCGCGGATGCGCGCCTTTCTCATTCCGTCGTTGACATAGCGGGCGCGTCTCTCAACGCAACTCCGTCGTCGGAATCGCTTGATGTAAAGGCAGCACAGATGGCTGCACAGGAAGAAGCGAAAGAGGCTGCAAGGTCAGAGCAGGCAGCACTCAAGCGGGGCGATCGGCTGCACGGCATTGCCTCCTGGTATGGAGGAGTATTTCAAGGACGCAAGACAGCCAGCGGCGAGCGGTACGATATGTATGCCATGACGGCATGTCATCCGACGCTGCCATTCGGCTCTCTGGTGAGGGTCATCAACCATCGCAATCACCGTTCAGTTGTGGTCAAGATTACGGATCGCGGAGACCTGGTGGAACAGGATCGAATCATTGACCTTTCCTTCGGGGCCGCGCAAAGGTTGGCGATGACCAGGTCAGGACTGGCCAGCGTTGATCTGGAAGTGTTGGCGCTGGGCAGATCCCAGTAGTGAGCAAAGTTTGAGCAATAAAACGGCCAGCCGCGAAGGCTGGCCGTTTTGCGTTTGGGATAGGACAGCCACTTGCCGCTAGCCGTCCAACTACTCGCTATCCTCCCGGGCATAAGGCTTTTGCAGATACGCTCTGGCCTGGTTCACTGCTCCCTGGGTGTTGTCGTTGGTCTGGATGGCCAGGCGGTACTCGTTTACGGCGCGATCCCGTTGGCCGGTGAGGTCGAAGATTTTGCCGATCTGAATGTGGCTCCAGACCTCGGTCCAGCGTGGCTCGTCGTCGCCGCGTAGCGCGTCGCGGTAGGAATTGACGCTGGCCTGGTAGTTGCGCTGCGTGTAGAGCACTTCGCCAATGCGGTAGCTGGCGAGCGAGCTTTGCGGATTGGCTTCCAGGGCCTTCTTGTATTCGACGAGCGCGCTGGCAAGGTCGCCCTGCGCCACCAGCTGCTGTCCCTTGAGGATGGCGATGCGTACCTGCAGGTCTGAAGTGGATTTCAGAACCCACTGGTCGGGGTCGACGTTAATACGCCGCGGCGGGCCAAATGTATCAACGACGAACTGAGTGCTGGTGCCCACGACTTCCACTTTTTTATTTTCGGTCTTGCCGTCGGTTTCCACACGCAGGTCTACCGGCATGCTGAACAGGTCGAGATCCTGCTGGATTTCGCCGATGGTGCGGAAGCCCTTGTTATTTCCCAGGCGATAGACGGCGTACTTGTTGGTAAAGCGAGGAGCGCCAGTGCCGTCAATCCACTGCGCGAAGAAAGGAGTGAGTTGCTGCTGGCTTTGCGACTCGGCGACTTTCTCCAGATCCTGTGCGCGGATCGAGTTGTCAGTGAACTGGCTGAGTGTGCCTTTGAGCGTGGCGAGAAATGCCTTGTCGCCGATTTCGCCGCGAAGCATGTGGAATACCATGGCGCCTTTTTCCAGCGTCATGGATTGAAACTCGGGCGAGAAGGGAGCCAGCCTGCCTGAGCTCGACAGTGGGATAGTGTCGTAAGCCAGCGCACCGGCGGAAACATCTTCAAGAGCCGCGCGCATGGAACTCTTGCCACTGTCTTCTTCCAGGTACATCAGCTCGCCGTAGCGCGACATGCCGTTGGTGATCCATGCGTCGCTGAGCGTGCGCGGGCTGACCTCAGAACCCCACCACTGGTGCGCGATGGTGTTGGCCAGCAGGCGTATGCCGCTCTTGTCGCCCACGCGCGAGCCCTGAATTGCGGCGATCTCCGGCGCCCAAACGGCGGGCAGGGTGTCGTCGGGGATTTCGATTACATTCAGGCGGGCGCCTTCGTTGCCGCCAAACGCGTCAGTAAAAAAGTCATACTGCTTGCTGGCGGTTTGGGCAAGCTGGTTGGCAGAGGCCTGATGGCTGATGGTGAGGAACACTCTCACATTGCCCGCGCCCACTGAGACGGGGCCCACAAAGCGGCCTGCGATTACGGTTCCCGGAAAGCCGGGCTTGGTCCAGTTGAAGTCGTATTGGTCACCGGGTTTGCCACCGGTAAGAGTGACGGGATGCGATGCTCCCGTACCGCCGCTGGCAAACACGCGCACGCCCTGCGGAACGCGGATATGCATTTCAGCGGTGAAGCGGTCAGTCATGTAGCCGGTGGTGGGGAACCAGCGCGCCGGGTAGAGCAGGTAGCTGATCGGTTCCTGAATGGCTGCGAGCTTCAGCCCTTCAACCGGGCCATCTTCGCTGCCGGTCAGCACGCCCTCGTATTCAAAAGTCCACTTTACGGGCTGGCCGGGGACGATGGGCGTGCCTGCGGTAACGCGAATGGAACCGTCGGCGGTGCGTTCACCATCGAGCAGCTTGCCGGCGGCGTCAGTGATCTTTGTAATCTTCAGGGCTGGATGAAAGCCGAAGTTGACCACTTCAAGATTTGGCGGTGCGGTAAAGGTGACCACCGTCTTTGCGGAGATATGGTGCGTGGCCGTATCGAGTTCGGCATCAATAACGTAGCCGGTGATGTCGAGGGACGAGCGCTCGGCCCGCTGCGCCGATAAGGGGGCCGCGACCGCGAGAACTGCGAAAATGGCCGTCAAAATGGCTCCGGGCGCCGCGGCAATGCGCAGGGCGTTCGGGAATTTGTTTGACCGCCGAAAGTGCTTACTTTCTGTATGCATAGCAATCATCCTTGCCTTGCGATGCTGCCGCTCAGGCGGCAGTCATTTGCTGGTCAATTTCGATTTCATTCAGGATTGCACAATCAACTCGGCCGGCGATGGGGAACCCGATGAAATTTCGCCGATCGTGATGGCTGCTGCTCGTTCAATGGCGCCCGACTCCTTGCGCCCCTTGTCGTCCTGGTGCGCGTTCAGTGCTTTGCGGATCGCGCGCAGGTCCTTAATCATGGACTCGCGAGCAGGCCCATCCGGTAGCAGAAGGTCTAGCTGTTGGACGATATTTGCGGCCGTGAAGTCGTTCTGAATCAACTCCGGAACCACGCGCTTGCCGGCGATAAGGTTGGCCATGGCCACATGCGGCACTTTGACCACGCGCTTGGCGATGGCATAGGTAAGGGCGGAGACTCTATATACCACCACGAATGGATTGCCGATCAGCGCGGCTTCGACGGTGGCGGTTCCGCTGGCCACCATGGACGCACGAGCATGGAAGAGCGCGGCGCGGGCTTCTTCAACCAGGCGCACGGTCAAGCCGGTAGCGAAGTTCTGGATGATGCGATGCACTTCAGCGCGTTGAGCAGTGTCGAGCGTGGGGGCCAGCGGTACGACGAACTCCAGCTTCTGCGCACGGGCGTTCGCCAGGCGTCGCGCTGCATCGAGCATTGTTGGCAAGTGATCGCGGATCTCGTGCGGACGGCTGCCGGGCAGGATCCCGATCCACGTTCGGGTGGGGTCTAGCGCGTTTTCTTGGGCGAATTGCTCGCGTGTAATCGCGGGCCGCGGCATCTCGGCCAGTGGGTGGCCTACGAACTCGGCCTCCACGCCGTGCTCCTTGTAGAAGGCCTCTTCAAACGGGAAGATGACCAGCATCTTGCGAACGTACTTCTGCACCAGCCGGATGCGGTGTTTCTTCCAGGCCCACAGTTGCGGGCTTACGAAATAGATGACGGGAATGCCGAGCCGGTGAAACTCGCGCGCAAGGCGAAAATGGAAATCGGGAAAGTCAATGAGCACGGCTACATCAGGCCGCCGTGCGCGAATGGCCTTCTTGAGCTTGCGGAACTCGCCGTAGATGCGTGGAAGATGAGCCAGCACTTCCGTCAGTCCCATGACGGATACGTCTTCTGAGCGGACGATGCGTTCAACGCCTGCGGATTGCATGCGTTCACCGCCCATGCCAAACAGCTCCGCTGTTCTCCCCTTTAGAGCAAGTTGCTGCTGGATCGCAGCGGCCAGCAGGGCGCCGTAGTGTTCGCCGCTTGCCTCGCCTGCCGAGATGAAGATGGTTGGGGACATGAAGTCAGGGACTTTCCGCGTCCCGAGACCATGATAGCTGCTGGTTGCGGAAATGCGGTTCGGCAACCAACTGAGGTGGTGGCTAGGCATATGGAATCAAGCGACGCGGGGGCATTGCAATCTGTATCGTGTAGCGTTACACTACTCGCATGATCAAGAGCTTCCGGCACGCGGGAATCGAGAAGTTCTTTTTCACGGGTAGCAAGGCAGGAATCCAGCCGAGTCACGCCAATAAGCTGAACTTGCAATTAACGACGCTCAATAAAGCTAAAGGGCCGACCGATATGGCGCCGCCGGGTTGGAAGCTTCACTCGCTTTCTGGCGATCTGAAGGGGCACTGGACCGTGTCGGTGAACGGCAATTGGCGGCTAACGTTCCGATTTGAAGGCGAAGACGCAATTCTGGTGGATTATCAGGATTACCACTAAGAGGTGGATTATGGCGCAAATGTTCAATCCGGCACATCCGGGACGCGTGCTGCGCGAGTGGCTTGGCGAGATGCAAGTATCAGCGGCGGCAGCACACATGCGTGTTTCGCGGGTCACATTGTCGCGCGTTTTGAATGGTAAAGCTGGTATTTCCGCAGATATGTCGTTGAGGCTCGCAGAAGCGTTAGGAACTAGCCCTACACTCTGGATCGATTTGCAAACTCAGTATGATCTTTGGCAGGCGAGCCGGAAACGGCGGCCCAAGATCGGACTGCTGAAGAAAGTGGCGTGATACGGTTAGCTCTAAATCAATTGCCGGTGCGACGCACGCATAGCGCACGAATTTGGCCAGAGTAACCGGTCGGGTCCTCGTGCCGCCTTCCACCCCAAAAATCGAACTCCAACCCATATCCGCTACGGTGCCCTCGATCATCCAATATTGGGCTGCTGCTCCAATGATGAGCACCTGTCAGAAGCAAACCGCCCTTTGGCTTACCAGCGATGATGTATTTAGAATGATCGTGGGTGGACGCGCTCCCGTCGTAGATTCTCTCGAGTTCCTCGATTATCGGTAGACTCCAGTCGGAATTCCCATTCAACCGCAGATCACGACAATACTTGGCTGCATTCTTCCAATTTACGTCGTTACCGTTGTCCTTCGCAGCCCACATAAGTCCGGTAGACGGATCGACCCAATCGCCGTGTTCCTGCGTTTGTTGAGCGACATTTCGATCTTCAGTCGGAGATTGTGCGGGCGCCGTCAGGTAGGCGCCGGCCAGAAAAATTAGTGCGATTCTTGGCAGCCAGTGCACGATACGCTTCATGATAGAGGAGCGGCTTGCGCAGAACGCGACAACAAAGCAGATCCTTTGCTATGCCTACCCCAGAATCGCCATACGATTCCGGGGTCCCAAACGCGCTGCGCTCGGGATAACACTTCGATTGGTTGGGTGTTTCTTGTTGCTTGCAGGGTGATTCGGCCTAGCTGTTTCTTCTTGTGCGCACAGCGCCGGCCAGCTCAGTTAACAATGTGCGGGTTTCTGCGAAGTCGATGCAGGCGTCTGTGATGCTCTGGCCGAAGACGAGTGGCTGGCCGGGAATCAACGGTTGTGCGCCTGCTACCAGATTGCTCTCGATCATCACCCCGATAATGCGATTATCACCAGCGGCCACCTGCTCGGCAACGTCGTGGCAAACCTGCCCCTGGCGGCGGTAATCCTTGTTGCTGTTGGCGTGGCTGAAGTCGATCATGATGCGCGGCGGCATCCCGGCCTTCTCCATTTTTGCGGCGGTATCGGCCACGCTGGCGGCGTCGTAATTCGTAATCTTGCTGCCGCCACGCAGAATCATGTGGCAGTCCGGATT
>JADGNO010000146.1 GCA_017883405.1 Occallatibacter sp. | reverse complement strand
GACGGCATGGTTAACAAGGCCGCGATCTACCAGGCGGCGCGAACCGAGGGGTTGCGAGGTAAACAACATCTCCTTGCACAGCAGCATTCCACCGGAGTTCATAAAGTTTTGGATCCCCGACATGTTGTACGGAACCCCGAGTTTTGTGGTCGTGATGGCGAAGGTGCTGTCTTCAGCAGCGATGATCATGTCGCAGCTCATCACCAGTTCGCAGGCGCCGCCCCAAACGGTTCCCTCCACCATGGCAATGACTGGCGCGCCGAAATGCTCAATGGTGCGAACAAGGTGGCGAAGCGGGTCAGTGTAGGTGAGCGGATCGCGCCCGTTGGTGGGCAATTCGCTTATGTCGTGACCTGCGGAGAACACCTGGCTGCCTGCCGGAGCGCGCAGGATGACGACACGAACCTCGTCTTTCTGCATGGCCGCGAGAGCAGCACAAACTTCTTCAATGAGAGCACTGCTTAGACAATTTCGTTTTTTGGGATTATTGAGCGTAATGATGCCGATATGGTCTGACACTTCAACGTACGCGAGCGTCAATTCCGAACTCATAGTCGTTCTTCTCTCTTCCCAGCCGGGAGTTGCTCATGAATACCTGGCGAATTACGTAGAGCGATTTGAATCGCTTTGCAATGCGTGCGAAATTTTACGACGCAATTCGAATAAACAGGAAGTGCACACATCACTTCATCGGCAGAAAGTACCTTGTTGATCGCATTTTGCAGCGAGCTGCCGTTTGCCCGGAGTGGCGGGTACATTTAGCATCCTGATTGTGCCTGCCTTGGATACTCCGGTGATGTACGTACGTGGGGTTGGCCCGCGTGTGTCTGAAATGCTCGCCGCCAAGGGCATTTTGACGGCCGAAGACCTGCTGTATCACCTTCCTTTTCGCTACGAAGACCGCCAGAACCCTCGGCCGCTGGATGAAATTCAGCCGGGCGAGGTGGCCAGCGTGATCGGCGAAGTGCGCGGCTCGATTTTGTTGCGGACGCGGCGTATGCCCCTGTTTGAACTGACCGTGGGCCAGGGAAATCGTGCACTGAAATGTATCTGGTTCAACGCCACGTACCTGAAGGACAAGTTTCACGCTGGGCAGACGATTGCGGTTCACGGCAAGGTGGAACCGTCGCGCTCGTCAAGTACGTTGAAGATGATTCAGCCGCAGTTTGAGCTATTGCCCGATGCGAGCGACGACGCGGAGACGCGGTTGCTGGAAGTGGGACGGATCACGCCTGTTTACGAGTCGCTGGGGGGCAACAAGCTTACTTCGCGCTGGCAACGGCGGACGATCTACAACCTGCTTGAGCAGATGCGCGGCTCGATGCCTGAATGCCTGCCGTGCGCGCTGCTGGAGCGGCTTAACCTGCCTGATCGCGAAACCGCACTGCGCAATATTCACTTTCCGCCGGAAGGAACTTCGCTGGCGGAATTACAGGGCGCGGCGACGGCTGCTCATCGGCGGCTGATATTTGAGGAGCTGTTTTTTCTGGAACTTGGTTTGGAACTGAAGCGTCGCCGCATGCGGGAGCGCTTGGGGATCAGCTTTGCAACAACGGATAAAGTGCGTGAAGCGATTCGCGAGGTGCTTCCCTTTCATCCAACGACGGCGCAAAAGCGCGCGCTTGGGGAAATTGTGACCGATATGCGCGGCCCGAGCCCAATGCGGCGGCTGCTGCAGGGTGACGTTGGCTCAGGCAAAACGATTGTCGCTTTTCAAGCGATGCTGGTGGCCATGGAAAACGGCTACCAGGCTGCGCTGATGGCCCCCACGGAGATTTTGGCGACGCAGCATTTTCTTGCAGCGCGCAAACTGCTGGAGCGGTCTTCGCGCAAACCGCGCATCGTGCTGCTGACTGGCTCGCTTGATGACGATCGCAAACGCCATGTGCGCGGACTGATCAATCGCGGTGAGGCGCAACTGGTGATCGGCACGCACGCGCTGATTGAAGAGAAAGTGGAATTCGATCGCCTGGGGCTGGTGGTGGTCGACGAGCAACACCGGTTTGGCGTGCTGCAGCGCTTTAAATTGATGAAGAAGCCCAATCAGCCTGAGCCAGATGTGCTGGTGATGACGGCAACTCCGATTCCACGAACGCTGGCGCTTTCGCTCTACGGCGATCTCGATCTGAGCGTCCTGGACGAGCTGCCGCCGGGGCGCACGCCGATTGTGACGCGGCGCGTTGCAGGCGAAAAGGCTGATGAAGTATGGGGCTTTGTGCGCAAGCAGATTGCCCTCAAACGGCAGGCTTACATTGTTTACCCGGTGATTGAAGGAACCGGTGACGACCAGCCGGAACTCGATTTCTCGCACGATCCAGAGGCGGCGGCAGAAGCTGCTCCAGTGCCGAAGCTGCCGCGCAAGGGCAAGACCGCCAACCTGTTTCCATTGGCAGCGCAGGAGGCCATCCCGGCGGGAAAATCGGGATTGAAATCTGCAGTGGACATGTACGAAAAGCTCAGGAAAGGACCGTTTGCCGGGCTGAAAGTCGGGTTGCTGCATGGGCGCCTGGACGCCGATGAAAAAGAAATCATTATGCGGCGATTCCAGCGCGGTGAGATTGACGTGCTGGTTTCGACTACGGTGATTGAAGTGGGCGTGGACGTGCCGAATGCGACGGTGATGGTGATTGAACATGCCGAGCGATTTGGATTGGCGCAGCTGCATCAACTGCGCGGTCGCGTAGGACGCGGCGCGGCGAAGAGCTATTGCATCCTGATTACCGGCGCGCGTGTATCGGAGCTTGCAGAGGAGCGGCTGAACGCCATGGTGCGCACCCAGGACGGCTTTGAACTGGCCGAGCTCGACCTGAGCATGCGCGGCCCCGGCGAGTTCTTTGGCACGCGCCAGGCGGGGTTGCCCGATTTCCGGGTGGCCAATTTGCTGCGCGATCGCAAGCTATTAGAACTGGCCAAGCGGGAGGCGACGCGGTTCGCCAATCATCCGGACAGTGATTTGCCCGAGACGGAAAAGGCGCGCGTATGGGCGCGGCTTAAAGAGGCGTGGCAGCGGCGCTACGGGCTGGTTGAGGCCGGTTGAGCAGCGCCGACTCAACCATTCAGACCCTGCCGGGCTGGGAACCGGCGCGGTATTACGCAGCCGGTAATATGCGGTTTTTTGAAGCGTTGTTCAAAGGGTAGGTCTGGATTTCAAGATCGATGCTGGCGATTTCGGTTCCGCAGTCACTTCGGTTGCTGCGCGTGCACTGGCAGAGCTCAGTAAATCGCAGGTGCCCAATTCGCGTAAGTTCAAGCCCCGCGCCGACCAGGCCGCTGTAAACATCCACGCAGGCGTACCGCTCAAATTCGAATAGCACGGTTAATGCGCCGGAGTCGGTGGCACTACGGCTCAGGACCCAACCGCCACAGCTGATGATTACGTTGGTGAGGCTGCGAAGCAAGGGATCGGGCTCTTCAAGGGAAATTGCCTGTAGATGAATAGCCCAGGGAATG
>JADGNO010000145.1 GCA_017883405.1 Occallatibacter sp. | reverse complement strand
CTGGACGCAACCGGCAGCCGGACAAACTGCATCACCTTTCTGGAGGTACCATGAAACGCAATGTCCTGTTTATTACGCTCGCCTTGCTGGCCACCTCCTCTTGCCTGCTTGCACAAGGTGCGCCCACACCGTTCAGCGTGGCCGCGGCTTCGCCTGTGGCAGCCGGGGGATACACTTCTGGATCGCTCGCGCGTCCGGCAGCTGCAACTGGTCCCAGTTCGCTGTCGCCATTTTCGCGGATCGCCTTTGGCGGCGGAATTTCTCCCATGGGCATCAACCTGCAGGCTGCCGTCAACGTAAACCAGCGGATGAATGTCCGCGGCGTTGGCAACGTGTTCAATTACTCGGTGAACAATATCAAGACCAACGGCATGAACCTGAACGGCCAGCTGAATTTCGCTTCGGCGGGTGCATCGTTGGATTTCTATCCGTTTCCTGAGCACGGCTTCCGCCTGAGCCCTGGCATGCTTCTGCTCAATCAGAATGCGGTTTCAGCCAGTTTGGCAGTTAATGGCGGCACCAGCTTTGATCTCAATGGCGTCACCTATTACGCATCGAGCACCAACCCCATCACCGGTAACGGCAAGCTGGGTTTGAACAGCCGTAATCCCGCCTTCACCATGACCACCGGTTGGGGAAACATGATTTCGCGCCGCGGCGGGCGCCTGTCGTTCCCGTTTGAAGTGGGAGCGGCTTTTGTGGGCGCGCCCACGGTGAACGTTGCGCTTACCGGCGGACAGGCTTGCGATCAGTTCGGCCAGAACTGCGTCAACGTGGCGACCGATCCCACGGTACAGGCTAACCTGCAGGCACAGATCCAAAAGTACAAGACCGACATCAGCCCGTTTCAGTACTACCCGATCGTGTCGTTTGGCGTCGCGTACAACTTCAACCTGCGCCCCGGTGCGGCAGTGAAATAAAAAAGGCTGCTTCACTCAGGAACGCAGCCGCATAGATATCCTGGTTCTCTTGCCTATGGTTCGACTCAGACCGTTTTCGGCGGCTGAGTCGAACAGCGAATCTTATCCCAGCAAATCTCCTACGATGCCCGGCGCGGCCTTGATAGCCGCGTCAATCTGCGCCTGGTCTTTGCCGCCAGCCTCAGCCAGTTCCGGCTTGCCACCGCCCGATCCGCCAACCAGCTTGGCCACAGCACCCACCAGCTTGCCTGCCTGAATGCGCTTGATGAGGCCCTGTGTAACACCGGCGATGATTGCCACCTTGCCTTCAGGCTGTGCGGAGGCAACCAGCACCACGCTTTCGCCAGCCTTCTGCTTCAGGTTGTCCACCAGGGTGCGCAACTGCCCGCGCTCCAGTTGGTCAGCGCGCAAGGTGATGAGCTTTACGCCTTTTACCTCGACGGCGTTGTTCAATGCTTCATCCAACCCGCCCGCGGCCGACTTCATACGCATTTCATCCAGTTCGCGGCGCAGTTTCTTCAGTTCGTCTTCCTGGGCCGCCAATCTGGCACGCAATCCGTCCGAAAGGCTACCGGTTGGAGTGCCGGCAACTTGCGCGGCGACCTGCGCAACCGCGAAGTCTTCGCGGAACAAACCAAGCGAACCCATGCCGCTGATCGCCTCCAACCTGCGCACGCCGGACGATACCGATTCCTCACCGACGATTTTGATCAAGCCGATCTCGCCGGTAGCTGTGGTGTGCGTGCCGCCGCAAAGCTCAGTGGAGAAGCCGTCGGACAGTTTCACCACGCGCACCTTGTCGCCGTACTTTTCGCCGAACAGTGCCATGGCGTGATACTCGTTCACGGCCACGTCGATGGGCACGTCTTCAAGCGTATCCACGCGCGCGTTGACTAGCACTTCGCGATTGACAATGTCTTCGACTTCCTGCAGTTCTTCGTCGGCCACCTGCGCAAAATGCGAGAAGTCAAAACGAAGCCGATCAGGATGCACTGCGGAGCCGGCCTGCTTTACATGCGTGCCTAGCACTTGGCGCAGCGCCGCGTGCAGCAGATGCGTTCCGGTGTGATTGCGCCGGATAGCATCGCGGCGGAGGCCGTCGACGGCGGTGTTGACGTGATCGCCTACGGCAAGCGGCTGCTTAAGCATAGCCTTGTGCGCGCGCACGCCCTGCACTGGCAGCATGCAGCCGGTAACTTCCGCTATCGTGGAGTTTCCATCCAGGGTCAGGAAAAAGCCAGTATCGCCAACCTGGCCGCCGGAGTCGCCGTAAAAACTTGTGTGGTCAAGCACGACTTCAACTTCATCGCCGGCAGCGGCTGCGGGCACTCCCTGGCCGTTCTTCACAATGGCCAGCACTTCGCAGTTGGTGGAGTTGAGCTGGCGATAGCCTTCGAATACTGTCTTCGCGAGATCGCGGAATGCGGGGCTGGCCGATTTCTGGCTGCCGCCTTTCCAGCTGGCTCGGGCGCGGGCCTGCTCCTCGGAGCGAGCATGCTCGAAGCCTTCGTCGTCAAACTTCACGCCTGCATCGCGTGCCGCATCGACCATAAAGTCGAGCGGCAGGCCGAACGTTTCGTAGAGGTGGAATGCTTTTTCGCCGTTGAAGCCGCTTTGCAATTCCTCGTTCAGGCGCGTGAGTCCGATCTTGAGTACGCGATCGAATTGCTTCTCTTCCGCTTCAACAACCTTCGCCACGCGAGCGGCACTTTCGTTCAACTCGGGATACGCGCCCTGCATCAAGTCGCGCACTGCGAACACCATTTCAAACAGGAACGGCTTCTCCTGTCCCAGCAGGCGTCCATGGCGAATGCCGCGCCGCAGGATTTTGCGCAGCACGTAACCGCGTCCTTCGTTTGACGGCAACACGCCGTCGTTGATGAGGAACGTTGCAGCGCGCGCGTGATCGGCGATGATGCGCAGGCTGGCGTTCCCGATGTTCTTCTTAAGCAAATCTGTGACGATCCTTCGATCTTCGTCCTCCGTTGAGGGAGTTGGTAGAGGATCGTCAATGCCCACAGGTTCCACGCGGGCTCGCGGTCGAACTTGCAGCCCCACTAGCTCCGCAGCTCTCCTAATCAGCGGCGTAAACAGGTCAGTTTCAAAGTTTGAAACCTTGCCCTGCAGTACCGCCGACACGCGCTCCAGCCCCATGCCCGTGTCGATGGAGGGCTTGGGCAGCGCCGTCAGTGTGTAAGTTGTCTTTCCTGCAGCGTCGGTTGCGGCGGAGCGGTCAAACTGCATGAAGACCAGATTCCATATCTCCACGTATCGCGCATCGTCTTGCCCAAACGGTTTGTCGACGCCGGGTGTTTCCGCGGCTTCCAGTCCCATGTCATAAAAAATCTCAGAGCATGGGCCGCAGGGGCCGGTTTCGCCCATCTGCCAAAAGTTGTCTTTCAGGCCATATTGGTGAATGCGCTCTTTGGGTACGCCCGCTTCAATCCAATAGCCCTCGGCCTCGTTGTCGCGCGGAACGCCGTCAGCGCCTTCAAAGATCGTCACGTACAGGCGATCCTTGGGAATGCCGAACCACTCTTCGCTGGTAATAAGCTCCCAGGCAAAATTGATGGCGTCGCGCTTGAAGTAGTCGCCAAACGAGAAGTTGCCGAGCATCTCAAAGAACGTGTGATGCCGCCGCGTGAAACCCACGTTTTCAAGGTCGTTGTGCTTGCCGCCCGCGCGCACGCATTTTTGCGACGTGGTGGCGCGCGCGTACTCGCGCTTTTCCGCGCCCAGGAACAAGTCCTTGAACTGGTTCATGCCCGCGTTGGTAAACAGCAGGGTTGGGTCGTTGGCAGGCACCAGCGAGGAAGAGTGCACGCGGCGGTGCCCCTTCGACTCAAAAAAGCGCAGAAACAGCTCTCGTATCTCGTTTCCCGTGCGACTTTGCATGTCATAACCAGTGTAATTGGCCTGAGACCGCATGGCCCAGACAACTGGCCCTTGGACGCTGAGGAGATTATTCTGGCCTGAACGTGATCCGCGAGGGCGGCGCATCCGTCTCATCCAATACGGCCTAAAAAACGGCGCACGCATTTCCCCGCTTCATCTGAAAGGCACACATGCTTCTGAAGGCTCGCACGTTGCTTGCTCTGCTCGTTCTTGCGCCTTTTTTCGCCAGCGCCCAGCCATGGCGGCCAGCGGCAGGCATCGCCAGCACCCACGAGCTCAAGATCGGTGAGTCCACTCTGCAGGTGGATTTCGCCAACGGATCAATGGACCTGGCGCCTGACCAGGTGCTCAAGCACATTCGCGAAGCTGCTGAAGCGATTGCGGCCTATTATGGACGGTTTCCCGTGGCACGAGCACGCTTACTGGTTGTGCCCACGCAGGGCGGACGCCGCGATTCAATCGGCGGCACCACCTGGGGCGACGTGGACGGGGTTGCCGGTTTTACGCGACTGCGCATTGCCGAGCACGCAACGCAGGCGGATCTCGACGACGATTGGGTGACCACGCACGAACTCGATCACATGGCCTTTCCTGACCTGCCTGAAGAGAATCACTGGATGGAGGAGGGGCTTGCTTCGTACGTTGAGCCCATCGCGCGCGTGATGACCGGAAATCTGCAGGCGCAAAAAATCTGGGCCGACATGGTGCGCGGCATGCCGCAGGGCGAGCCGGGCACGGGAGACCAGGGCCTCGATCACACCCATACCTGGGGGCGTACTTACTGGGGCGGAGCGCTCTTTTGCCTGGTCGCCGATGTGGAGATTCACCGCCAGACCAAAAATCGCAAGGGCCTGCGCGATGCGCTACGCGCGATTGTGGCTGAGGGCGGCACCATCGACCACAACTGGCCGCTGCCGCGGGCGCTTGAAATCGGCGACAAAGCGACCGGCACGCATGTACTGACGGACATGTATGCGAAGTGGAAGGACGCGCCGGTCGAGGTTGATTTGCCGAAGCTGTGGGAGGAACTTGGCGTTCGCGCGGCGGATCATGGCGTGGAATTCGATTCGAAAGCGCCGCTGGCGAAGGTGCGTGAAGCGATTACGAAAAGCAGCTATTAGCTGTTAGCTCAATTACGCGGAGGCCGAGCGTTCGTCCTACGGAGGTTCTTGCTATCCCACCCTTGGCGCAAAGAACGCGTCAAGGATGGGGCGCCCATTTTCAGGAGTCTCGGCCTTCAGGAGTCACTGCCCGATTCGGAATCGTCCGCGTTGATCGTTTCGAGTGCGGCGAGCGTCTCATCCGGCACGTTCCAGTTGCGCAAGATTTTGTAGATCACGCTGGTCGAAAAGCCTGCCGTTACAAGCCGCCGCATGACGCGCGCGGTTTCTTTTTCGTTGGTTGGTTTCTTGATGCGCTTGCGTTCCAGATGCTGGCGGGCGAGAGCTTCCTCGTCGGTTGCGCCGTAGCGCGCTTCCAGAGTTTCCTCAACGAGGTCGGCATTTACGCCTTTCAGCTTCAGGTCCTGGCGCACGCGGCGCGAGCCCAGCTTCTCGTTTTCCTGCCGCAGCCGCGCATAAGTTTCGGCAAAGGCGGCATCGTTCAAATAGCCGTGTTCCTTAAGGCGCGCGATGGTTGCGTTTATGACGGCCTCGCCACGCTCGCCCGGCTCCACGCGCATTTGCATCAACCTGCGCAAACCCACTTCAGTGCGCATGTTCCGGCCCAGCGCCTTCACGGCGTAGTCGTAGAGGCCGTTCTCGTTGAGAAAGGCGCGCGACTTGGATGATTTGCGTTGAAACATCATGTTCGTGTGCAGCTCTTAGCTATTAGCTTTTAGCTCCATTGTTCTGAGTTTGAGCCATTCGTGAGTAGGATTTGCAGTAGTGCTATCCCACCCTTGAATCAAAAAACCGATTCAAGGATGGGGCACCCACTTTACTTGCTGATCCCTAATCCCTATTCCCTATTCCCTAGTCCTTCTTACCTGTTTTCGTCCACTGATCTACCCAGTCATTCACTGTCTTCCACCAGAGTTGGGAGTTCTGCGGCTTCAGCACCCAGTGGCCTTCGTCAGGGAAGTAGAGCATCTTGCTCGGCACGCCCATGCGCTGCAGCGTGTCGAAAAGCTGGAAGCCTTCGCTTACGTCAAGGCGATAGTCGAGCTGGCCATGGACGACGAGCGTTGGTGTTTTGAAGTTTTTGGCCGACATCATGGGCGCCCACTTGCGATAGGGGTTTTCAGCATCGGGCTTGCCGTAGTAGTCCCACGGCTTGCCTTTGAACTCCCACTCGTTGAACCACATTTCCTCGGTGGTTCCGTAGGCCGACTCAGGATTGAACATGCCGTCGTGGCTCACGATGCACTTGAAGCGGTTGGTGTGGCCGAGCACCCAGTTGGACATGTAGCCGCCGTAGCTTGCGCCCAGCGCGCACTCGCGGTCCTTGTCGATAAAGCTGTAGTGCTGCTCGGCGTAGTCCAGGCCTTCCATCAAGTCGGTAAATGGCTTGCCACCCCAGTCGCCGTTGACGCCGTCAACGATGGCCTGCCCGTAGCCCGTCGAGCCGCGCGGATTGATCATGACAACCACGTAGCCGTTGGCGGCAAAGAGTTCAGCGTTCCAGCGGTAGCTCCATGAGTCACCCCAGTTGCCTTGCGGCCCGCCGTGGATTAGGAACTTGACGGGATACTTCTTTGAAGCGTCGAACGCCGGCGGGCGAATGATGAAGCCCTGCAGTTTGGTCTTATCCGCAGCGGTGAACCAGAAGGACTCCATCTTCGGCATGTCGAGTTGGGAGAGCGGGGCGTCGTTTAGGTGGGTTAGGGGTAGCAAATCAATAGCGGATCCAGACGGTCCAAACTCTCCCTTTGAGTTCCTGCCTTCGACAGAAGCAGGGGAAGGCACGGCCTCAACGACCTCGCCGGGCTGACTCACAGTCATGCGCGTCGCGACTAGATGAATACCGTCAAAGAGTAAATGAAGTCCACTGAATTCTCCATCAGCACGACTCAAGGTTGTCCATTGAGTGAAGTGCGTTCCAGCAATTCCAACTTCGAAGATCGGAGCCGAGCCATTGGTGCCGGAAACAAAGCAAATCGTCTGCGAGTTCGGACTCCAGACAAACTCGTCAACCCACTGATCGAATTTCGGTAACAAATCCTTTGTGGTTTTAACGGCGCGGTCGTAGAGCATCAGCCGGAATTTGTCGCCCTCGTAGCCGGCGCGGGCTTGCGAGCGCCACGCTAAATACTTTCCATCAGGTGAATAGGCGGGGTTGAAATCGCCTCCGGGTGAGGTGCTCACCTTTACGGGCTTCGCTAATGGATTCGTGAGATCGAGCGTGAAGATGTCGGCGTTGGTTGAGATGGCGCGCACCGGATCGAGGTTCTCAGTGAAGGCCAGTTCCTTCCCATCCGGAGAAAACGCGCAGCCGCAACCAAGCGAGTCAGTCGGGTAATCGGGCGGAACATCGCGCGGATCATTGGGTGTCAGGTCGCGCAACTTGCCGTTGTCAACCGAGATCAGAAAAAGGTGCGACGTCTTGTCGCCGGTGAAGTGGTTCCAGTGCCGGTAAAGCAGATGCGTGAAGATCTGTGCCTTTACTTTGCTATCCGCCTGCGCCGCATCGCGATCGGCGTTGCATTTATTGCCGCTGTCGAAGTCGGTGGTCGTTATCGCGGGGCAATCGGGATATACGGATGAAGTGAAAACGATGGAGTGGCCGTCCGGCGACCACTTGGCGTTGTCGGCATTGGTCCAGATCGAGGTCAGCTTCTTTTCGTTGCTGGTTGCGCCGGTTGCCGTGTCGAAGTCCGCCAGCCATATCTGTTGACCGGCTTCGCGGCTGCTTAGAAACAAAATCCGTTTGGCATCGGGGGAGAATTCCACGCCACTGTCGCCGGGCTGACCGACGGCGAGCTTCCGCGGCTCGCCACCGGCGATCGGTTGCAGCCACAGCACAGGCGTTTTGGTGTTCTGGTTGAGATCGACGGTGGTTACGGAGTAAGCCAGCCATTTGCCGTCTGGTGAAACGGCGGTCTCGCCCAGCCGCTTCATCTTCATCATGTCCTCAAAGGTCATGGGGCGTTTGGCTGGCGTGGTCTGGGCCGAACAGGGCGGCAGGGCAGCGAATGCAGTCAACAATAAGAAAGCAGAGATAAATTTAGGCATTGAAACTCCCCGAAAAAGCCTTTAAACGCGCAGGCAATAGCAGCGTATGCGCGAAGAAAAGTGTACACCTGTGAGAGACAGCCGACAGTGATCAGTAGACAGTGGACGGTCGGTGTCAGTCGCGTCTCAGGGACGGGGAATTAGACCTCAGCGAGGGTCTGGGAGTACCGCCCGCCTACTTGTTGTCGTTGCCGGTCAGGCGGAAGGTGATGGTTCCCCAGAAGAGCCGCGCGCGCATCTGCACGGGCAGGTGGCGCTCGTCGTCCGTGTACCAGATCCAGATGTTGCCGCGGTTCTTCACCACGCCTGCATCGGCGGTGGGCTGCACGCGAACAGTTTTGAAGACGCCAAGCGTAGTCTTAATCTCCTCGCGGCTTTCAACGCGCATGGTTACAGGAACAGTTTTTTGCGCGTCCACTACGGGAATGACAAAACTTTTTCCCGGCACCATCGGCTGCGATGCCACGTAAAACATGCCGGTCAGCAGGTCCGTTACGCAGCCGGGTACGGCTGTTTCCACATGCTTTGTCTGTCCAGTCACCTGGTTCTTTTCGTCGAGGATCGACTTGTTCTGGCCGTAATCAATCTTCAGGGTGGAGTTGATTTGCCGGCGGCCTTCAACGGTCTGCTTGTCGAACTCTTCTGTGCAGCCTTTTTGCCGGTCAAAGGTGGACTGGAACCGGTCACTGACATGAAACAGCAGATTGATAGCACCGATGGTGTCCGCATTTGCCGTGAGCCGCTCATGATCGCCAACCGCCTCGAAGCGTAACACCGCCGTACCGGCCGGGAACACGCGCCAATCCACGGAGTAGGTAAGCGTCTGCTTTTGCGGAAATGAGAAATTGGACTGCGGCGCCGCAAGCTGGCCGTGAGCCACGGCGGCCAGTAACAGGGCGCTGAGAAAAGAGAAGGCAAAAGTGCGCATCTTCAAAGTAGGGCGTGGCTCCTTGTTTATATGACTATCTTTGTTCGGAACGGTTCACCGCGCGCTGCGCATGATCGCTTCAACAACGGGCCGCAGAAAAAGCAGGCTGAGATACAGCAGTGCAACCCCTATTGCAGCATTGTACTCGCGGTGCCTCCGGTAAAGTTCAAGCGAAAAGCTCCCGGCAGCCGCCTGCTTTCCACCTTCGCCGCCGAATCGGGCGGGAGTAGGCCGGGGGATAATGCGGGGTACGCGGCGGCAATACTCATCAAAAGCCGGGAAAGTGGCACGCAAAAAACGCTCTTCCGATGCGATCACCGGAATGTAGATGATGGCAAATCCAATCGCCAGTACCACGGCGACAGGCCAGCTAAGCAGCGCGACGGCAAATCCGACCGCAATCAATATCGAACCCAGGTAAAGCGGAT
>JADGNO010000020.1 GCA_017883405.1 Occallatibacter sp. | reverse complement strand
TCAGTGCCATCTCGATTGTTAACCGCATCCGAGCTCGCTAAAGAGGAACCAAATCTCGCAAAAGGATTAGCAGGCGGTCTGCTGGTGCCGGAAGATGGCGTGGTATATCCGCCAGTCGTCGCACGGCAATTGGCGCTCAATGCTGAGAAACTTGGAGCTTCACTAATCGTCGGTTGCGCAATCAGTCGGATCGGCCAAGGTTACCTAACGCTCGTCGACGGGACGGAGATACATGCAGAGCGGATCGTACTCGCGTTAGGTGCAGATTCCGTGGATCTTTGTCCGGACCTGCCTATCCGCAAACGCAAGGGTCATCTTGTTATCACCGATCGGTATCCTGGATATGTTCGGCACCAACTTGTCGAACTCGGTTACCTCAAGAGCGCCCACCGCACCAGTGCCGATTCAGTGGCTTTCAATGTGCAACCTCGTAAAACGGGACAGTTGCTCATCGGCTCTTCCCGGCAGTTCGATGCGGATCACAGCGGCATCGATCGGCAGATACTTACTTCAATGCTTACCCGAGCTACGGCCTACTTACCCTCCATCGGCGAGCTGAGGGCAATTCGCGTCTGGACGGGATTTCGCGCGGCCACGCCAGATAAGTTGCCGCTCATCGGCCCTGACGTAAACGATTCCTCCCTTCTACTGGCTACCGGCCATGAAGGACTGGGGATTGCAACTTCACTGGCTACGGCGCAATTGATTGCCGATATGCTCACGAACCAACATTCAGCGATCGCACCTGAACCGTATCTACCCGCGCGGTATGCTCACACCGCATTAGTCGCGGGGCTCGGTCATTAATCCGATAAACAAGTAATGAGGAGAAGTATGAACTGGAATGGAGTCATGCCGGCGTTGACAACGGCATTCGATGAAAAGCTAAAGATCGACCATGATTTTGTTGCGCGCCACGCGTTATGGCAGATTGAAAATGGAGTCACAGGCTTGATTGCGCTTGGATCCCTGGGCGAAGCCGCAACGCTGAGTCTTGAGGAGAAGACTGCGCTCTTAGACACGCTAGTTAAGACTGCGCAGGGTAAGGTGCCCGTGGTAGCCGCCATCTCGGCTCTTTCGACTAACGAAGCCGTGACTTTGGCGAAGCGTGCCGAAGCTCGTGGAGCGAGTGGATTGATGATCCTTCCTCCCTACGTTTACCTCGGCGACTGGGCGGAGATGAAGGCGTATGTAAGTGCGATTGTGAAAGCCACCTCACTGACAGCGATGCTCTACAACAATCCTGTAGCCTATGGAACTGATTTCAACCCTGAACAGATCCGTGAACTGGCGTTTGAACTGCCTAACCTCGTTGCAGTCAAAGAGTCCTCTACTGATGTACGCAGAGTAACAGCAATTCGCGCCCTAACAAGAGATCGGCTTTCTATCTTCGTAGGTGTAGATGACGCCATTGTGGAAGGCATCAGTGCGGGCGCGATCGGCTGGGTTGCTGGACTCGTGAACGCCTTTCCGAAAGAGAGCGTAGACCTTTTCAAGCTTGCGTCAGCAGGAAAGAAACAAGAAGCATTCGAACTCTATCGCTGGTTTCTACCGCTGTTACGCATGGACACGGTGCCCAAGTTTATCCAACTCATCAAGCAGGTGCAACAGGAGCTCGGAGTAGGAAATGCGCGGGTTCGCGGCCCGCGTATGTTGATTACAGGCCCTGAACTGGATGCGACACGTGAAACCGTGCGGTATGCTCTGGCGCATCGCCCTGCAGTCGCCGTCGAAAGTACGCCCTTCCCCGGAAAATGATCTAACAAATACATAGAGCAGAGCCGTGCGAACGAAACCCCGTCGAGTGCGCGGCTCTGCTTGCTTCCCCCCTTCACCAAAGACATCGATAACAGGCGGAAGCCGTATGCACCCAATTTTCTAATTGAATTCCAGAGCAGCTTCTCTCTTGAAGTTACAAGCTTGTAAGTTAACTATGTCGAGTTATCCATAAGTCCGTGCCGCCAGTGCGAATCTTATATCCATCCATCCACATGCCGCTGGGCTGAACTAGATGTTGCGCGGCGCACATTACGATTCAGTTGTCGCCATAATTCCACTTGAGCGTGCATCTTCTTTCCACTGTTCAGCCAGGACTGATACATCCGTCGGAAAAAGCGGCGGCCTCGGCTGTGGGGAGTCCCATCCATACAGGAATTGAGTCGCGGGACCGCAAATTCGTCCCTGGCAAGGGCCCATGCCGCAACGGGTATGCAGTTTGGCTTCGCGCCACGTACGGCAGTCGCGCAGCGATCCATTGGGAACATCTTCGCAACGGCACACAATGGTTTCATCCCTTGCCAATGTGCGCAGTTCCGTACGAAGAGCAAAGGTTGAATTGAGCCGGCGAGCGAATCGCATCCGGCGGTCGCGCGCCGCAGCCATTTCTTTTGCGCGATCCAATCGCCCGGCCGCTGCGAAGCCCGCTATCTGCCCTTCAAGCAACGCCTTTTCGATTCCGCCGATGCCAGTTGCTTCACCGACGCAGTAGATACCTTTAACAGAGGTCTGCTGCATTGAATCGACGCATACAAATCCTGTTTCCACCACACAATTCAACAACCGCGCCAGTTCAATATTCGCGATGAGATGAAACCCGATGGCAAGCATGTCGGTTTTGAAGTCACGCACTCGTGAGCCAGAAGTCACTGTCACACTCTGCACATGGCCGTCTCCTGAAGCTTCATTCACCCATTCCCCGGTTAGATATGGAATCCCGCGCGTGCTCCATCCGTAGCCGGCACCCTCAATCAACTTGCCTGCATGCCCCCAAAGCAGGCTCAATGAAAATCGCGCCAATCGCGATAATGGTGCTTGCTCGACGATGGCCACGATGCGCGCACCGGCGTATGTCAGGCCGGCAGACACAGCCAGCAGCAATGGTCCAGTTCCCGCGACCACGATACGTTTACCCGAAACATCCAGACCCGATTTCACAAACGCCTGCAACCCGCCCGCCCCATAAACTCCAGGTAACGTCCATCCAGGAAAAGGCAGGAAAAGCTCGCGCGCCCCGGTTGCCAGAACCAATGCTGAGTAGCAGATGTCGCGCGTCTGCGCATCCCGTTCGGTTCGCAGAGTTCCGCGCCACTTGCCCAATCCTGTGACACTGTCGACTGCTGTCCATCCGGAACGCACAGAGACTCGATCTCGCACGCGCTCTAGCCACTTTGTTGCTGTGCCCTTAGTGGATTCTTCCCCGGCCGTACCTCTCCAGATTTGTCCACCGCATGTCGGGTTGTCGTCAACGATGCAGACGCGCATCCCCGCTTCGGCAGCGGTCGCGGCCGCTGCAAGTCCGCCCGGACCGGCGCCTACAACGATGAGGTCAAAGGACTCAGTCATTCGGTCGCTACCTTCATTCCGGGACGGCATAAAATCTGGCAGGTCTTCTGGTGCAAAAGGTCATCGATCTGAGCTCGGCATTCATAGCAAATCCCCATTCCGCAGAGCGGCTGTCGCGGCTCCCCGAGAACAGAATGGCGACTGAGACTTCCCGATTGAACGATTGCCACGGCCACGGTTGTACCTGCGCGAACCTGCAATGATTTTCCATTCATCGTGATAGAGAAACATGTATCCATAACTTGCTCGTGATGCATGGGCAATTAGGTCTCCGCTGGCGGTGATTGAACTTAAATCAATGTCAATTGAAGCGAAGTCACACTGCCCGGAGGAAAGCTATGCCGTAATCTGCCGAGACTCGGCGTGCCTACAACCGCGGTGGTGGGCTTCACGTTATCCGGATGCTCGAAATCATTGTGATCATGAATATCGTGCGAGGACAAGACGGAACCGGTAGCCGCTGAGATTTTCGCGCCGCGAGTTCCGATCTCCGCCATGATCGGTTTCGTCAGATGGGGATTCACAACAGTAAGCGTCAGCAATTTTCCGCGTCCCTGTGTCGCAATGGATGCAGATCCGCTAAGCCCCGCGAGCGTTTTGACCGGGGCGAGTTCACCGATGTAACTGTTGCCTCCAACCTGGATCGGAGTGTCGCCCAGAGGATTAGGAATGGGAGGCGCTGTAAACTCCGCGCGAACCGCCTGGGCTCCGCGATGCGGCAAATACATTTTGAATACATGGAAGGTTGGCGTAAGTGCGGCCCTGTCTCCCTGTGCCAGCATGAGCGAGTGGATGCAGTTCACCGACTGTGCAACCGCCGCGACGGCGACTTTATCAGCGTGGCGGTGGAAGATATCGAAGGTGATTCCGGTAAGCAGCGCATCGCGCATCGTGGATTGCTGCGAAAGATTGTACTCGGGGGCCAGTGCAGTTCCCGTTCCATACCATGCTCCCCATTCATCGACCACCAGCTTGACTTGGGGTTGGCCCGGCCCTTTGGAAGTGCCGGGCAGATTACCCATCGCAGACCAGTGGTCTTTAACGATTTTTTCCATGAGCGAACCGCGCGTGAGTAAGTCGTAGTACTCACCGTCATTGAACTTCAGCGCATCGCCATCCGCGAAGCGAGCGGCACTGCCCGATGTGTAATAGTGAATCGAAAGACCCCACAGATGGCGACGTTCAGGGTTCTCGTAAAGAGACTTGAAAAGGCGTGTAGTCCACTCGACATCGTCTCCGTTGGGGCCGACCGCGACGAAGCGTAATGGATCCTTGCCGTAGCTCGGCACCCAGGCGGTATACCGGCGAAAGGCGGCCGCGTACTCTTCGGCTGTCATATTTCCGCCACAACCCCAGCTCTCATTGCCCACTCCCCAGAGATCGACGTTGAAGGGTTCGCGATCTCCGTTGGTAGCACGCAATGCAGCCAACGCGTCAGGTTGGGGCGGTGCGGCCGAGTTCGAGGGAAGATCACCGGCCGGAGCATTGCAGTATTCAATCTCCTGGTAGAAATCGCGAGCTGGTTGCGTACGAACATTGGCAGCCAGGTAAGGCTTGCACCCGATCAATCGGCATGTGCGCATGAACTCATGTAGCCCGTAATGATTGGAGTCCTGCTGATCCCAGAATCCGGCGCGGGCGGGCCGCTTGTCACGCGCGCCGAGGCCGTCACGCCAATCATAAGAGTCCGCAAAGCAGCCGCCCGGCCAGCGCAACACCGGTGCTTGCACCGCACGCATCATTTCAATGAATGAGCTGCGAATGCCGCCCTGGTTGGCGATTTTAGATTTTTCTCCAACCCACACACCGTCATAGATGACGCCGCCGAGCTGCTCGATAAAGTGGGAATAAATCTCGGGAGAGATCGTGCCTATTGGCTCTTCAGGCATGATGTCAATGTGCGCGTCAACTTCAGTAGACTGCGAGGAAAGAGGGATTGAGCGCAAAGCGAGCGCGGAAGCCGCAAGCGCGGAATTCTGAAGAAACCTGCGCCGGGAAGTGGTGTTTTGAGTCATGGCAGTAAACGTTCTCCGATGAACAATTGAGAATACAGAGTGCCGGCAAAACCAGCAACCTCCGGGCATTCCGATTCAAGACTTTTCATCCTTCG